>JBMOJU010000328.1:0-5771 GCA_049315625.1 Paracraurococcus sp.
AGCTTGCATCGCCGCAGCCCGGCAAGGGCGGGCGGAAGCCGCCGGCACTCGAATTGCCGAAGCAGCAGGCGATGCCGCAATCGCTGAAATCCGGGCAGGTGGCGGACTCCACGGTCGCGCCGGTTCCGGACCGCAGCAAGGAAGCCCCGCGGGTGGTGGAGCAGGACCGGGCCCGCTTCAACCCGAGCATCATCAACCGCAACCTGCCCGGCCGCGGCCAGACCGACCAGGGCAGCCCGGACCTGCTGGAGGACAAGCTGTTCAAGCCGGCCCCGGGGGCGCGGCTGAACGTACCGTTCTCCTATTGACGCTGGGCACGCCCCCGCGCCCAGACATCGTCCGGCGTGCTCCACAGCGCGGGGTCGCGCATCGCCGCCGCCAGCGCCCCGGTCACCGCGGCGAGGATCGCCTCGCCCTTCTCCGCCGTCGCGGCGCGCGGGTCGCCGCGGACGCCGGTGCGCGGCGCCCGCTCCTCGAAGGAGAAGAAGCGCACGAAGCCGGGCGGCGGGTTGGGCGGCGGGTTGGAGATCGTCTCGGCGATCTTGTCCTGCCGCACCTGCGCCGCATCCAGCGCCAGCCACAGCGCCGTCTCGCCCTCGCAGGCATGGTGGATGCCGGGCTGCGTCGTCAGGATCTCGCCGATCGCCTTCGGCGCCAGGTTGGGCCAGGTGGTGACGACGACGGGGATGCCGAATTCCACCGCCAGCTCCCGCGTGCTCACCGCCAGCGGGTCGATATTGCCGCCATGGCCGTTGACGATCAGCAGTTTGTTGAAGCCATCCGCCAGGATCGAACGCACCACGCAGCGCAGCACCGCGTGGAAGGTGGCGTGGTCGAGGGTGATGGTGCCGCCGAAGGGCAAATGGTGCTCCGACAGCCCCATCCACATCGGCGGCAGCACCGCCACCGGCAGGTCGCCGGCGGCGGCCGCGCCGCGCAGCGCGATCTCATGCGCACACAGGCTGTCGGTCCAGACCGGCAGATGCGGGCCATGCTGTTCCAGGCTGCCGATCGGCAGCACCACCAGCGCGTCCCGTGCCGCCAGCGCCTTGAGCTCCGGCGCCGTCATGCGTTCCCAGCGGATCTCGGGCATCAGCCTCTCCCCATCGCATAGAATTCCGCGTTCGGCCGCAGCGCGGTGAAATTGGCCATGCGGTTGGACATGCCGAAGAAGGCGGCGATCGCCGCGATGTCCCAGATCTCGTCGTCGGAGAAGCCGAGGTCGCGTAGCGCGGCGCTGTCGGCCTCCTCCACCACGTTCGCCTGGGTGGTGACCTTCAGCGCGAATTCCAGCATCGCCTTCTGCTTCGGCGTGATGTCGGCCTTGCGGAAATTCGCCGCGATCTGGTCGGCGACCAGCGGGTTCTTCGCCCGGATCCGCAGGATCGCGCCGTGCGCGATGACGCAGTACTGGCACTGGTTGTGGGCGGAGACGGCGACCACGATCATCTCGCGCTCCGCCTTGGTCAGCCCGCCCGGCTTGTCCATCAGCGTGTCGTGGTAGGCCATGAAGGCGCGGAATTCCTCCGGCCGGTAGGCGAGCATGAGGAAGACGTTGGGGATGAAGCCCGATTTCTCCTGCACCGTCTCGATCCGCGCACGGATGTCGGCGGGCAGGTCGGCAAGGCGCGGGACGGGGTAGCGGCTGACGGGTGCGGCGGTCATCTCGGGGTCTCCTCCGTGGCAGACCGTTAGAGCAGATCGCCACGGGGCGGAACCGCCCGCCGCGGGACCCTCAGGCCGCCGCCAGGGCCAGCATCGGCGGGCGCGGCCGGGTCGTATAGGCATCCCAGGCCACTTCATGCAGGTAGTAGAGGCAGGTGCCCACCACCACCCCCGTCACCGTCAGCTTCGCGGCGACGATCGCGCTCCCGACCACCAGGTAGATCACGGCGAAGTCGGTCAGGGCGGCGCCGAAGCGCCAGGTCAGGGTCTTTGCCAGGTCGCGTCGCAGCGGCATGGCGACGTCGTGGCCGCGCCAGGTGAAGCGCAGCGTCACCATCGGATGGCGGGTGGCCGAGGCCGGCGCGTCGACGCCGGCCCACGCCACCTCGTGCAGGAAGTAAAGGGCCGGCCCGGCCACCGACCAGAACGCCGTCAGCGTCGCCGCCGTCGCCGCATCGCGGACAAAGAGGTAGGAGATCGTGAAGGTGGCCACCATCGCGCCGACCTGGAAGGTCACCGTCTTCACCGCCGCCAGGGTCGCCGCCGACCGCAGGCCAAGCGTGGCGCCGGCCGCGGACGGGCCCGGCGTGCGAGGTGGCGGCACCTGGAGCGCGGCCGGGGCGACGGTGCGGGCCGCGAGCGCCCGCCGGGTCGGCAGCGGGCGGGCCAGCAGCCCCGGCACGAGCAGCAGCGCGGCGCCGGCGGTGAACCCGACGCCCAGCGTCAGCGCTGCGGCCGTGGCGGCGCCGGCGGCGGCGACCGTCCCCAGCCTCCCGGGTGGCAGGCGCCGGCGGAGCAGGCCACGGCCGGCGCGGGCATCGGGTCTGGCACGCGTGCTGTCCATGATTCCCGCGCGATCCTTTCGCTTGCCCCGGCATCCGCCCCGCCATGCCGCGGCGGGGATGGCGCCGGGCCCACGCCCCGCCACCCTTCCGACCCGCCGCGCCTCAGCTGGCCAGCCTTCGGCCGAGGCACGCACGCGGTTATACCGATGTCCCTCGCCATTGGCACGGCCGGCCGCGCGTCCGGCGGCTGAGGTTTGCCCCCCGGCAAGGCGCCGCGGCGATCGTCGCTAATCCAGCCCCATCAGCCCGCGGGCGAAGTCGCGCGCCGCGAAGGGCCTGAGGTCGCCGGCCTTCTCGCCGACGCCGACGAAATGCACCGGCAAGCCGAATTCCTGGGCCAGCGCCACCACCACGCCGCCCTTGGCGCTGCCGTCCAGCTTGGTGACGGCGAGGCCGGTGACGTTCACCATCTCGCCGAACACCTTGCATTGCTGGATGGCGTTCTGCCCGGTGGTCGCGTCCAGCACCAGCAGCACGGAATGCGGCGCGGTCTCATCCACCCGCTTGATGATACGCACCACCTTGCGCAGCTCGTCCATCAGCGCCGTCTTGTTGTGCAGCCGGCCCGCGGTGTCGACCAGCAGCACCTGCGTGCCATCCGCCCGCGCCGCCTTCAGCGCATCGAAGGCGAGGCCGGCGGCATCCGCGCCCTCCTTGGTCGGCGCGTGCACGGTGGCGCCGGTGCGCTCGCCCCAGATCTGCAATTGCTCGACCGCCGCGGCGCGGAAGGTATCGCCGGCGACGAAGCCGCAGCGCAGCCCCTGGTCGCGGTATTGCTGGCCGAGCTTGGCGATGGTGGTGGTCTTGCCGGTGCCGTTGACGCCGACCACCAGCACGACATGCGGCGCATGGTCCGGATCGATCGGCATCGGCTGCGCCACCGGGTCGAGGATGGCGGCGATCTCCGCGGCCAGCGCCGCCTTCACCTCCTCGTCGGTGACCTCCGTGCCGAAGCGCGTGCTGCGGAAGCTCTCGACGATGCGGCGAGACGCGGCGACGCCGAGATCGGCGGTGATCAGCGTGTCCTCGAGTTCCTCCAGCGCCTCCTCGTCCAGCCGGCGCTTGCGGAACAGCGCGGTGACGCTGTCGGTCAGCTTGGCGGTGGAGCGCGACAGCCCGGCCTTGAGGCGGGAGAACCAGCCGCCGCGGGCGGCCGGTGCCTCGGCGGCGACGGGCGCCGGCGGCTCGGGCTCGGGCTCGGGCGGGATCGTGGCTTCGGGGTCCGGCGCCGCCGCGGCCAACGACACGAGCTCGGGCGGAAGCGTGGCCTCCGGTGCCGACGCCTCGGCGGCCATCGGCGCCGGCGGTTCGGACACGTCGTCGGGGACCGCGGCCTCCGGTGCCGGTGTCTCCGGCACCGGTTCGGCGTCAACCGCGGGCTCCGGCACAGGCACGGCGTCGAGGACGGGCTCCGCCACCGGCTCGGCCGCGAACTCGGTCGGCACGGCCTCCGGCGGCGGCGGCTCGGCCGGGGCCTCCGGCTTGCCGCGCAGGCGGCTGACCCAGTCGCGCAGCGCCATGCTCAGGCCACCCCAACCGGCAAGGCTGCGGCCAGCAGGCCGTCCGGCCCGGCGCCGGTCACCCGCACGCGGCGCAACTCGCCCGGTGCGGCGCTGCCCGTCGCCAGGCGAATCGGGGCGAAATGCGCGGTGTGGCCGCGGTCGTCACGCTCGAACAGCACATCTTCCTCCTCGCCCAGCCGGCTCGCGTAGAACCGCGCGGCGGCGGCGGCCCCGGCCGCCCGCAGCCGGGCGGCGCGTTCGCGGCGCAGCGGCACCGGCACCGCCGGCATGCGCGCCGCCGGCGTCCCCGGCCGCTCCGAATAGGGAAAGACGTGCAGGAAGCTGAGGTCCATCTCGCCCACCAGGTCGAGCGTCTCCTGGAACTGCGCCTCGGTCTCGGTCGGGAAGCCGGCGATCAGGTCGGCGCCGAAGGCCAGGTCCGGCCGCAGCGCCCGGGCGCGCCGCGCGAAGGCCAGCGCATCGGCGCGCGAATGCCGCCGCTTCATCCGCTTCAGGATCAGGTCGGCGCCGTGCTGCAGCGACAGGTGCAGATGCGGCAGCAGCCTTGGCTCGCCCTCGATCAGCCGCCAGAGGTCATCGTCGACCTCGACCGGGTCGAGCGAGGAGAGCCGCAGCCGCGGCAGGTCCGGCACCAGCGCCAGCAGCCGCCGCACCATCTGGCCGAGGCTGGGGGCGCCAGGCAGGTCCGGCCCGTAGCTGGTGATATCGACGCCGGTCAGCACGACTTCCCGGTAGCCGCGGTCCACCAGCAGCCGCACCTGCTCGACGATCGCGCCGATGGGGACGCTGCGCGACGGGCCGCGGCCATAGGGGATGACGCAGAAGGTGCAGCGATGGTCGCAGCCCTGCTGCACCTGGACGAAGGCGCGGGCGCGGCCGACGAAATCCGTCACCAGATGCGCCGCCGTCTCGGTCGCCGCCATGATGTCCGTCACCGGCGCGGGCGGCGCATCGAGCGCCCACATCGCCGGCCGCAGCTTGTCGGCATTGCCGATGACGCGGGCGACGCCCGGCAGCGCGGCCCAGCGCTCGGGCGCGATTTGCGCTGCGCAGCCGGTGACGATGATCCGGGCATCGGGGTTGTCGCGCGCCGCGCGGCGGATCGCCTGGCGGGCCTGGCGCTCGGCCTCCGCGGTGACGGCGCAGGTGTTCACAAGGATGGTGCCCGCGCCGTGGCCGGCCGCGGTCGCCAGGGCGCGCATGCCCTCCGACTCATAGGTGTTGAGCCGGCAGCCGAAGGTCATCACCTCAATGCTCACGCCGGATAGCCTTCGAGATCGAGCGCGCCGGTGAAGGCGGTGGCGACCGGGCCGGTCATCAGCACATGGCCGTCGTCGCGCCATTCGATCACCAGGTCGCCGCCGGGCAGCGAGACGGTGGCGCGGCGGCCGGTCAGGCCGCGGCGGGCGGCATTGACCAGCGCGGCGCAGGCGCCGGAGCCGCAGGCGAGCGTCAGCCCCGCGCCGCGTTCCCAGACCGCCAGGCGGATATGGTCGGGCGCCAGCACCTGGACGAAGCCGATATTGGCCCGCTGCGGGAAGATCAGGTCATGCTCCAGCGCCGGGCCGATCGCCGCCAGGTCCAGCGCATCCAGGTCGGCGACGAAGAAGGTCGCGTGCGGGTTGCCCATCGAGCACGCCGCCGGGTCGGCCACCCCGCCCCGCGCCAGCGGCAGGTGCAGCGTGTCCATCGCGCGCGCCAGCGGCACGTCCTGCCAGCCGAGCCGCGCCGGGCCCAT
>JBMOJU010000329.1:0-5760 GCA_049315625.1 Paracraurococcus sp.
GGCCGCCGCCTTCTCGCCGATCATGATGCTCGGCGCATTGGTGTTGCCTGAGGTCAGCGTCGGCATGATCGAGGCATCTGCCACGCGCAGCCCGGCGATGCCATGCACCCGCAGCCGCGCATCCACCACCGCCATCGGGTCGCTGCCCATCTTGCACGTCCCCACCGGGTGGTAGGTCGTCTCCGCCACGCGCTTCACCCAGTCGATGATCTCGTCGTCCCGACTGCTGTCGACGCCAGGCGCGATCTCGCGCACCTGCAGCTTCGCCATCGCCGGCGCGGTCATGATGCCGCGGGCGATACGGATCGCCTTCAAGGTCAGCTCGGCATCCACCGGGGATGAGAGGAAGTTGAAATTGATCGCCGGCGGCCGACGTGCATCGGCCGCGGTGACATGGATGCTGCCCTTGCTCTCCGGCCGCATCGGGTGGGCGTAGCAGGTCATGCCGGATTGCCGCGACAGCCGCGGCCCCTTGGGCCCCGGCTCCATCAGCATCGGCACCCAGCCGAGCAGCAGGTCCGGCGCCTCCAGCCCCTCGCGCGAACGGACGAAGGCGCGCATCGGCGCGCCGACCATGCTCAGCATCCCCTCCCGCGACCAGGCGAAGCGCAGCGCCTGGCCGATAAGCCCCAGGCCGCGGCCGCGGTCGTTGAAGGTGTAGCCCTTCGCGCCGACCGCCCAGCGGGTGCGCGGCGCGTAGTGGTCGCGCAGGTTCTCGCCGACGCCGGGCAGCGCCTGGCGCACCTCGATCCCCAGCGCCTGCAGTCGCTCCGGCTGGCCGATGCCCGACAGCTCCAGCAGTTGCGGCGAGTTGATCGAGCCGCCGCTGACCACCACCTCGCGGCCGGCGCGCGCCTCGCGCAGCGCGTCGCCGACCCGGTAGCGCACGCCGGTGCAGCGCGTGCCCTCGAAGAGCAGCGCCTCGGCCAGAGCGCCGGTCTCGATGCGCAGGTTCGGCCGGCCGCGTGCCGGCGCCAGATAGCAGGCGGCCGTCGACATGCGGCGGCCATTGGCGATGGTCGCCTGGCTCATCGCGATGCCGTCCTGCACCGCACCGTTGTAGTCCGGGTTGTGGGCGATGCCGACCTGGCCGGCCGCGGCGATCACCGCGGCGTAGAGCGGATCGCGCGGCGCCGGGTTGGTGACGCGCAGCGGGCCTTCGCGGCCGCGGAAGGCGTCGTCGCCGCCGCCCTCGTAGCGCTCCATCCGCTTGAAGAAGGGCAGCACCTCGGCATGGCTCCAGCCCGGATTGCCGAGCTGCGCCCAAGTGTCGAAATCCTGGGCCTGGCCGCGCACGAAGGCGAGGCCGTTGAGGGAACTGGAGCCGCCCAGCATCCGGCCGCGCGGGACGGGGATGCGGCGGCCATTGGTCGCGGCCTCGGGCTCCGAGGCATAAAGCCAGTTGACCGCCGGGTGGGTGATCATCCGCGCATAGCCGATCGGGATATGCGTCCAGGGGCTACCGGCCGGGCCGGCTTCCAGCAGCAGCACCCTATTCCTGGCATCCGCCGAGAGGCGGTTGGCGACGACCGCGCCGGCCGATCCGGCGCCGACGACGATGTAGTCGTAGCTTTGCATTGTTCGTCCTGGACCCCGTGGCTCGGGCAAGCGTTTCCCCGGCCCGATCAATCCACGGCGCGGACTCCCGTGCAAGCCGTCGGCGTCAGAGTCCGTACACCGCCTTCGCATTTCCGGCGAAGATCGCCCGCTTCTCCACCTCACTCATCCGGCACTTGAAGGCGTAGCGGGGATCGTCGCTGTCCCAGTGCGGATAATCGGTGGCGAACAGCAGCCGGTCCCACCCGATCCAGTCGATCAGTTTGCGCAGATGCTCCGGCTCCTCCGGCTCCTCCACCGGCTGGGTGGTGAACCAGAAGCTCGATCTCAGCGCCTCGGACGGCTTGCGCTGCAGGTGCGGCACCTCGCTGCGCAGCGCCCGCCAATGGCTATCCATGCGCCAGGCAAGGCCGGGCACCCAGCCGAAGCCGCCCTCGATGATGACCAGCTTGAGAGTCGGGAAGCGCTCCGTGACGCCTTCCAGGATGAAGCTGGCGGTCATCGCCGCCAGCGACATCGCCACCGCCGCGTGTTCTTCATAGTAGTAGGACGGCCAGCCGCCGCCGGTCACCGCATGCCCACTGGTGCCCAGCGTGTGCAGGCCGATCGGCAGGCCGTGATGCGCCGCGGCCTCGTAGATCGGCCAGTAGCGGCTGCTGCCCAGCGGCTCCAGCGCCCGCGTCACCATCGAGACCTGGACGAAGTCGGGGTGCCCGGCCCAGCGCTCGATCTCCCGCACCGCGGCCTTTGCATCCTCCCCGGGGACGGCGATGGTGCCCTTCAGCCGCTTGTCCTGCGACGTCCAGTCGTCGTGCTGCCATTCGTTCACCGCGCAGGACACCGCCTCGGCGAAGCCCGGCACGCGCTCATCCATCCCGCGGACCGAAAGTGGCTGCAGCATGCCGTACTCGATGTCGTGGAAGTCGAGGTGCTGCGCCCGCATGAATTCCAGGTCGCTGCCCGGCGGGCCGCCATTCGGCGGCCAGGAATCGCGGCGCGAGAGGGCGGGCGCGGATTTCGGATAGGGGTAGGTGCTGGTGAAGGGCTGCCTCAGCCGGATGCCGTATTCGCTGCGGTGCTGCCGCCAGCGCGGCGAAAGCCAGCGGTCCAACTCCGCGGCCGAGCGCATGGCGGGATGCACGTCGCAATCGACGATGCGCAGCCGGGTCTCGCCCGATGTCGCGGGGCGCGGAAGGGTGGTCGCACTCATGGCTCGCTCTCCTTCAGCCGGGGGTAGATGGCCAGCGCATTGTCGCGCAGCACGCGGGGCCGCAGCCGCTCCGGCAGGCCGGGCGGCAGCGCATCCGTGCCGTCGAACCGCCAATGCGGCCAGTCGGTGGCGAACAGCAGCAGGTCGTCGCTGCCGATCATCTCCAGCAGCGCCGCCAGGTCGCCCGGGTCGGGCGGCGCATCGATCGGCTGGATGGATATCCGCACATGCTCGCGGAAGATCGCCGCCGGGTCGCGGTCCACCCAGGGGATCTCACGCCGCAGCGCGCGCCATTCCTTGGTACCACGCCAGAGGAAGCTCGGCACCCAGCCGATGCCGGCATTGAGCAGCACGAGCTTGAGTCCGGGATGCTGGTTGAAGGCGCCCTCCGCGATCATCGAGAGCAATTGGCTCTGGAAGGTCTGGGCGAAGTTGACATGGTCCTCGACCAGGTAGGTCGGCCAGCCATTGGCGCTGGGCGCGACGCGGGTCGAGCTCGTGACCTGCAGCGCCACCGGCATGCCGTGCTTCTCCGCCGCGGCGAAGATCGGCCAGTTCACCCGGCGGCCGAGCAAGGTTTCCGCCGCACCCAGCATCAGCACCTGGACGAAGCGGCGGTCGGGGGCGAGCCGCTCGATCTCCGCCACCGCCAGCTCGGGGCTTTCCACCGGCACCAGGATGCCGGCGCGCAGCCGGTCATCCTTGTCGAGCCATTCCCGCGCCACCCAGTCGTTGGTGGCACGGCACAGCGCGGCGGCCATGTCGATGTTGTGCAGCGCCGGCGCGCCGAACAGCGGGTTGAGGATGCCGATGCCGGTGCCGAAGGGCTCCAGCGCCTGGGCCCGCAGCAGGTCCACGGTGCCGCCGGCGAGGCCCTCGGCCGGCCGCCAATCCGCCCGCGCGGTCAGCGGCGCCTGGCGTGGCCAGAGCGCCATGTCGAGGTCGTCCAGCCCGCGGCTGACGATCTCCTCCCGCCAATGCTCATCCAGGTAGGGCAGCAGCGCCATGCAGCCGGGCAGGGCCGGGTGCAGGTCGCAATCGATGGCGCCGTGGGTGGCGGCCGTCATGGGCGTCTCCTCCGCGCGCCTGTGGCGCGACCTCCTCCGTGCGCTTCGGCCGGGTGACCCCGGCATGCTTGCCGCCAGCATGCCGGCCGGCGGCGGCCAGGGTCAATGGAAAGGGTCGCCGCGGGTCAGACCTCGACGACGACGTAGTCCTGCTCGACCGCGACGGTGACGGTCTCGGCGACATAGGGGCCCTTCACCAGGGCGGTGCCGGGGGCGATCTCCACCGGGTATTGCCGCGCCTTGATCCGCCCCGGGTCGCACCAGGACTGGCCGGTGCGGATGTCGAATTCCCAGCCATGCCAGGGGCAGCGGATGATCTCGCCCTGGCGGGAAAGCTGGAACTCGCCTGGCCGGTCCGAGGTGATCAGCCCGGTCAGCTCACCCTCGCACAGCCCGGCGCCCTGGTGCGGGCACTGGTTGATCAGCGCAAAGAACGCGCCGGCCAGATTGAAGACGACGATGGGGCGTCCCTTCACGCTGACCAGCCGGCGGCTGCCCGGCGGCAATTCGGCGACCGCGGCGACGACATGCTTGCTCATCCGGCGGCGTTTCCCGTCCCTGGCGTTGCCGGGGACGCTATCACCCGCGCCGCGGCGGCGGCAACGTGGCCGTCAGGCGGCCTGGCGCAGGCGGGCGCGGCTTTTCATCAGCGGCTGGATGCGGGTGCCGAACTGCTCCATGCCAATCAGGAAATCGTCGAAGGTCAGCATGACGCCGCGCAGGCCGGGGATCGCCGCGAGTTCGTCCAGCAGCGCGGCGACGGTGGCGTAACTGCCGACGAAGACGCCCTGGTTGGTCGGGAAGCGGTCGCCCTGCAGCTTCTGCCGGTTGGCGGTGGCGTAGGGGTCGGTGGTCTTGTCGGCGCCGGCCTGGGCATTGCGCCAGCCCATCGCCTCCTCGTCGTAGCCGTCGCAGTAGTGCCGCCACTTGGCCTGCGCCGCCTCGTCGGTCTCGTCGGCGATGACCATCTGCATCACCAGGGCGCCGACGTCGCGTCCGGTTTCCTTCGTCGCCTCGACCAGCCGGGCGATGCTGCCGGCGACGCGCTGCGGCTGGTTCACGCCGAAGCCGACGCAGAAATTGTAGTCGCCGTATTCGGCCGCGAACCGCGTCCCCTTGTCGCTCTGCGCCGCGCAGATGATCGGGATACGGCCGGCCGGCTGCGGCAGCAGGCGGCAATCCTCCATCTGGAAGAAATCGCCCTTGAGGTCGGAGCGGCCGGTCGCCCAGAGCTCCTGCATGATGCGGACATACTCGCCGCAGTATTCGTAGCGGCGGGCGAAATGCGCTTCCCCCGGCCAGATGCCCATCTGGCTGTACTCGGCCTCCTGCCAGCCGGAGACGATGTTCACGCCGAAGCGGCCAGGGGCGATGCTGTCGATCGTCACCGCCATGCGCGCGGCGATCGGCGGCGGCATGGTCAGCACCGCGATCGAGGCGAAGAGCTGGATGCGCGTCGTGACGGCGGCGAGGCCCGCCATCAGGGTGAAGCTTTCCAGTCCGTAATCCCAGAACCGGCTCGGCCCGCCGAAGCCATGCAGCTTGATCATCGAAAGCGCGAAGTCGAGCCCGTATTCCTCGGCCCGCTGCACGATCTTCCGGTTGAGGTCGAAGCTCGGCAGGTATTGCGGGGAGGTGGTGGAGGTCAGCCAGCCATTGTTGTTGATGGGAATGAAGACGCCGACATCCATGGCCCTGACCCTTCGCGCGAACGGTCTGGGCGGGCAAGCGCCATGCCAGACGCGGTGGCGGCGCGTGGGGCCCGCGGCGCGGCCTTCGCGCCGCCGGCCGCTGGCCAGAAATCCGGCAGGATGGGCAGGACTCAGCCGAGCCGGCCGACCTCCGCCTCCAGCGCCGCCCAGGCGGTCGCGCCGAACCGTTCCCGCCAGCGCGCATAGAAGCCGCCGGCCAGCACGCGGCGGAAGC
>JBMOJU010000330.1:0-5759 GCA_049315625.1 Paracraurococcus sp.
CGCGCCTGGTCGCGCACCGCCCGGCCATACAGCGACTGGTCGAGGTAGCGCAGCGTCAGCCCGACCAGCGTCACCTGCTCCCAGGCCTGCGCCTCCGCCGCCTCCGGCGTCGCGCCATCCAGCACCAGTGACAGCGCCAGCACGCCCATGTCCCGCCCGGCGAGGGCGAGCGAGCCCAGCTCCAGCCGTCCGCTGCTGCGGTCGTAGCGGCTCTCGGCGGTCAGGTCGGCGACCAGCGCCGGGTAGCCCAGCCGGCGCAGCCATTCCTCGACCACGGGGGAGGGCTCCACCCGCAGCTCGCGCAGGGCGAGCCGGCCGGATTCGACGTCGCCCACCGCCGGGTCGCCCTGCAGCCGCAGCGCGCCCAGCCCGGCCACCGGCGTGCTGCCCAGCATCGCCGCCACGTCCTCGACCTCCAGCGCATAGCCAGTGGCGGCGCGCGGCGGCGGCGCCTGCGCCTCCATCGCCGCGATGGTGCCGGGCAGGTCCAGCCCGCGCAGCGCGACGCGGCCGACCCGGACGCGATCGACGCTGCCGGCCTGCGGCACCAGCACGTCGATGCCGCTGACGGTGATCCGGCCGGGCCGGCCGGCGGCGTAGTCCTCCAGCAGGATCTCGGCGATCGCCACCGGCGTGTCGCCCTCGACGGTCAGCGTCTCCAGCCGGAGCTGGTCGAGCACCAGCTCCGCCGCGCCGGCCTGCGCCGCGGCCAGGCCGCGCAGCTCGAGCCGCGCCACCCGTGCGGTCGGGCTGTCCGGGCCGCTCAGCGTCACCTCACGCGCGCTGGCGGCGTCGATCCGCTGCTCGCCGAGGCCGTCGAGGGTCAGCTCCTCGATCGCCATGCGGCCCTCGCCGCGGGTCAGCACCGCGCCCATCAGCCGGACGCTGCCGGTGGCCGGGTCGATCGGCGCGGCGCTGCGGTAGGTGAGGCCGGTGCTGCTGCCGAGCATGGCGCGGAAGCGGGCGACGCCGGGCAGCGCATCGGCCGGCGCCGCGGCGGGCGCCGGGGTCGCCGCGGGCGGCGCGGAGGGCGTCGCCGCGGGCGGCGCGGAGGGCGTCGCCGCGGGCGGCGCGGCCGGGGTCGCCGCGGGCGGCGCGGCCGGAGTCGCCGTGGGCGGCGCGGCCGGCGTCGCCAAGCGGGGCGCGGTCGGTCTGGCCGCGGGCGGTGCGGCCGGGGTGGCCTCCGCCAACGGCTCGCCGAATTTGTCGACCCGGCCGGCCGGCGTAGCCGGCGCGTCGAGTGGCGGCGGCTTGGGCTGCGCCCAGCTGGCCATGCCGGCCGGGCAGGCCAGCAGGCCCATCGTCAGCGCCGCGCCCCGGACCCACCGCATGCCGAATCCTCCATCGGATCGCGCAACCATAGGAAGGGAAGGCCATGCGGCGCCATGGCCGCCTGCGTGACAAGCCCGCGCGCTGGCCTGCGACGGCATGGCCCACCCTGGCGCAATCGGCGGGGCGCGCCCACATTTGGCGGCATGAGCAACCTGCCCGACACGCCGGCTGCGGCCGCCGTCGCGGCCTTCCTCAAGCGGGTCGAGGGCCTGCCGCAGGCGCGGCCGGCCACCGGCCGGCGCGGCCGCCTGGTCTTTGCGGTGGATGCCACCGCGTCCCGCCAGCCGACCTGGGACCGTGCCTGTCAATTGCAGGGCGAGATGTTCCAGGCGACCCGCGACCTGGGCGGCCTCGCCGTCCAGCTCGCCTATTATCGCGGCTTCCTGGAATTCGCCGCGACGCCGTTCCTGGCGGACGCGCAGGACCTGACCCGGCGGATGGCCGGCGTGCAGTGCCTGGGCGGCCAGACGCAGATCCAGCGGGTGCTGGACCATGTGCTGGCGGAGACGAAGCGGGAGCGGGTGAACGCGCTGGTCTTCGTCGGCGACGCGGTGGAGGAGGCGGTCGACCCGCTCTGCCACGCCGCCGGCCAGCTCGGCCTGCACGGCACGCCGGTCTTCACCTTCCATGAGGGCGGCCACCCGGAGGCGGCATACGCGCTGCAGCAGATCGCCCGGCTGTCGGGCGGCGCCTATGCGCCCTTCGATGCCGCCAGCGCCGCGGCGCTGCGCGACCTGCTGCGCGCCGTCGCGGTCTATGCCGCCGGCGGCCGGGCGGCACTCGTCCGGCTGCCGGGCGGCGCGGCGCAGCGCATCGCCGGCCAGCTGCCGGCGCCGAAGGGCTGAGCGCGGCATGGTCTGGCTCGCCGTCGGCGCCGGGATCCTGCTGGGGCTGCTCTGGCTGCTGCGGCTGTTCGCCACGGCCCGGGTCGAGACCATCCGCAAGGGCGCCATCTGGGGCGGGGCGGTCATCGCCGGCGGGGTGCTGCTGCTGGTGCTGGTGACCGGCCGCGGCGGCCAGGCGCTGTGGACGCTCGGCCTGTTCGCGCCGCTGCTCTGGCGCTGGGGGCGCGGCTGGTTCGCCGCCCGCCGGTTCCGCGGCCGGGGCGAGGCGCCGGGCGATCCGGCCGCCGCCGGCGAGAGCGTGGTGGACACGCCCACCCTGTCGATGCGGCTGGACCATGCCACCGGGCGGATGAGCGGCACGGTGCGGCGCGGCCGCCAGGCGGGGCGCGAGCTGGCGGCACTGTCGCTGGCCGAGCTGCTGGCGCTGCTGGCCGATTGCCGGGCCGAGGACCCCGACAGCGTGGCGCTGCTGGAAGCCTGGCTGGACCGGCTGGACCCCGACTGGCGGGCGGCCGAGGCGGCGGCGCCGCCGCCCGGCGCCGCCCCGGCCGGGCGGCTGACGCGGGAGGAGGCGCTGGCGGTGCTCGGCCTGGCCGAGGGCGCCGATGCGGCGGCGATCCGCGCCGCGCACCGGCGGCTGATGCGGGCGGCGCATCCGGACCAGGGCGGCAGCGACTGGCTGGCGGCGCGGATCAACCAGGCGCGGGACACGCTGCTGCCGTGAGGGCGCTGGGAGCACGCCGGCGGTAGCCAAGAATTTTATATGGTCTGCTTGCCTAGCGTGGCTTGCCGGGCGTCGGGGCGCGTGGCACTCCCCGCGCCCGAGAGCTCGGCAAGCCACCCAGACCGCCCGACGTTACCGCCAGGAGAGGCCCGTGTCCGCACTGAAGCCCTTGAAGAAGGCCGTCCTGCCGGTTGCCGGCCTGGGCACCCGGTTCCTGCCGGCGACCAAGGCCCTGGCGAAGGAAATGCTGCCGGTGGTCGACCGGCCGCTGATCCAGTACGCGATCGAGGAGGCCCGCGCCGCCGGCATCGAGCAATTCTGCCTGATCACCGGCCGCGGGAAGACCTCCATCGTCGAGCATTTCGACGTGGCGTATGAGCTGGAAAAGACGCTGGAGGAGCGCGGCAAGACGAAGGAGCTGGCCGATCTGCGGGCGCAGGCGCTGGTGCCCGGCGCCATGGTGACGGTGCGCCAGCAGGTGCCGATGGGTCTCGGCCACGCCATCTGGTGCGCCCGCAGCTTCATCGGCGACGATCCCTTCGCCATCCTGCTGCCGGACGACCTGATGATGTGCGACGTGTCCTGCACCGCCCAGCTCGCCGAGGCCTACCGGGAGACCGGCGGCAACGTCGTGGCGATCGAGGAAGTGCCGCGCGACCGGGTCAACCGCTACGGCGTGCTGGATATCGACCAGGACATGGGCCGCCTCGTCTCGGTGAAGGGGCTGGTCGAGAAGCCGCCGGTCGATCAGGCGCCGTCCAACCTGACCATCATCGGCCGCTACGTGCTGATGCCCGAGGTGATCACGCATCTCGCCAAGATGGAACGCGGCGCCGGCGGGGAGGTGCAGCTCACCGACAGCATGGCCAAGCTGATCGGCACCCAACCCTTCCATGGCGTGCGTTACGAGGGCCGTCGCTTCGATTGCGGCGACAAGGCCGGCTGGCTGGAGGCGCAGATCGCCTTCGCCCTGGCGCGGCCCGACATGGCGCCGGCCGTGCGCGAGTTCCTGAAGCGATATCCCTGAGAAGTGCCCGTGCATGTCGTGACGATGCCGTGCTAATCGAAACGATCTGACGCGCGGCGACGGGCACCCCTGCCGGGGCGTTGACGCGATCATCGATTGGGAGCACGCGGATGCGCATCACCATGGTTGGGGCCGGCTATGTCGGCCTGGTCTCGGGTGCCTGCTTCGCCGAGTTCGGGGTCGACGTCTGCATCCTCGACACCGACGCGTCGAAGATCGAGGCCCTGCGCGCCGGCCGCATCCCGATCTACGAGCCCGGGCTCGAGACGCTGGTGCAGGAGAATGCCCGGGACGGCAGGCTGACCTTCACCACCGACCTGGCCGAGGCGGTGCAGGGCGCGGATGCGGTGTTCCTCGCGGTCGGCACGCCGTCCCGCCGCGGCGACGGGCATGCCGACCTCTCCTTCGTCTTCGCCGCGGCGGAACAGGTGGCGCGCGCGGCGCGGGGCCCGCTGGTGCTGGTGACGAAATCGACCGTCCCGGTCGGGACCGGGCGGCAGGTGCACGAGATCGTTCGCCGCGCCCGGCCGGACCTTGCCATCGAGGTCGCCTCCAACCCCGAATTCCTGCGCGAGGGCAGCGCGATCGGCGACTTCATGCGGCCCGACCGGGTGGTCATCGGCACCATGGAAGGCGAGGGCGGCGAGCGGGCCATGAAGGTGCTGCGCCGGCTCTACCGGCCGCTCAACCTGATCGAGGTGCCGATCCTGGCGACCCTGATCGAGACCGCCGAGTTGATCAAATACGCCGCCAATGCCTTCCTCGCCACCAAGATCTCCTTCATCAACGAGATCGCCGATCTCTGCGAGAAGGTCGGTGCGGATGTCCATGACGTGGCGCGCGGCATGGGCCTCGATGGCCGGATCGGGCGGAAATTCCTGCATGCCGGGCCGGGCTATGGCGGATCCTGCTTCCCCAAGGATACCCTGGCGCTGGCCCGCACCGCGGCGGATTTCGGCGCCCCCGTCCGGCTGGTCGAGACCACCATCGCGGTGAACGAGGCGCGCAAGGCCGGCATGGCCGACCGGGTCATCGCCGCCTGCGGCGGCAGCGTCGCCGGCAAGGCCATCGCCGTGCTCGGGCTGACCTTCAAGCCGGAAACCGACGACATGCGCGACGCGGCGTCGCTGGTGGTGGTGCCGCGGCTGGCCGAGGCCGGGGCGACGATCCGCGCCTTCGACCCGGCCGGTATGGAGCATGCGAAGCCGCTGCTGCCCGGCAACGTCCAGTATGCGACCAATGCGCTGGATGCCGTCGCCGGCGCCGATGCGCTGGTGCTGCTGACCGAATGGAACGAGTTCCGCGCCCTTGCGCCGCAGCGGCTGCGCAACGCGATGCGCGGCGACGTGCTGCTCGACCTGCGCAACGTCTACGACCCCGAGGCGATGCGCGCCGCCGGATTCCGGTATTCCTCGATCGGCCGCCCCTGATCTCGCCGGGCTGATCCCCGGCAAAACGCGGAGACCTGCCATGACCGCCTTCCACCACAGCTTCGACCGCACCGTGCTGCGCGAGTACGACATCCGCGGCATCGTCGGGAAGACGCTGCAGCCGGAGGATGCCTTCGCCATCGGCCGCTGCTTCGGCAGCATCGTCGCCCGCGCCGGCGGCACCAAGGTGGCGGTCGGCTATGACGGCCGGCTCTCCTCCCCCGATCTGGAACCGCAGCTGGTCGCCGGCCTCCGCGCCTGCGGGATGGAGGTGATCCGCATCGGCCTCGTCGCCACGCCGATGCTGTATTTCGCCAGCTACCACTATGCCGCCGACGGCGCGGTGATGGTCACCGGCAGCCACAACCCGCCGGACTACAACGGCTTCAAGATGATGCTGG
>JBMOJU010000331.1:0-5759 GCA_049315625.1 Paracraurococcus sp.
GCGCCGCCGACCGGCTTTCAATGTACCGCGCTGGGCTGGTGCGGGCTGTCCAGGCTGAAGCCGGGGATCGCCACGTCGAAGCCCTCCCCCGTCTCCGCCACCACCATGTGGTAGGTGCCGCGCATGAAGCCGGACGGCGTCGCCAGCGGCGTGCCTGACGTGTATTCGAAGCTCTCGCCCGGATCGAGCACCGGGCGCTCCCCCACCACGCCGTCGCCATGCACCCGCTGGGTGCGGCCCTGCGCATCGGTGATCTGCCAGGTGCGCTTCAGCAGTTGCACCGTGCGCTTGCCCTCATTGGCGATGGTGACGCGGTAGGCCCAGGCGTAGTGGCCGCGCTCGGGCTCCGACTGGTCGGCAAGGAAATAGGCGCGGACGGTGACGCGGACCTCCTGCGTCACTTCGGTCCATTCCGGGCTGCGCGGCTCGGGCATCGGGTCAGCCCCGTCGCAGCGTGGCGCGGCCGGCCCGCGGCGCGCCCGGCCCGCGGAGAGGCACCGGCGCGGCGGCGGCGAAGGCGGCCCAGGATTCATAGGCCATGCGTGGTCCCCCCCGGTATTGCGCGGCAGAGTGCCACGCCCGCCGCGCCGCCGCCACCCGCCCGCTACTCCGCGGCGCGGGCGATCCCGGTGCCGGCGGCGTCCAGCGCCTCGGCCAGGTCGTCGATCAGATCGGCCACGTCCTCCAGGCCCACCGAAAGCCGGATGGTGCCGTCGGTGATGCCGAGCTTGGCGCGTTCCTCGGCGCCGATCCGCATATGCGTCGTCGTCGCCGGGTGCGTCACCATCGACTTCGAATCGCCGAGGTTGTTGGAGACGTCGATCACCCGCAGCGCGTTGCAGAAGCGGAAGGCGGCCTCCTTCCCGCCGCGCAGCTCGAAGGTCACCAAGGTGCCGCCGCCCGACATCTGCTTCAGCGCCAGCGCCTGCTGCGGATGGTCGGCGCGCAAGGGGTACAGCGCGCGGGAGACCTCCGGCCGCTCGGCCAGGAAGTCGGCGACCTGTTCGGCGCTGCGGCACATGGCGTTGACGCGCAGGCTCAGCGTCTCCAGCCCCTTCAGGATCACCCAGGCATTGAAGGGGGAGATCGCCGGGCCGGTGTTGCGGGTGAAGGGCTGCAGCACCTCCTCGACCCATTTCTTCGTGCCCAGCACGGCGCCGCCGAGCACGCGGCCCTGGCCGTCCATGTGCTTGGTGCAGGAATAGACGACGACGTCGGCGCCGAGCGTCAGCGGCTGCTGCAGCAGCGGCGTGGCGAAGACGTTGTCGACCACGACGATGGCGCCGGCGGCATGCGCCAGGTCGGCGACGGCGCGCAGGTCGACCATCTCCAGCATCGGGTTGGACGGCGTCTCCAGCAGCACCAGCGCGGTCGGGTGGGACAGCGCCTCCCGCCACTGCGCCAGGTCGCCGCCATCGACGAAGACGGCCTCGATCCCGTAGCGCGGCAGCAGGGTGGAGACGATCCAGTGGCAGGAGCCGAACAGCGCGCGCGATGCCACGACGCGGTCGCCGGTCTTCAGGTGCGACAGCATCGCGGCGTGCACCGCGGCCATGCCGGTCGCCGTCATGCGGCAGGCCTCGGCGCCTTCCAGCGCGGCGAGGCGGGCTTCCAGCATCGCCACGGTGGGGTTGCCGAAGCGGGAATACTGGAAATGGGTCTGGGTGCCGGCGAAGGTCGCCTCGGCCTGCTCGGCGCTGTCGTAGACGAAGCCGGAGGTGAGGAAGAGCGCCTCCGAGGTCTCATCCATGTTGGTGCGCATGGTGCCGCCGCGGACCAGCAGGGTGGCGGGGCGGAGGGGCCGGGGCGGCAGGGACTTGGACATGCGGTGGGACACCTGGCGGCAATTGCGGCGTCCGGCCCCGTTGGAACGGGGGCGGGGGCGACGGGTCACCCCCGACGGCCGTTTAGCGCGCTTGTTTCACCTCGCCGCAAGCTGGCCGGACAAATCGCGAGGGGAGGCCGGGGCCGCCAAGGCGGAAGGCATACGTCCGGGCGGCCGGCGGGGTCAAGGGCGGAGGGGGTTTGCGGCGCGCCCGGCGGCCGGCAGGATGCAGGCCCGCCGGGGACAGCCGCATGACCGAAGCCCGCCGTACCACCCGCCGCGCCGCCCTGGCCGGCATGCTCGCGCCGCTGGGTGCCCGGGCGCAGGAGGCCTATCCCAGCCGGCCCATCACCATCACCGTCCCCTGGGCGCCGGGCGGGTCGACCGACATCCTGGCGCGTACCCTGGCCGACCCTTTGCGTGCCGCGCTCGGCCAGCCGGTGGTGGTGGAGAACCGCTCCGGCGCCTCGGGCAATATCGGCTCGGCCGCGGTGGCGCGGGCGGCGCCGGATGGGCATTCCCTGCTGTTCGCCACGATGAGCACGCATGCGATGAACGCCGCGCTGATCCGCGACATGCCGTTCGACGGGGTGGCGGATTTCAGCCCGATCGCGCAGCTGGCCTTCGTGCTGAACACGATGGTGATCCACCCCTCGGTGCCGGCGACGACGGTGCCCGAGTTCATCGCGCATCTGAAGGCGAACCCGGGGAAGCTCAGCTATGCCTCCTCCGGCCCGGGCTCGACCAACCACCTCTGCGCCGCGATCTTCTGCCGTATGGCGGGGGTCGAGATGGTGCACGTGCCCTACCGCGGCGGCGCGCCGGCGGTGCTGGATACGGTGGCGGGGCAGGTGCAGCTGTTCTTCAGCGCCGGGACGCAGACCCTGCCGCATGTGCGCGACGGGCGGCTCCGCCTGCTGGCGGTGACGGAGGAGCGGCGCAGCGCGCTGCTGCCCGAAATCCCCGCAGTGGCGGAGACGCTGCCGGGCTATGCCATGGCGGTGTGGTACGGCGTGCTCGGCCCGCGCGGCATGCCGCCCGGCGTGGTGGCGCGGCTGAATGCCGAGATCAACCGCGCCCTGCTGCTGCCCGAGGTGAAGGGGAAGATGGCGGCGATCGGCGTCGAGGTGGCGCCGGAAACGCCGGCCGACTTCGCCGCCCGCATGCGCGCCGATGCGGCCAAGTGGGGCCAGGCGATCCGCGAGCTCGGGATCACCGCCGGCGATGGCTGAGGCGCGGCTGAGCGCGGCGCAGATCGCGCGCCTGGCGGCGGCGGCGCGCGAGGCCAACCCGCTGGAGCCGATCCGCGCGGCCGATGCGGTGGGACGGGACGCGATGGGCCACGGCCTCTGCACCGCCATGCGCTTCGACGCGGCGGCGATGACCGTGCGGCGGATCTACTCCTCGGACCCCGCCGCCTATCCAGTCGGCGGCGCCAAGCCGAAGCGGGACACGGCGTGGGGTCGCCAGGTGCTGCTGGAAGCACGGGTCTTCGTGGGTGAGGGCGACGCGGCGATCCGCGCGCACTTCGCCGACCACGCGCTGATCGCGGCACTCGGGCTGCGCAGCATCGTCAACATCCCCGTGGTGGTCAGGGGGGAATGCCGGGGAACGCTGAACTTCCTCTGGGCGGAGGAACGCGTGGCGCCGGAATGGGTGCCGATGGCGGGATTGCTGGGGCTTACGGTGGCGGCGGGGTGGTGAAGAAGGTGAAGGGGTGCTGCCCCTCCACGCCTCCCCGCCAAAGGCCGAAGGGCCTTTGGAAACCTTGAGTTTAGCGCGGGAGGAACAGCGATGCCGTTCTATGAGCGGGGGGATGTGCGGATTCACTACGAGGAAGCCGGCAGCGGGCCGCCGCTGCTGATCATCCCGGGGGGCGGGCTGAACTCGGACATCTCCTTCGTCACGCAGAAGGGGCCGTTCGACGCCATGGCGGCGTTCAGCGACGCATACCGCTGCATCACCATGGACCTGCGCAACGCGGCGGGCGGGCAATCCTCCGGCCCGCTGGAAATCGACCGGCCCTGGGATGCCTATGCCGACGACCAGCTCGGGCTGATGGACCACCTCGGCATCGACCGGTTCCTGGTGATGGGCTTCTGCATCGGCGGGCCCTTCATCTGGAACCTGCTGCAGCGCGCGCCCGGGCGCATCCGCGCCGCGGTGCTGGCGCAGCCGAGCGGCTTCCGGCCGGAGGCGCCGACGCTGTTCTACGACAACAACATGGCCGGCTGGGGCCCGGCGCTGGTCGCGCGGCGGCCGGAGATCGACATGGCGATGGTCGAGGCCTTCCTCGACCGCATGTACCGCTGCAACGCCGACTTCGTCTTCACCGCGACGCGGGACTTCGTGCGCGGCTGCGAGACGCCGCTGCTGGTGCTGCCGGACGATATCACTGCGCATCCATTCGCGGTGGCGATGGAGAGCGCGCTGCTGGCGCCGAATGCGCAGGTGAGCCTCTATCCGTGGAAGGAGCCGAAGGAGAGGCTGCCGCTGGCGTTGCGGCATCTGCGGATGTTTTTGGCGGCGCACCGGGGGGTGTGAGGGAAGACTAGCCGGGCGGGAGGGAGGCGCGGGCGAGGTTGCGTTCAGCCATGCCGACATAGGCCGGCGCGTCGAACTGCCGGAACACCTCCAACGCCGCCTCGTAGGCCGCAACGGCCCGGCGTAGCGCCGCGTCGTCGCCGCGTTCGCCGAGCGTCCGGAGCGCGTTGCCGCGGTAGTTCTGCGTCGTCGCCCAATCGAGCGGCACGCGGTCGCGGGTGCGTTCCTCCAGCGCGGCCTCGAAGGCCGCCACGGCCCGGCGCAGCGCCGCTTCGTCGCCGCACTCGCCGAGCGTCCGGAGCGCATTGCCGAAGTTGTTCTGCGTCGTCGCCCAGGCGAGCGGCACGCGGTCGCGGGTGCGTTCCTCCAGGGCCGCCCCGAAGGCCGCCACGGCCCGGCGCAGCGCCGCGTCGTCGCCGCGTTCGCCGAGCGTCGAGAGCGCGGCGCCGAGTTTGTTCTGCGTCGCCGCCCAATCGAGCGGCACGCGGTTGCGGGTGCGTTCCCCCAGCGCCGCGTCATAGGCCGCGACCGCCCAGCGCAGCGCCGCCTCGTCGCCAGCTTGGTTGCCGATGACAGACAGCGCCGCCCCGAGCGCGTGGTGCAGCGCGCCGCGCTCCGCCTCCTGAATCAAGCGCGGGTCGCGCAACAGTGCCTCCAGCCGGCCGACCACCGGCCACAGCCGCGCCGCAAGATACCGCCCCGCCTCCTGCGTCACCGGTGCGACCTGGGACAGCGCGACGGCGCAGACGACCGTTCCCAGCGCCGCGTCGGGCCGTTCCTTCGCCAGCCCCTTGTCGAAGACCAGCACCTGCGTTTCCTGCTTCCCCGCCCCGCGGAGGAACAGCCGCAGGCTGTCCCCCTGCTTCACCACCTCCCCCCACAGCACCAGGTCGGCGCGGTAGTCGCGCAGCGCGCGGTCGGCCGCCGCAGCGGCGGCAACACGTTCGCGGTCCTGCGGGTCGCGGCGGATGCGCCGGCCGGCCAGCGTCACGTGCAGCATCGGGTACTCGGTCGGGTCCAGGGCATGCTGCAGCAGGCGCAGCGTTCCCTCCCGCACATCGTCACCGTCAAGGCCGCAGAGGATCAGGTGGTACTGCCCTGCCTTGACGTCGGCGACGGGCCGCCCGCGCCAGCGCAGCAACCGGTGGTGGATGGCCCGGGCCACCATCGGCGCCGGCGGCACGGCGCCGGCCAGGCCGCCCCAGACCCAGGCACCGACCAGGCCCGGGATGCCGAGGAGCGGCACCACCTTCAGGACAAGCGACCAATCCATCCGGTCTCGACTCGCGATGCCGCCAGGGCAGCTTACCAGATCGGTGCGGCACAGACCCGGCACCACCCACGCCCCGCGAAACGATGGAACGCGCCGCGCCCCGCGCCTATTCTCCTC
>JBMOJU010000332.1:0-5749 GCA_049315625.1 Paracraurococcus sp.
GCCGGGGCGTGGGGGGCGGGGCATGCGCGGTAGAGTAGGATGGGTTGGGGCGGCGTGGGAACCGGGACCGGCCCCGGCGCCCGCTCCCCAACCGCACCCGTGATTTCGTGCGCGCTCGCCGGTAGCATGGCACCCCGTGGAGAGCGGGAGCATGAACCAGACATCGAAGATCGAGCTCCCCGTCGAGGCGGCGACCGCCGCCGCCCTGGCGGATGGGCGGCGGCTCGAAGCGGTCGACCGCCTGGTGCGGCCCGGCGCCGATGACCCCCTCTACGCATTGTTCGAGCGCACCGCGGCCGAGGCATCGGCGGCGGGCCTGACCGAGGCCGGGATCGAGGCCGTATTGGCGGCATGGAAGGCGGAGCGGCAGGGCTGAGCGTCTCCGTCGTCGATGCCGGGATCGTTGTCTCGGCGGCGCTGAGCCCGGCTGACGCCCACCCCCCACTTCCACCCCACCCACCCCCGTCCTACCCTCGCCGCCATGTGCGAACTCCTCGGCATGAGCGCCAATGTCCCCACCGACATCGTCTTCAGCTTCTCCGGGCTGATGCGCCGCGGCGGGGAGACCGGCCCGCATGCCGATGGCTGGGGCATCGCCTTCTACGAGGACAAGGGCTGCCGGACCTTCCACGACCCGCTCGCCTCCGCCGAATCCGCGGTCGCCCGCTTCGTCCGCGCCCACCCGATCAAGTCGCGCATCGTCATCTGCCACATCCGCCGCGCCAACCGCGGCCGCATCGCGCTGGAGAACACCCACCCCTTCCAGCGCGAGCTCTGGGGCCGCCCCTGGTCCTTCGCCCATAACGGCCAGCTCCGCGGCGTGAAGCGCTGGCGGCTCGGCGCCTTCGCCCCGATCGGCACCACCGATTCCGAACACGCCTTCTGCTGGCTGATGGACCAGCTCCGCGCCCGCTTCCCCAGCCCGCCCGCCGACCGCGAGCTGGCGGCCGCGATCGAGGAACTCTCCCGCCGCCTCGCCACCCTCGGCATTTTCAACATGCTGCTGTCCGACGGCCGCGCCCTGTTCTGCCATTGCAGCACGAAGCTGGCCTGGCTCACTCGCCGCGCCCCCTTCGGCCCGGCGACCCTGATCGACGCCGACCTGACCGCCGATTTCGCCCAGGAAACCACGCCGAACGACGTGGTCACCGTGATCGCCACCCGGCCGTTGACCCGGGACGAGCCCTGGACCGTGATGCAACCCAATACCAGCGTGGTGTTCCGCCTGGGCGAGGCGGTCCCGCCCACCCGCCGGCGGAGCCCGTCAGCGGCGAGGAGATTGGCGGCATGAGCGAAGCCCTGGCCGGCAAGCGCGTGATGGTGCCCGAGACGCGGGAGCTCGAAGTCCTGGCGAAGATGCTGGAACGCCACGGCGCCGCGGTGCTGCGCTGCCCGTTGGTCGCCATCGTCGACGTCGCCGACCCCGCTCCGGTCGAGGCCTGGCTGCGCCGCTTCATCGCCACCCCGCCCGACGACCTGATCCTGCTGACCGGGGAAGGCCTCTCCCGCCTGCTCGGCGTCGCGCAGCGGGCGGGGATCGAGGCCGAATTCCGCGCGGCGCTGGCCGGCGTGCGCCGCATCGTCCGCGGCCCGAAGCCGCAGGCCCGGCTGCGCTCCATCGGCCTTTCGGCCGACATCGCGGCCGGGGAGCCGACCACCGCCGGGGTCATCGCCACCCTCTCGGCGCAGGACCTCACCGGCCGGCGGGTCGGCGTGCAGCTCTACCCGGACAACCCGAACGCCGCGCTGCTGGATTTCCTCCGCGGCGCCGGCGCCGCCCCCGACGCCATCCTGCCTTATGCCTATGCGACGCGGGAGGACGACGCCCGGGTCGAGGCGATGCTGGCGGAGCTGGAGGCCGGGCGGCTCGACCTCGCCGTCTTCACCTCGACGCCGCAGGTCAAGCGGCTGGAAAAGCTGGCCGGGGCGGAGCGGCTACGCGCGGCGCTCGGCCGTACGCGGATCGCCGCGGTCGGGCCGCTGGTCGGCCAGGCGGTTGAGGCGGCGGGGGGCGTCGTCGCGGTGATGCCGGAGGAGAGCTTCCACATGAAGCCGATGGTGAACGCCATCCTGGCGGCGATGGACGCGGAGAATCCGGCATAACCCCCGTTCATTTTCGTCCAATGACTTGACGTACGTATTTTAGGTGTGGATTATCCGTTGGCGGGCCTGCCCCGCTGACGGAGGCTGTTGCGATGTCCTGGCGCCTGGTCGCCGACCCCCGATGCACCCGACCCCTGGCGGGCGGCTGCCGGGATGCCTGTCGGGCCTGACCCGGCCGCGCCTGTCCACGCCATCGCCACGCCCATCAGGCCGGCCCCGCGCCGGCGAGGTAACCCTCATGTCCGCCAGCCTTCCCATCGCGATCGCCGATGCCCTGGTCGGCGCCGCCGTGCCCCAGGGCGGCCGGCTGCGCTTCGCCGCCACCGATCCGCGCCTGCGGTCGCTGGACGGCACCGTCTTCGACAGCCCCGCCGCCGCCCGCCACCTGGCCGAGGCGATGCTCGCCGCGCGGGAGCCGGTGCCGCGTGGCGGCCCCGCGGCCGGCGGCGCCCTGCTCGCCCTGCTGGGGAGTCGCGGCCGATGAGCCTCGCCCTCCTGGCCGCCGCCCTGCTGCCGGTCCCCCTGACGGCGGAGGCCGGGCTGATCCTGTCGCTCGCCGCTGCCCTGGCGCTGGTCGCCACGCTCGACCCGCCGGGGGCGGAGGAGCCGCCATCCGAGGTGGACACCACCGCGGCCATCTTCGCGCTGCACGGCTATGTCTGACGGGATCCGGCGCCGCGCGCTGCTCGGTACCGCGGCCGCGGTCGCGGCGGGTGGCCTCGCGCGGGCGCAGCCCTGGCCCGACCGGCCGATCCGCTTCATCGTCCCGGTCCCGCCCGGCGGCAGCGTCGACCCGCTGGCCCGGCTGATCGGCCGCCACCTGGGCGAGGCGCTGGGCCAGCCGGTGGTGGTGGAGAACCATGCCGGCGCCGGCGGCAACATCGCCTTCGAGCTGGTGGCCCGCGCCCGGCCGGACGGCAGCACGCTGCTGGTCGGCTGGGACAGCCTGGCGATCAACCCGGCGCTGTTTCCCCGGGTGGAATACGACCCGCTGCGCGACTTCGTGCCGATCATCCAGACGGTGCGGACGGCGCAATTGCTGGTGGTGCGGACCGGGCTGGGCGTGACGACCCTGGCCGAGTTCCTCGACCTCGCGCGGCGGCGGACGCTGACGCTCGGCTCGCCGGGCAATGGCAGCATCGGCCACCTGGCCGCGGCGCTGCTGCGGGCGCGGGCCGGGACGGAATGGACCCATGTGCCCTACCGCGGCGGCGGCCCGGCCCTGGCCGACCTGATCGCCGGGCATATCGACGCGGTCAGCCTGACCCTGCCGGCGGCGACCGAACACGTCCGCGCCGGCCGCATCCGGGCGATCGCGGTGACCACGTCGGCGCGGTCGCCGGCGCTGCCAGAGGTGCCGACGGTCGCCGAGAGCGGCTTTGCCGGCTTCGACGTCACCTCCTGGCAGGGGCTGCTGGCGCCGGCCGGGACGGATCCGGCGGTGCTGCGGCGGCTGAACGCCGAGGTGGCGCGGATCCTGGCACTGCCGGAGGTTGCGGCGCAGCTCGCGGGGCAGGGGTTCGAGCCGGTGGGCGGTGCGCCGGAGGTGCTGGCGGCCCGGCTGGCGGCGGATGTGCCGCGCTGGCCGGAGGTGGTGACGCTGGCCGGCGCCAGGGTGGATTGAGATGTCGGGCTTGCCTTGCGCGAGGCGGCGTGCGATAGGAATATTATCAACGCCAGCGCTGCGCCATGCTCATCCCGTTCCGGCCGGCGCCGAACCCGCCCGGTGCGACGCGGCAGGGGTGGCGGGTCCGCCGGGCGGGCGGTTGAAGCCGCTCAAGGCCTGAAATCCAAAAGCCGGATCCCGGGCAAAGCCGCGCGCCGCCTGGCCCTGCGCGGGACACGGCCGCATCGGCCTCAAACGGTTTGAGCCGAAATCAGCCGGATTGAGGGGATTTTGGCGCCTCAACCGCCACAAATCGTCAATCCGGCCCGCGGCCTCAGACCCCGCCGTTCTTGTGGATCGGGTCGATCCAGAGCACCTGCTCCGGCTTCTCCACCGGCTCGATATCCAGGTTCACCACCACCGCCTCGTTGTCCGAGCGGACCAGGACGCAGGACAGCGTCTCATCCGTGCTGGCGTTGATCTCCTGGTGCGGGACGTAGGGCGGGATGAAGATGAAGTCGCCCGGGCCGGCCTCGGCGGTGAACTCCAGCTTCTCGCCCCAGCGCATGCGGGCGCGGCCGGAGACGATGTAGATCACGCTTTCCAGCGCGCCGTGGTGGTGGGCACCGGTCTTGGCATCGGGGTGGATATGGACCGTGCCGGCCCAGATCTTCTGCGCGCCGACGCGGGCGGCATTGATGGCGGCGGCGCGGTTCATACCCGGCGTCTGCGCGGTGTTGGTGTCCAGGCTGTCGCCCGGGATGACCTTGACGCCGGTGGTCTTCCAGCCATCGGGCGGGATGTCGTGGCTGTGGTGCCCATCATGCGGCATGGCGACGATCCTCCAGACTCAGAGAAATGGATGGGGGTACGAGGGAATACCTTCCCCTGTCCCTGCTTGCCTAAAGCCCCGCGAACAACTCGGTCGAAAGATAGCGCTCGGCAAAGGACGGCGCGATCCCCACCACCAGTCCGGACGGCATCTCGCGCGCCACCTGCAGCGCCGCATGCAGCATGGCGCCGGAGGAGATGCCGACCGGCAGCCCCTCCATCTGGGCGCAGCGGCGGGCGGCGGCGATGGCGTCCCGCTCGCTCACCCGCAGCACGGCGTCGAGCGCATCGAGGTCCAGCACCGCCGGCTTGAAGCCGGCGCCGATGCCCTGGATGCCGTGCGGCCCGGCCTCGTCGCCCGAGAGGACGGCGGATTCCGCGGGTTCCACGCCGATGATCCGCAGCCCCGGCCGGCGCGGCTTCAGGGCGCGGGCGATGCCGGTCAGTGTCCCGCCGGTGCCGACGCCGCCGATGACCACATCGACCTTGCCCGCGGTATCGGCCCAGATCTCCTCCGCCGTGGTGGCGGCGTGGATCTCGGGGTTGGCCTGGTTGTCGAACTGCTTCGGCATCCAGGCGCCGGGGGTGGCGGCGACGATCGCCTCGGCGCGGCCGATGGCGCCGGCCATGCCGCGGCGGGCCGGGGTCAGCTCGACCTCCCCGCCCATCAGCCGGATCATCTTGCGGCGTTCGATGCTGGCGCCGTCCGGCATCACCACGATCAGCCGGTAGCCCTTGGCGGCGGCGACGAAGGCCAGGGCGATGCCGGTATTGCCCGAGGTGGGTTCGACGAGGGTGGAGCGGCCGGGCGCGATCAGCCCCTCGCGCTCGGCGGCCTCGACCATTGCCAGGCCGATGCGGTCCTTCACCGAGCCGAGCGGGTTGAAGAACTCCAGCTTGACGGCGAGGTCGGCGGCAAAGCCCTCGGCCGCCTTCAGCCGCTGCAGCCGGACCAGCGGGGTGGAGCCGACGATGTCGAGCACGCTGTCGTAGATGCGGCCATGCGCCGGCAGGGGCTCAGCCCCGTGCGGGTCCGGCTGCGGGCGGGGGGCGCGGCGGGTGAGGGGAGGCGCGGTGTCCGACATGCGGCTGCAATATCACCGTTCTTGCCGTAGTTCATGGGCCGGGGCCGGGAAATCGAACCGCGACGGCGGAAAATCCCGCCGGGGCTGGGCGCCGGGCCGCGCCGCATGGCAAGCTTCGCGTCGA
>JBMOJU010000333.1:0-5734 GCA_049315625.1 Paracraurococcus sp.
CACCGGGGCGGCGGCGATCGAGCGGCTGCGCGACCCGGCGGCGAAGGTCTCCGCGCACTATGTGGTGGAGGAGGACGGCACGGTCTTCCGCCTGGTGCCGGAGGAACGGCGCGCCTGGCATGCGGGCGTGTCCCACTGGCGCGGTGCGTCCGGGCTGAATGGCCGCAGCATCGGCATCGAGATCGTCAACCCTGGGCACGACTGGGGCTACCGCGCCTTTCCGGCCTTGCAGATGGCGGCGGTCTGCGACCTTTGCCTCGGCATCCTGGCGCGCCACCCGGTCCCGCCCATCAACGTCGTCGCCCACAGCGACATCGCGCCCGACCGCAAGCAGGACCCGGGGGAGTTGTTCGACTGGGAAGGCCTGGCGGCGAACGGCGTCGGGCTCTGGCCGGCCGCGGCCGCGGCGCCGGCGGGCGACCCGGCGGTACTGCTCGCCGCGATCGGCTACCGCACCGACCTGCCGCTGCCCGTACTGCTATCGGCCTTCCAGCGGCATTGGCGGCCGGCGCGGGTGGACGGCATCGCCGATCCGGGGACGCTGGCACGGCTGGCCGGCGTCGTCGCGCTGATCGGCGCGTAACGGCGCGGGACGCGGGCCTCGCCGGCGTTGACGCGGCGCGGCCGGCCTGCGCATGACACCGCCGCGTCAGGTGGCCAGACGACCGCTGGTCCCCGCTGCGAGGCGGGGCTGGAGGAAAGTCCGGGCTCCACGGGAATACGGTGCCGGCCAACGGCCGGCGAGGGTGACCTCAGGGAAAGTGCCACAGAGAGCAGACCGCCCGCGCGTGCCAGGGTTCGCCCTCGGGGCCCGCGGGTAAGGGTGAAAGGGTGCGGCAAGAGCGCACCGCGCCCCCGGCAACGGGGGCGGCATGGCAAACCCCACCGGGAGCAAGGCCGAATAGGGGTGGTCGGCGGCATTCCTTCGGGAATGTGACGCAAGGGCGTTCCCGCCCCACCACCCGGGTTGGCCGCGTGAGGCGCGCCGCGAGGCACGCCCCAGAGGAATGGTCGTCCCATCCCCGGCTTGCCGGGGGTGGACAGAACCCGGCTTACCGGCCGCCTGGCGCACTTTTCCGGCCTTCGCGACGATGCTTGCCGCAGCATGTTTGAGCCGTTCAAAGAACAAGTTAGCAACGTCGTGCGGATACCATTGACAATGCTCCGTTTCCAGAATCCCCCGCGAGTCTTCAAGCGAAACCCCGAAGAATCTACGATTTCGCCCAAGACGTTTTGAACCGCGCAACGTCTTCTCCCTTGTCGTCCCAGGTTTTGGCGTGCTATCCCATCGCATCCCGCGAAGGACCCAGACGCTCGGGGGGGCGAGTGGTCCGGAGCGGGATGGTCGGGCGAGCCGGCGGGGTCGGGGGGCCCCGCCGGCCGCTGATCCGGCGGGGGCGCCGTTGGCCCGGGGGGGCGGTCACTGGGCGATGTCCGGATTCAAGGGGACCATTGCGGGGAGTTTCGACGCGAAGAAGGGCCGCATCTCGGTGCCGGCCACCTTCCGCTCGCTGCTCGCCCGGGCGGAGGCCGAGGAGATCATCCTGCGCGCCTCCCGCCACGCCCCCTGCATCGAGGTCTGGCCCGAGCCCGCCTACATGGCCCGCGTGCAGGACCGCGTCGCCGGCATCAGCGAGCTGACCGCCGAATACCACACCATCATGCGCAAGCTGGTCGCCCGCATCTTCCCGCTGCGCCCGGATGGCGAGGGCCGCATCGTCATGCCGAAGGAGCTGGCGGAGAAGGCGGTACTCGACGGCGACATCGCCTTCGTCGGCGTCGGCGCCTATTTCCAGATCTGGTCGGCGGCGAAGCTGGCCGCGGAAGAGGCCCGGCTCGACGCCGAGGACGCGGGCGGCGACGTATGAGCGACACCACGCCCCCCGGCCACGTTCCCGTGCTGCTGGCCGAGGTGCTGGCGCAGCTCGCGCCGCGTGACGGCGGCAGCTATTGCGACGGCACCTTCGGCGGCGGCGGCTATGCCGCGGCGATCCTCGGCGCCGCCGACTGCACGCTCTTCGCCATCGACCGCGACCCGGATGCGATCGCCCGCGGCGCGGCGCTGGCGGCGCGATTCGCCGGTCGCGTTCATTTGCTGGAAGGCCGCTTCGGCGACATGCTCGACCTGCTCGCGGCGCGCGGCGTCGCGGCGCTGGACGGCGTCGTGCTCGATCTCGGCGTCTCTTCCTTCCAGCTGGATGAAGCCGAGCGCGGCTTCTCCTTCCGCACCGACGGACCGCTTGACATGCGCATGGAGAAGGCCGGCAAGTCGGCCGCGGACCTGGTGAACACCCTGGGCGATTCGGAATTGGCCGATATCCTCTTCACCCTCGGCGAGGAGCGCCATTCGCGCCGCATCGCGCGGGCCATCGTCGCCGCGCGGGCGGAGGCACCGATCACCACCACCGGCCGCCTCGCCTCCATCATCCGCAGCGTCACCCCGCGCGACCCCTCCGGCATGGACCGCGCGACGCGCAGCTTCCAGGCGCTGCGCCTCGCGGTGAACGACGAGCTGGGCGAGGTCGAGCGCGGCCTCGACGCCGCGGCGAAGCTGCTGGCCCCGGGCGGGCGCCTGGTCGTCGTCGCCTTCCACTCGCTCGAGGACCGGATCGTCAAGCGCTTCATGGCCGGCCGCACCGGCCGCGCCGGCGGCACCTCCCGGCACGATCCCGGCGCGCTGCTGGCCCAGGCCCCGGCCGCCGCCTTCCGCCTGCTCACGCCGCGGGCCATCCGCCCCGGCGCCGCCGAGACCGACGCCAATCCGCGCGCCCGCAGCAGCAGGCTGCGCGCCATCGAACGCCTCGACCCCCGGGACGCAGCATGATCTTCCGTCCGCTCAGCCTCTGCACCTTCCTGGCCGCCGGCTTCGCCGGGCTGCACCTGTACCAGAGCAAGCACGAGGTCGCGCTGCTGGACCGCGAGCTGCGCGGCATCGCCCGGCAGATCGACGAGGCGAATGAGCGCAGCCAGGCGCTGCACGCCGAATGGGCCTGGCTGAACGAGCCGGAGCGGCTGCGCGGCGTGGCGCAGCGGCACCTCCAGCACGAGCCCATGCAACCGGCGCAATTCCTGCGGCTGAACGAGGCCGAGCGCCGCCTTCCCGCCTTCGCCGCCTATGATGGCCCGAAGGCCCTGTTCGCCGAACGCCCGGCCACCGCGCCCGAAGGCGCCGCGATCAGCCTCGCCCTGCTGCCGCGGGTGGCGGCGCCGGTGCAGCTGGCCCGCCTGGCGCCGCCACCGCCGCCCGCCGCGCCGCCACCGGTCGCCGCGCCGATCGCGGCGCCGGCCGTGGCCGCGGCGGTGCCGCTCGCCTTGCCCGCGGCACCGCCGAAGCCGGAGGCGGCGCCCGCCCCGCAATTGGCCGCCCGCTTGGCGGAGCCGCTCCGTGAGACGACGCCGCGGCTCGCCGAGCCGAAGCCGGCGCCCGTCGACCTCACCCGCATCGCCCCGCCGGCCCGGCTGGCCGCACCGCGCCCGGCCCCGCGCCAGGCGCCCGAGGTCGCGGCGCTGCCGCCGATCGCCGCCCCCAGCCGCGCGGCGCCGCCGGCCCCGATGGTCGCGCACGCCGCCCCCGCACCGGCGCCGACCCTGCGCCCGGCGATCACCCAGGTTGCGGTCGCCCCGGCGCCGCGGCTGAGCGAGCCGCCCGTGGTCTCGCTCGGCTCCGCCCTCGGCGGCGGCCGGCCGCTGCTGGCGCCGCCGGTGCCCTTCGGCAGCGCCAATGCCGCCACACTCGGGGGCGTGGTGCGGTGAGCGAGCTGCCCACCCAGGACGACCTGCGGCCACCGCCCTCACCGCATGCCGCCCCGGCCGGCCGTACCCTGCCGGCCGCCGGCCCGGCCGCGGCCTCCAAGGCGCTGGTCCGGGTCAGCGGCCCCGAGCTCGCCCGCCGCACCCAGTTGGAGACAACGCGCGGCCGGCTGGTGATCGCCGCCGCGGGCTTTGCCGTGCTGTTCGGCGCGGTCGGGCTGAAGCTCGCCGTCGCCACGGTGATCGACCCGATGCAGCCGAAGCTGCGCGCCGCGGCGCGGGTACCGGACGGCGCGCCCAATATCGGCCGCGCCCCCATCACCGACCGCAACGGGGAGGTGCTGGCCGTCTCGCTCCAGGTCACCGAGCTCTATGCCAACCCGCAGGAGATCAACGACCCGGTCGAGGCCGCCGACAAGCTGCGCCGCGTCCTGCCCGGCCTCGACCGCGAAAGGCTGATCGCCCGGATCAGCCAGCGCACGGTGGGCGAGAGCGAGCGGCCGGTGCAATTCGCCTATATCGCCCGCAACCTGCCGCCGCGGCAGCAGCAGGCGATCAACGACCTCGGCATCCCCGGCTTCCATTTCCGTGCCGCCGAGCGGCGCTTCTACCCGCAGGGCCGCGCCGCCGCGCATGTGCTCGGCTCGGTCGACGTGGACGGGCGGGGAATCGCCGGCGTCGAGAAGCATTTCGACGAACGGCTGCGCACCGACCGCGCGGCGCTGCGCCTGTCGGTCGATGTCCGGGTGCAGGTGGCGCTGCGTGAATCGGTGGAGAAGGCGATCGCCGACTTCAACGGCATCGGCGGCGCCGGCGTGGTGCTCGACATCAATACCGCCGAGGTCCTGGCGATGGTCAGCCTGCCGGATTACGACGCCTCCGATCCCGGCGGCCTCCAGCAGCGCACGGCCGAGGCCGCATCGCCGATCCGATTGGTGGCGGCCCGTGCGCCCATGCCGGTCGCGCCGCGGCAGGACCAGGACCCGCATTTCAACCGCGCGACCGTGGGGCTGTACGAGCCGGGCTCCACCTTCAAGCTGCTCACCGCCGCCATGGCGCTGGACCACGGCACGGCGAACATCTGGAGCAGCTTCGACGCCTCCCGCCCCATCAAGTATGGCCGCTTCACCATCAGCGACTACAAGGGGAAGAACCGCGTCCTGGTGATGCCGGAAGTACTGGCCTATTCGTCCAACCTCGGCGCCGCGCACATGGCGATGGGGGTGGGGCCGACGCGGCACCGCGAGTTCATGGCCAGGATGGGCCTGCTGAACCGGCTCGGGCTGGAAGTGCCGGAAACCGCCCGGCCGCTCGCCCCGTCCGCCAATGCCTGGCGCGACATCAACACCATGACGGTCGCCTTCGGCCACGGCATCTCGGTGACGCCCTTGCACGTCGTCAATGCCGTCTCGGCCATCGCCAATGGCGGCATCCTGCGCCAGCCGACGATCGTGGCGCAGCCCGACGGCGTGCCGCGGGAGGGCACGCGGGTGCTGGCCGAGAAGACCTCCGAGACCATGCGCAAGCTGATGCGCCTCGTGGTCACCGACGGCTCCGGCAAGGGTGCCGAGGTGGCCGGCTACTTCGTCGGCGGCAAGACCGGCACGGCGGAAAAGTCGGCGGCCCGCGGCGGCTACCTCAAGGACAAGCGCGTCGCCGCCTTCGTCGGCGCCTTCCCGATGAACCAGCCGCGCTACGCGATCTACGTGATGGTCGACGAGCCGAAGCCGAATGCGCAGAGCCATGGCTACGCGACCGCAGGCTGGGTGGCGGCGCCGGCCGCCGGCGCGGTGATCCGCCGGGTCGCGCCGATCCTCGGCATGGTGGCCGAGACCGACCGCATCCCGCAGATCCAGCAGACCATCAGCATCCCGCTGCAGCCTGGCCGGCCGGCCGGCACCCCGGCGAAACCACCCGCCGCGCCGGCGCCGGCACCGCGCGGCAACACCCCGGCCGCCGCACCGGCCACGCCGGCGCAGCCGGC
>JBMOJU010000334.1:0-5728 GCA_049315625.1 Paracraurococcus sp.
TGCGCGCCCTGCTGCCCGGCATCGCCGAGGCCGCCACGACTGAGGATGTCGACGGCGCCTTCCCCGCCGGCTCGGTCGCCGCGCTGGCCGGGGCCGGGCTGCTGCTGGCGCCGCTGCGCCAGGCGCTCGGTGGCCATGGCTGGGGCATCGAGGCGTCCGGCGCCCTGCCGCTCGCCACCGCGCTGCGGCTGGTCGGCCGCGCCAGCCTACCGCTGGGGCGGCTCTACGAAGGCCATGTGAACGCGCTGCGCCTGGTGCAGCGCCATGGCACGCCGGCGCAGGCGCGGGCCGCGGCGCGGGATGCCGCGGCCGGCGAATTCTTCGGCATCTGGAACACCGACGCACCGGGCGAGCCACCCCTGGCCATCGGCGCAGATGGCGCGCTGGCCGGCCGCAAGGTGCTCTGCTCCGGCGCCGGCTTCATCACCCGCGCACTCGTCACCGCCCGCCCGGAAGGGGCCCCGGAGGCGCCGCCGCGCATTCTGCTGGTGCCGCTGGGCCCGGGCGAGCGCGCCGACCTCGCCGGCTGGACCGCGCAGGGCATGCGTGCCTCGGCCACCGGCGCGGTGGACTTCACCGGCATCCCGCTCGCCCCCGGCATGGAACTCGGCGCACCCGGCGACTACCTGCGCCAGCCGGATTTCTCCGCCGGCGCCTGGCGCTTCGCCGCCGTGCAATGCGGCGGGCTGGAGGCGGTGCTGGGCGCGCTGCGCGAGCATCTCCGCCGCACCGGCCGCGGCGGCGATCCGCACCAGGCGGCGCGGCTCGGCCAGGCGGCGCTGGCGGCGGAGACGGCGCGGCTCTGGGTCGAATCGGCGGCGCTGCGGGCCGAGGCGGCGCCGGCCGCGGACGATGCCGCGACCTATGCCAACCTCGCCCGCACGGCGGTGGAGCGGGCGGCGCTGGATAGCTTGGAACTGGCGCAGCGCTCGGTCGGGCTGGCGGCCTTCCTGCGGCCCAACCCGCTGGAGCGGATCTGCCGCGACCTCGCCACCTACCTGCGCCAGCCGGCGCCGGACCGCGCCCTGGGCGTGGCCGCGGCCGAGGTGCTGGCGGCGGCGGCCGAGCCGGGTGACCTGTGGGACGCGCCGTGAGCCTGGCCGCGGGCGCCTGGCTACGGGCGGCGGAGCGCGACCTGCCGCTGACCGGCGACCTCGACGCCTTGCTCGGGCCCGGCGGCGCGCTGGTGGTGGCGCCGCACCCGGATGACGAGAGCCTCGGCTGCGGCGGGCTGCTGGCGGCCTGCGCCGAAGCCGGGCGGCCGGCGCGGGTGGTGGTGGTCAGCGACGGCGCGGGGTCGCACCCGAATTCCCGCGCCTGGCCGCGCGATCGGCTGGCGGCGCAGCGCCAGGCCGAGACCCGCGCGGCCATCGTCGAGCTCGGGCTCGACCCGGCGCGCGACATCGGCTTCCTCGGCCTGCCGGACACCGCCGTGCCGATGGCAGGGCCGGATTTCGCGGCCGCGGTCGCCGCGCTGGTCGCGGCGGCCGGGCCGGCGCCCGGCACCGTGCTGGCCGCCTGGCCGCACGACCCGCACCGCGACCACACCGCCAGCTTCGCCATCGCCGCCGCGGCGCTGCGGCATTGGCCGGACGGCACGCGGCTGTTCGCCTACCCGGTCTGGGGCCTCGCCTTCGCGCACCCCATCCCCGGCTTCCCGCTGCCGCCGGAGCCGATCCTGCCCGCCCCGCCGCGCGGGCTGCGGCTGGACGTGGCGCGCTACCTGTCGGCCAAGCGGCGGGCGGTGGCGGCGCACGCCTCGCAGGTCTCCGGCCTGATCGCCGACGACCCGGCCGGCTTCCGGCTGCCGCAGGCGGCGCTCGACCTCGCCTTCCGCCCCTTCGAATTGTTCCTGGAGCAGATCGCCGGATGAGCCGCCCCGATTCCTCCCTGCCGCCCGATTATTTCGAGGCGATCTATGCCCGCGACCCCGACCCCTGGCGCTTCGCCGAGAGCGCCTATGAGCGGGCGAAATACGACGCCAGCCTCGCCACGCTCGAACGCCCGCACTACCCGCGGGCGCTGGAAATCGGCTGCTCGATCGGCGTGCTGACGCGCGACCTGGCGCCGCGCTGCGGCCAGCTGCTGGCGCTGGATGCCGCAGCGGCGCCGCTGGACGCCGCGCGCGCCCGCTGCGCCGGGCTGCCCCAGGTGGCGTTCCGGCAGATGCTGGTGCCGCGGGACTGGCCGGCCGACGCCGCGCCCTTCGACCTGATCCTGCTGTCGGAGGTGGTCTACTACCTGGACGCCGCCGATGTCGGCCGGCTCGCCGCGCGGGTCGGCGCCGCGCTCGCCCCGGGGGGCGAGGTGCTGCTGGTGCACTGGACCGGGGCGACGGACTATCCGCTCTCGGGCGATGCGGCGACCGGGATCTTCCTCGACGCCGCCAAGGGCTACGCCGCGGTCACGCGGCAGTCGCGCGCCGCGGGCTATCGGCTGGACCTGCTGCGCGCGCCGGGCTGAGCAGCGCGCGGGCGCCGCGCAGCGCCCGCAGGATGCGCTCGGCGCGCAAACTCTCCCCGCCCAGCTCGCCCAGCACCAGCGGCCGGCGCCGGCGCAGCGGCAGGGCGTGGCGCTCCAGCGCCTCCCAGGCCTGCCAGAAGCGCGGCAGGACGGCGATATCCGCCAGCACCCCGGGGGCCAGACCGAGCGCCAGGGCGAGCCGCAGCGGATCGCCGGCGCGTGGTTCGCCGGCGTGCAACCGCCGGAGCGCGCGGCGGCAGCGCAGCCGGAACAGCGCATCGACCGCCGGTTCCAGCGTCGCATCCAGCGGCGCCGCATCGGCCTCCGCCAGGCGGCGCCGCAGCGTGTCGGCCATGCCGCCGGCGGCGCGGCCATCCAGCCGGCAGGAGACGATGACCCGCGCCGCCGGGCAGTGCCGCACCCGCATCTCGGCCCGGAGCAACGCCTCGAACAGCGCCCGGTCCTCCCCCACCGGCACCGCCGGCAGGCCGCCGACGCGGCGGTAGGCGGAGAGGGTGAGGGCGATGGAGGCGCCGGAATGCGCCGCGTGCCGCGGCCAGGGATCGTGCGGGTCGGGATCGACCAGGGAGGCCATCTCGTCCAGCAGGGCGGCGTAGCGCGCCTCGCGTGCCTCCCGCCGGCGCAGGGCGCCCGGCAGCAGCGCGGCCTCCGCCGGGTCGGGGGCGATGGCGCCGGCCACCGCATCGGCGCCGGCCGCCAGCGCCGCGAGGTTGGCCGCCAGCCAGCCCGGCTCCGCCCTTCCATCCGCATCGGTGCTGAGCAGCGCCGCGCACGGCCCGGCCTCGGCGGCCAGCAGGTCGGCCGCCGCATCCATCGCGGCGCGGCGGGCGCCGCCGGCATGCGACAGGGCGGGGGGGAGGGCGGCCTCCCGCACCACCAGGCGGAACGGCAGGGACGAGGCCATGGCCTGCGCCACCGCGGCGGTATCGTCCCGGCAATTATTGGCCAGCACCAGCACGGCGGCCTCGGCGGCGTGCCGCTGGGCCGCCAGGGCACGCAGGCAGTCCGGCAGCCGCGCCGCCTCGTCCCGGGCCGGGATGGCGATGGCGGCGCGGAGGCGGCGGGGGCGAAGGGGGGCGGGGGCGGGCATCGGGACCGGCAGCAAACGGGCCGCCCGCCCGCCCGTTCCCGCTGGGGGTGGTTGCCGGCGATCCCGGATGCGTGCCCAATCCGCCCCATGGACAAGGGCGCCGCCGCGGCGCCCATCGGGGGAACGCCATGAAGCTGCTCTTCGTCGAGGATTTCCGGCTCTGCGTGCTGCGCGGGGAGGACCAGGTGGTCGATGTCTCGGCCCTGGTGGCGGACATCCCGCATCTCGGCCCGCATGATCTGATCAACGGGTTGATCGCCCGCTTCGACGCCTACCGGCCGAAGCTGGAGGCGGCGCTGGCCAGCGGCCCGGCGATGCCGCTGGCCGGCCTGCGCATCCGCCCGCCGCTGCCGAAGCCGGGCAACATCGTCTGCATGGCGGTGAACTACATGGAGGACGGCACCCTGCCGGCGGTGCCGGCGATCAACGCCTTCCACAAGGCGCCGACCGCCATCATCGGCCCGGGCGACGAGATGGTGCTGCCCGACGTGCCGGCGACGATCTTCGAGGGCGAGGCGGAGATGGCGCTGGTGATCGGCAAGCGCGCCTGCCAGGTGCCGGCCGCCGAGGCGATGGACTACGTCTTCGGCTACATGAACTTCATCGACGGCTCGGCGCGCGGGCTGAAGCCGGCCGGCAACGTCTTCTTCCAGATGAAGTCGCGCGACACCTTCGCGCCGATCGGTCCGTGGATCGTGACCAAGGACGAGATCGCCGACCCGCAGAACCTGGATATCCGGCTGACCAACAACGGCACGGTGATGCAGGCCTTCAACACCAGCGACATGGCGCACAAGATCGCCCGCTGCATCGAATGGGTGACGTCCATCCATACGCTGGAGCCGGGCGACATCCTGGCCACCGGCACCAACCATCGCGGGCTGAACTCCTTCATGGATGGCGACAGGATCGAGCTGTCGGTCGCGGGGCTGGGCACGCTGCGCTTCGGCGTGCGCGACCCGCTGAAGCGGACCTGGCTGCGGGAGACGCGGCTCGACCGGCAGAAGCAGGGCTTCGATACGCCGACGCCGCAGACCGGCGGCAAGTACACGCCGGAGGGGTGATGCAGGCCATCCCGCAGCCGACGCGCTTCGGGCGGATCTTCCCGCCCGATGCCGCCTGGCTCGGGCAGCGCCCGGCGGAGCCGGCGCTGGAGCCCGAGCTGCCGATCGTCGATGCGCACCACCATCTGTGGCAGCGGCCGGGGCAGACCTACCTGCTGCCGGAATTCGTCGCCGAGCTGGATTGTGGCCACCGGATCGACGCCACGGTCTTCGTGCAGTGCCACGCGATGTACCGGGCGGCCGGGCCGGAGGCGCTGCGCCCGGTCGGCGAGACCGAGTTCGTCGCCGGCATCGCGGCGATGAGCGACAGCGGCGGCTATGGCCCGACGCGGATCGCCGCCGGCATCGTCGGCTATGCCGACCTGGCGCTGGGCGAGGCGGTGGAGCCGGTGCTGGAGGCGCATCTGCGCGCCGGCGGCGGCCGGTTCCGCGGCGTGCGGCATTCCGCCGCCTGGGATGCCGACCCCATCATTGGCAACGGTCATCCCGCGCCCGGGCTGCTGGCGCGGCCCGAGTTCCGCGCCGGGCTGCGGCGGCTGACGGCGCTGGGGCTGGCCTTCGATCTCTGGGTCTTCCACACGCAGTTGGATGAGGCGCTGGACCTGGTGCGGGCCTGCCCCGACACGGTCTTCATCCTCGGCCATTGCGGCGGGCCGCTGGGCTATGGCCCCTATGCCGGCAAGCGGGACGCGGTCTTCGCGCAGTGGCGGGCGGGCATGGCGGCGCTGGCCGGCTGCCCGAACGTCGTGGTCAAGCTGGGCGGGATGATGATGCGGCTGGCGGCCTACGACTACGGCGCGCTGGCGATGCCGCCGAGCTCCGCCGAGCTGGCGGAACACTGGAAGCCGTACATCCTGACCTGCATCGAGCTGTTCGGCGCGGAGCGCTGCCTGTTCGAGAGCAATTTCCCGGTCGAGAAGATGGGCATCGGCTATGGCGCGATCTGGAACGCGTTCAAGCGGTTGGCCGCTGGGGCGTCGGAGGGCGAAAAGCGGGCGCTGTTTGCCGGGACGGCGGCGCGGGTGTATCGGCTCTAGAAGGGGGGGGGGGGGGGGGGGGGGGGGGGGGGGGGGGGGGGGGGGGGGGGGGG
>JBMOJU010000335.1:0-5727 GCA_049315625.1 Paracraurococcus sp.
GCCGTGCTGCCCACCGCGTCGTAGCCCAGCTCCGCCATGCGGGTCTGCATCGCCGGCACCCGCATGGCGGCCTGGATCGTCTCCGACAGCCGCGCCACCACCGGCGCCGGCGTGCCGGCGGGGGCGAAGACGCCGAGCCAGCTGGTGAAGACGAAGCCGGGCAGCTGCTCGTTGATCGCCGGCACGTCCGGCAGGTAGGGCGAGCGCGCGCGCCGGGTGATGCCGAGCGCCCGCACCTGCCCGGCGCGGACCTGCTGGATGCTCTCGACCACCGGGGCGAAGACCAGATCCACCCGGCCGGAGACGAGGTCCGCCATCGCCGGCGCGCCGCCGCGGTAATGCACCTGGGTGGTCTGCACCCCGGCCGCGTGCTCGAACAGCGCCAGGGAGAAATGCTGCGAGCTGCCCGAGCCGCCGGTGCCGGCGTTCAGCCCGCCCGGCTTCGCCTTCGCCAGGGCGATCAGCTCTGTCACGCTGCGCGCCGGCACGCTGGGATGCACCACCAGCATGCTGTGGCTCAGCGCCACCAGCGACACCGCGGCGAAATCCTTCGCCACGTGGAAGGGCAGGCTGCGGAACAGCGTCTGGTTCACCGCATGCGTGCCCATCGAGGCCATGACCAGCGTATAGCCATCCGCCACCGCCCGCGCCGCGGCCTCGGAGGCGACATTGCCGCCGGCGCCGGTGCGGTTCTCCACCAGGACGGATTGGCCGAGCGCCGGGGTGATCGCCTGGGCGACGATGCGGGCGGTGGTGTCGGTGCTGCCACCGGCGGCGAAGCCGACCAGCAGGCGGATCGGCCGGTCGGGGGTCCAGGATTGCGCGCGCCCGGCGCGTGGCAGCAGCGGCAGGGCGGCCAGGGTGGGCAGCAGGGTTCGGCGGTGCATCTCGGCGTGTCTCCCCGCGGGGTCTTGCCGCCCCGCCGCGCCAGCCTAGCGCCGGGTTTCGCCCCTTGTCGCGCGTCGCCGGGGCGCGGATGGTGCGACGGCGATCGGAACGGGGGACCGCAATGCTGAGCATCTATGGCGTGCCGCGGAGTCGCGCCTTCCGCTGCATCTGGGCGGCCGAGGAGGCCGGGCTGGCGTGGGAGAACATCCCCGTCGCCTTCGGCACCGAATCCCGCGCGCCGGCCTTCCTGGCGCTGAACCCCAACGGCACCGTCCCGGCGCTGCGCGACGGCGACCTCGTGCTGTTCGAATCGCTCGCGATCAACCTGTACATCGCCGGCAAGGCCGGGGCGCCGCTGCTGCCGGGCGGCGCCGACCACGCCCGGGCGCTGCAATGGACGCTCTGGGCCGCGACCGAAATCGAGCCGGGCATCCTGCAATGGGCCCGCAATGTCTTCCAGTTGCCGGAGGACCAGCGCGACCCGGCGCTGGCCGCCGCCGGCCGCGCCGCGACCGACCGGCGGCTGGCGGTGCTGGACGCGCACCTTGCCGATCGCCCCTTCCTGCTGGGCGGGGAATTCACCATCGCCGACTGCAATCTCGCCGGCGTGCTCTACGGATCCTGGCTGAACGGCTACGATCTCGCGGCCATGCCGCGCGTCGCGGGGTGGATGGAACGCTGCATGACCCGGCCCGCCGCTCTGGTGGCGCGCCGGCTGCGGGAGGGATGAACCGATGACCGACGATGTCGCCTTCGAAGCCGCGCTGCGCGCCGACGGGTTCCAGGAGGTGGTGCGCCGCGCCGCGCCGCCCGGCCAGTCGCTGCCCGAGCACGACCACGCCTGGGATGTCCGCGGCCTGGTGCTGGCCGGCCGGTTCAGCATCGCGGCCGACGGCACGGTGCAGGATTGCGGCCCGGGGGAGGTCTTCACCCTCACCGCCGGCCACCGCCACACCGAGGCGGCGGGGCCGGACGGCGCCGAATTGCTGGTCGGCCGGCGCCACCGGGCCGCCTGAGCATGCCGGCGCAGGCCGCCGCGCTGATCGAGGCGGCGCGGGCGCTGGATGCGCTCGGCTTCATGCCGTCGAAATCGGGCAACCTTTCGGTCCGCACCACGCGCGGCTGCCTGATCACCCCGGCCGCGCTGCCCTATGCCGAGACCACCGCGGCCGACCTGGTCGAGATCGACCTGGAGGGCCAGGTGCGCGCCGGCCACCGCCGCCCGTCCTCGGAATGGCGGCTGCACGCCGCGATCTATGCCGCGCGGCCGGAGGCGGGGGCGGTGGTGCATACCCACAGCCCCATGGCCACCGCGCTGTCCTGCGCGCGGCAGGGCCTGCCGCCCTTCCACTACATGATCGCGCTCGGCGGCGGCGGCGACATCCGCTGCTCGGGCTATGCGACCTTCGGCACCGCCGAACTGGCCGAAGCCTGCATCGCCGCGCTGGAAGGCCGCCGCGCAGTGCTGCTGGCCAATCACGGCGCGGTCGCCTTCGGGCGGACACTGGCCGGCGCGGTGACGCTGGCGAAGGAGGTCGAGAACCTCGCCCGGCAATACCTGGCGCTGCGCAGCGCCGGCCTCACCCCCGTGCTGCTGGAGGAGGCGGAGCTGCACGCGGTTTTTGCCCAGTTCGGCGGCTACGGGCGGCTGGGCTAGGCCGCGGGCGTGGCGCCCGCCCCGCCCGCCTGCGAGCGTCGCCGCATGCAATTTCCGGGATCCTCGCCGCGGCTTGCCCTGCTCGCCGCCGCGTTTCTCTCCGCCTGTGCCGCCGGCGGCGCGCCGGGGGAGCGGGGGCCGCGCAGCGCCTCCGGCATCCCCATCACCGGGGCCTTCGGCGCCTACCTGGCCGGCCGCTTCGCCGCGACGGAGACGGACACCGAAGCCGCCGCCGATTCGATGCTCGCCGCGCTCCGGGCCGATCCCGACCAGCCGGAGGTGCTGAACCGCGCCTTCCTCGCGGCCCTGCTGGATGGCCGGTCGGAGGCGCAGCGGCTCGCCCGCCGGCTGCCCGACAACCCCGCCGCCAACCTGCTGCTGGCCGGCGCCGACGTGCAGGCCGGGCGCTGGGACAAGGCGGAGCAGCGGGTCCGCGCACTCGGCCGCACCGGCCCGGTGCAGGTGCTGCAGCCGGCGCTGCTGGCCTGGATCCAGCTCGGCCGCGGCCAGCCCGACCAGGCGCTGGCGACGCTGCGCCCGCTGGTCGAGCAGAACCGGCTGCGCGCGCTGAACGCGCTGCACGCCGCGCTGATCGCCGACGTCGCCATGCGTGTGCGGGACGCCGAGCGGTTTGCCCGCATGGCGGTGGCCGACCAGCCGCAGCCCACCTGGCGGCTGGCGGTGCTGGCGGCCGGGGTGCTGCACCGCGCCGGCCGGCCGCAGGAGGCGCAGCGGCTGCTGGAGCAGATGGCCGAGAGCGGCGACGACGCCGCGCTGGCCATCACCGACCAGACCCGGCGCGCCCTGCTGGCGACGCGCGGCGTCGCCTCCCCGGCCGATGGCTGGGCGGAGGCCTATACCGCGCTGGCCGCGGCGCTGCGGGCGCAGGGCTCGGCCGATTTCTCGCTGGTGCTGGCCCAGCTCGCGGTCCGGCTGCGGCCGGGCTTCGCCCCCGCCCTGGCGCTGACCGCCGACGCATTGGCGGACCAGGGGCATGCGGAGCAGGCGCTTGCCGTGCTGTCCCGCATCGCCGCCGACGACCCGCTGGCGCCGGTGATCGGGCTGCGCCGCGCGGTGCTGCTGGACAAGCTGGACCGGACGGAGGAGGCGGTGGCGCTGCTGCGCCGGCTGGCCGAGACCTATCCCAGCATGCCGCAGGCCGCCGCCCGGCTCGGCGACATGCTGCGCGCGCGGAACCGCTTCGCCGAGGCGGCGGTGGCCTACGACCAGGCGCTGGCCCGCGGCGGGCCGGGCGGGGAGCGCGACTGGGCGCTGCTCTATGCCCGCGGCATCGCCCGCGAACGCTCCGGCGACTGGACGCGGGCGGAGGCGGATTTCCTCCGCGCGCTGGAGATCGCGCCGGAGCAGCCCTACGTGCTCAACTACCTTGGCTATACCTGGGCCGAGCAGGGCAAGAACCTCGACCGCGCCAAGGCCATGCTGCTGCGCGCGACGGAGCTTCGCCCGCAGGACGGCAACATCGCCGACAGCCTCGGCTGGGTGCTGTTCCGTCTGGGCGAGCTGCCAGGCGCCGTCACCTGGCTGGAAAAGGCGGTGGAGCTGGAGCCGCGCAACAGCGTCATCAACGACCATCTCGGCGACGCCTACTGGGCGACCGGCCGGCAGCGGGAGGCGCGCTTCCAGTGGCAGCGTGCCGCCAGCACCGACCCCGAGCCGGCGGAGCTGGTGAAGATCGAGGCGAAGCTGCGGGACGGCCTGCCCGGCTACCCGGCCAGCACCGCGCAGCGCTGATGATCGCCGAACCCGCGCCGGCCAAGGTCAACCTGTACCTGCACGTCACCGGGCGGCGGGCGGATGGCTACCACCTGCTGGACAGCCTGGCGGTGTTCGGCCCGGCTGCCGACACCCTGGCGCTGGCGCCGGCGGCGGATCTCTCCCTGGCGCTGGACGGCCCCTTCGGTGGGGCGCTGGCGGCCGAGCCGGACAATCTGGTGCTGCGTGCGGCGCGCGCCCTGGCCGCAGCCGCCGGCGTGCCGGCACGGGCGGCGCTGGCGCTGACCAAGCGGCTGCCGATCGCCTCCGGCATCGGCGGCGGCTCGGCCGATGCCGCGGCCGCGCTGCGCGGGCTGGACCGGCTCTGGGGGCTGGGCTTCGGGGCGGCGCGGCTGGCGGCGATCGCCGCGCCGCTCGGCGCCGACATCCCGGTCTGCGTCGCCGCCCGCCCCGCCCGCATGGCGGGGGTGGGCGAATTGCTGTCCGCCGCGCCGGCGATCCCGCAATGCGGGCTGCTGCTGGTGAACCCGGGCGTCGCGCTGGCCACGCCGGCGGTCTTCAAGGCGCGCGCCGGGAGCTTCACCCCGGCGGCCGAATTGCCCGCCGGCTGGCCGGATGCCGTGGCCATGGCGCGCGACCTGGCGGCGCTGCGCAACGATCTCGAGCCGCCGGCGATCGCGCTCTGCCCCGTGGTCGCCGAGGTGCTGGCGGCGCTGCGCGGCCTGCCGCACTGCCTGCTGGCGCGGATGAGCGGGTCGGGCGCGACCTGCTTCGGCCTGTTCCCGGATGCCGCCGCAGCCCGCGCCGCGGCGGCGCTGGTGCCGGGCGCGTGGTGGCGTGACGCCGGGGGGCTTTACGACGGGGCCACCTGACCCCTATTCACCGGTCCCGCGACGGATGGGGCGTCGCCAAGCGGTAAGGCAGCGGTTTTTGGTACCGCCATTCCCAGGTTCGAATCCTGGCGCCCCAGCCATCCCGACCCGTGGCGATCAGGTCGGCTTGCCCAGCCGGCGCCGGCCACCGACCCAGGCTTCCTGCGCGCTGGGGAAGGTCTGCTGCGACTGCTGGACCACGATCTGCGTGGTCTCCTCGACGATCATCCACAGCCAACGGCCGGGCGGCAGCGTCTGGCGCTGCACCTTCACTTCGTAGCTGCGGGGGTTGCTGGGCGGGATGGCGGGGCCGTTCTTGCCGATGACGCTGGCTGACATTCGTCCATGGCTTACGGTTTGAGGGGGGACGTCTGCACCCGCCGCATGGCGGGGCCGGAGGCGCAAGTATCACGCATATGCGAGTCCTCGAAGAGACCTTGCCCGATTGTTGCGCGAATATCTGCAATGATGTTGGAAAAGATGCGTGTCGTCCCCCTTTGTCCGGGGGGATAGGCGTCGGATCATGCAGATTGCGCATGTCCAGGGGGATCGCCATGCCCGAATCGATGACCAAAC
>JBMOJU010000033.1:0-24537 GCA_049315625.1 Paracraurococcus sp.
CTGCTGCCCATCGCGCTCGGCAAGGCCAGCGTGCCGGTCTGCGCCATGATGCCGGAGCGGCTGGCGAATACCGACCCCTTCCGCCAGGTGCCGGAGATGATCGGCAGCGGCCCCTTCCGCTTCCTGGCGAATGAACGCGTGGCAGGATCGCTGACCGCCTACGCGAAGTTCGAGAAATACCTCCCCCGCAAGGATGGCGCGCTCACCTGGACCTCCGGGCCGAAGGTGGTGCATTTCGACCGCGTCGAATGGCGCGTCATGCCCGACCCCTCCACCGCCACATCGGCGCTGGTCGCCGGCGAGCAGGACTGGCAGGAATACGCCTACCACGACCAGCTTTCGCTGCTGCGGCGGGCGCGTGGCGTGACGCTGAGGGTGCTGGACCGCACCGGCTTCGTCGCCATGGTGCGGCAGAACCACACCCAGCCGCCCTTCAACAACCCCGCCATCCGCCGCGCGCTCTGGGCGGCGCTGGACCAGACATCGCTGATGCAGTCGGTGGTCGGGCCGGCGGAGACCAGCCTGTATAAAGTTCCGCTTGGCTTCTTCGCACCCGGCACGCCGATGGCCTCCACCGCGGGGCTGGAGGTGCTGGCCGGCCCGCCGGATGCCGCCAAGGCGAAGGAGGCGCTGCGCGCCGCCGGCTACAAGGGCGAACCGGTCGTGCTGATGGTACCGTCCAATTCCGCCGTGCTGCTGGCGCTGGGGACGGTGTTCGAGGACATGCTGAAGCGCATCGGCATGAACGTCGAGGTCTATGCGGTCGAGTTCAACGCCATGCTGCAGCGGCGCAACCGCCGCGGCCCGCCGGCAGATGGCGGCTGGAGCCTGTTCGTCACAAACTGGTCGGGCGCCGACTGGCTCACGCCGGCCGGCCATATCGCGCTGCGCGGCGGCGGCGAGGCCGGCTATGCCGGCTGGGCCAGCATGCCGCGCATGGAGGAGCTGCGGGAGGCCTGGTTCCGCGCGCCGGACCTGGCGGCGCAGCAGGCGATCTGCCGGGAGATGCAGCTTCTTGCGATCGAGGAGGTCGCCTACTACCCGCTCGGGCAGTATCTGCAGCCGACGGCCTTCCGCAACATCACCGGCGTGCTCGACGGCTTCGCCACCTTCTGGAACGTGAGGCGCGCCTGACATGGCCGACACCGACAGCATCCGCGCCACGGCGCTCGACTGGATAGCGGCGAACGAGCCGCGCATGTCGGCCTTCTGCGCCGGCATCTGGGCGCATGCCGAGCCGGCCTGGCGCGAATACCGATCGGCCCGCGACTATGTCGACCTGCTGCGGGCCGAAGGCTTCACGGTGGAGGAAGGCTCGGGCGGCATGCCGACGGCCTTCGTCGCCACCTGGGGGCAGGGCAATCCGGTGCTTGCCGGCTTCGCCGAATATGATGCGGTGCCCGGCAACTCCCAGCAGGTCGTTCCCCACCCGGCGCCGCGCGAAGGCGTGCACCCCTACGCCGCCGGCCATACCGACCCGCATTCGGTACTGGGCACGGCGTCGCTCGCCGCGATGCTCGGCGCCCGCGCCGCCATGCTGGCGCATGGGGTCCCCGGCCAGCTCAAGCTGTTCGGCGAACCGGCGGAGAAGGTCTGCGGCTCCAAGCCCATCCACGCCGCGAAGGGCTACTATGATGGCCTCGATGCCGCCGTGGTCTGGCACCCCTGGCCGCTGAACACGGTGACGTCGGAGACGCAATTCGGCGCCTACTGGTCGGCGGTGATCACCTTCGAGGCCGAGGCGCCGGAGACCTGGATCGACCCCTCGCTCATGCCGATCGAGGGCGCCCATGCCGCCGCCCGCTGTCCTGGCGCGCTCGACGCCATGATGCTGATGTACACGACGACCAAGTACACCAAGGAGGCGATGTTCCCGCATGCCGGCTCCTGGACGCTGAACGAATACGTCCTCGGCGATGGCGGCGCGACGTCGGACAACCTGACGCCGCGCTTCGCCCAGATCCAGTATTCCTGGCGCGCCTCCTCGCTCGGCATCCAGGAGCAGATCTGGCGCGTGCTGGCCAACAATGCCCGCCACGCCGCCGGCATCACCGGCTGCCGCGCCTTCGTCCGCTGGGTGACCAAGACCCGCGTCGGCCTGCCCAACACGGTGATGACCGACCTGACCTGGAAGAACCTGCAGGCGGTCGGCGCCCCCACGTATCCCGAGGAGGCGCTGGAATTCGGCCGCGCCATCCAGCGCAACCTCGGCCTTGATCCGATGCCCGACCCCTTCATCGCCAGCGTCACGCAGCTGACCCCGCCCAAGGTCAACGAAGCGAAGATGCGCGCCAGCCTGCCCGCCTGGCAGAAGCACCTGAGCGCCGACGACTATGTCGAGTTCTGCTGGCACGCGCCGACGGTGCGGCTGCTGGCGGCAAGGCCGCGGCTGCGCCCGCCCTCGCCCGGCTATGCCTATCCGAACTGGGCGTACAACGCGCTCGGCGGCCTGCCGGCGGCGGTGGATCCGGGGATGTTCGTCGCGGCGAAGACCATGGCGCTGACCCTCGTCGACCTGGCGACGCAGCCGGCGGTGCTTGCAGCAGCGCAGGCCGAATGGCGGGAGCGCACCGGCGGCGGCATCGGCGGCACGCACTGGGTCGGGCCGCTCCTGCCCACCGATTTCGACCCGCCGGTCGACCTCCGCTGGCCGGAATACGTGACGACGCCGCGCGGCGAGGAATGGTGCTTCCCGACGCCCACCCACGGCACCGGCGCCGGCGAGGCGCTGTAGCGCCTATTCCGGCTGCACCCCCGCCGCCCGCAGCAGGGCGACGCCCCGCACCATCTCGGCCCGCAGGAACTCGATCACCTGCGCCGGCGTCGCCACCTCCGGCACCGGCTGCACCGAAAGATCCGCCAGCCGTGCCGCGGCGCGTTGCTGCGCCGTCGCGAAGGCTTCCTGCAGGGTGGCCAACGCCGCCGGCGGCGTGCGTGCCGGGGCCAGCGCCACCAGCCAGGCCTCGTGCCGGAACGCCGCCAGCCCGGCCTCGGCCGCGGTCGGCACCTCCGCCAGGCTGCCCACCCGCTCCGGCCCGGCGATCGCCAGCGGCCGCACCGCGCCGCCGCGGATGATGCCGAGTGCGGAGGGGATAGGGTCCACCACGAAGATCGCGTCGCCGGTGATCACCGCCTGCATTGCCGGCCCGCCGCCGCGGTAATGCACCGGCTGGATATCGGTGCCGGAGACGGCGCGGAACACCTCCCCCGCCACATGCACCGCGCTGCCGATGCCGGCGCTGGCGAAGTGGTGCCTGCCGGGCTCGGCGCGCAGCTTGGCCAATAGCCCGGCCAGGTCGCCGATGCCCGATTTCGGGTTCACCACCAACACCTGCGGGATGCGGCCGAGATGCGTGATGCCGGCGAAATCACCGATCGGGTCGAAGGGCAGCCGCGCCACCAGCGCCGGGGCGATGACATGGGCATTGCTGTGGATGAGGATGGTGTGGCCATCCGGCGCCGCCTTCGCCACCGCATCCATCCCGACCAGCCCGGCGGCACCGCCCGGCCGGTTCTCCACCACCACCGGCTGGCCGATCGCGGCAGCCGCACCCTCCGCCAGCACCCGCGCCACGACGTCGGTCGTCCCGCCTGGCGCGAAGGGCACCACCACGCGGATCGGCCGGTCCGGCACCCAGCGCGCGGCTTGGGCGCGGGCCGCGGCGGGCAGGGCGGCAAGCGCGATCAGGCTGCGGCGGCTGGGCATGGCGTGTTTCGTCCCCGGACTCATTGCGGACACCCTGCCGGGCGGCGCGGCCCGCTGTCCAGCCGCCGCCCGGTTGCACGCGCCGTCCCGCCGGACCACCATCCGCCCGACCCTGGGGGACCATCCATGCAGCGCTTCGAGCTCGCCTTCCTCTCCACCACCATCGGTGCTGCGCCCAAGGCAGCCCCGGCCATCGAGGCCTGGGCGCGCGAAGGCAAGGGCCGGCTGCACGCCGTCTGGGCCTCCGAGATCGGGCTGCTGAACCAGGTGCTGGTGCTGCGCAGCTTCGAGGGCGATGCCGATCTGGCCGCCGAGCGTGCCCGGGCCATCGGCAGCGCAAGCCCCTTCGGCTGCGGCGCGTGGCTGACCGGCCTGTCGATGGACAGCTACGCCCCCTTCCCCTTCATCCCGCCGGTGCCGACCGAAGGGAAGCTCGGCCCGGTCTATGAGGTGCGCAGCTACATCCTGAAGACCGGCGGCCTCGCGCCAACCATGGCGGCGTGGGAGCAGCAGCTGCCGGCGCGCGTGCAGGTCTCGCCGCTGGTGGTCGCCATGCACGCACTGGATGGCCCGCCGCGCTTCACCCATATCTGGGCCTACCCGTCCCTGAACGACCGCGGAGCGATCCGCGCCGAGACCGTCGCCCGCGGGATCTGGCCGCCGAAGGGCGGGCCGGACTGGCTGCATGAGATGCGCTCGACGATCTGCCTGCCGACCGCGGTCTCGCCGCTCCAGTAGCGCGCGGTGGAGCCTTACCTCTCGCTGGCGCATCTCACCGTACTCGACCTGCCGCCGCCCGCGATGATCCGGGTGGCGGCGGAGGCGGGCTGCCGCGCCGTCGGTCTGCGGCTGATCCCGGTGGCGCCGGGCGCGGCGGGCTACCCGCTGCAGGACGACCCGGCGCTGCTGCGGGAGACGCTGGCGGCGATGGCGGCGACCGGCATCGTGGTCGCCGACCTCGAGATCGTCATGCTGCGGCCGGAGACGCGCATCGCCGACCTGCTGCCATTCTTCGAGGTGGGCGCGAGGCTCGGCGCGAAGCACGTGCTGGTCGCCGGCTACGATCCGGATGAGGCGCGGCTGACCGCGAGCTTCGCCGCCTTCTGCGCGGCCGCGGCGCCGTTCGGCCTGACCGGCGATCTGGAATTCATGCCCTGGACCAACACGCCAGACCTGGCCGCGGCCATCCGGGTGGTGCGCGGCGCCGCCCAGCCGAATGGCGGCATCCTGGTGGATGCGCTGCATTTCGACCGTTCGCTCAGCCGCATCGAGGACCTCGCCGCTGTGCCTGTTGAATGGCTGCACTACTGGCAGCTCTGCGACGCGCCGGCGGAGCGCCCGACGACGACCGAGGGGCTGCTGCACACCGCACGGGCCGAGCGGCTCTTCCCCGGCGAGGGCGGGCTGGACCTGGCGCCGCTGGTGCGCGCGCTGCCGCCGGGAATCCCGGTCAGCCTGGAAATCCCGACCCTGGATTTGGCGAAGAGCATGGGGCCGGAGGCTCGGGTACGGCGCGCGGCGCTCGCGGCGCGGCGGGTGATCGCCGCGGCGAGGCAGGCGGCATGACCGGCCCCCTGGAAGGTCAGGGCGCCGTCGTCACCGGCGGTGCGCGCGGCATCGGCCTCGGCATCGCCCGGCGGCTGGCCGCCGAGGGGGCCCGCGTGGTGATCTGGGACCGCGACCCGGCGGCCTTCGACGGCAGCTTCGTCCCGGCCCTGATCAGCCGGCTGGACGTCGCCGACCTGCGGGCAGTGGAGGCAGGCTTCGCCGAGGCCATCGCCACGCTCGGCGCGGTCGATATCCTGGTGAACAATGCCGGCATCAACGGCCCGGTGGTGGATAGCTGGGACTACCCGCCGGAGGCCTGGGCGCAGGTCATCGCCATCGACCTGACTGCCGTTTTCTACTGCTGCCGCGCCGCCACACCGCACATGCGAACGCGGGGCTACGGGCGGATCGTCAACGTCGCCTCGATCGCGGGGAAGGAGGGGGTTCCGCGCATCTCGGCCTATTCCGCCGCCAAGGCGGGCGTCATCGGCTTCACCAAGTCGCTGGGCAAGGAATTGGCCGGCAGCGGCGTGACCGCCAATTGCATCGCACCCGCCATCACCGAGACCGACCTGTTCCGTGAGATGACGCCGGAGCACATCGCCGCCATGAAAGCGAAGATCCCGATGGGCCGGGCCCTGACGATCCCCGAGATCGCCGCCATGGTCGCCTGGATCGCCGGCCCGGAATGCAGCTTCACCACCGGCTTCGCCTTCGACCTGACCGGCGGCCGGGCGACCTATTAGGGAGGACAGCATGGACGATCTGCAGGGCAAGGTGGCGCTGGTCACCGGCGCCAGCCGCGGGCTGGGCGAGGGCGTGGCGCACGAATTGGCGGCGCGCGGCGCTTCCGTCATGCTGGTGGCGCGCGATGGCGCCGCGGTGGCGGCGGTGGCCGCCGGAATCGGCGACCGGGCGGCGGCGGAATCCCTCGACGTCTCGGACTATGCCGCGGTGGAACGGCTGGTCGCCGCAACGCGCGCCCGCTTCGGCGGGCTCGACATCCTGGTGAACAATGCCGGGGTGATCGAGCCGATCGCCGAGATCGCGACCTCGGACCCCGCCGCCTGGGCGCGCAACATCCAGATCAACCTGGTCGGCGCCTACAACGTGGTCCGCGCCGTGCTGCCGGGGATGCTGGCCGGCGGCGGCGGCACGATCATCGACATCTCCTCCGGCGCCGCCTACCGGCCGCTGGAGGGCTGGAGCGCCTATTGCTCCGGCAAGGCCGGGCTGGCGATGTTCACCAATGCCGTAGCACTTGAGACCGCGGGCAAGGGCATCCGCGTCTTCGGCTTCTCCCCCGGCACGATCGACACCGAGATGCAGGTGAAGATCCGTGCGTCGGGCATGAACGTCATCAGCAAGATCCCCCGCGGCGATCTGCTGCCGGTGGCGCATGCGGTGCGCGGGTTGGTCTATTTGTGCACCCCGGCGGCGGACGATCTGCACGGCAAGGATGCTTCGATGCGGGATGACGCGTTCCGGGCGCGGATCGGTCTCTAGCTCGGCTACCACGCCCTGGTCTGGACAGAGGGGCCGGGGCGCGGGATGGTCCGGCAAAGCCCGAGGGGAAGCGCATGACCACGCCGGACGCGGCCGAGGATTGGCCCGACCAGATCTATGACCTGCTGAAGCAGCACGAGATCCGCCAGGTGGCGCTGGTCCCCGATGCCGGGCATTCGCGGCTGATCAAGCGCTGCCTGGCCGACAACGACATCAAGGTCACCACCCTGACCACCGAGGAGGAGGGCATCGGCCTGGTCTTCGGTGCCTGGCTGGGCGGCGAGAAGGCGGTGCTGCTGATGCAGTCCTCCGGCGTCGGCAACTGCATCAACATGCTGTCCGTGCCGATCGCCCATCGCACGCCCTGCCCGATGATCGTGACGATGCGCGGCGATTATGGCGAGTTCAACCCGTTCCAGGTGCCGATGGGCAACGCCACCCAGGCGGTGCTGGAGGCGATGGGCACGCTGGTGAAGCGTGCCGACACGCCGGAGGACGTGGCCCCGACCGTCAACGCGACGCTGCGCATGGCCTTCAACACCTACCGCCCGACCGCGACGCTGATCGGCCAGCGCGTCATCGGCGCGAAGACCTTCGGGAAGTGATGGCCATGGTAGACGTCGCCGAAAGCGGCAGGCTGGAACGCCGCTCCGTCGTCCGGGCGCTGCTGGAGGATCGCGGCGAGATGCTGGCGATCGGCGGGCTCGGTGCCCCGGCCTGGGACATCACCGCCGCCGGCGACACGCCGCAGAACCTGCCGCTCTGGGGCGGCATGGGTGGCGCTGCCGTCATGGGCCTCGGCCTGGCGCTGGCGCAGCCGACGAAGCCGGTGCTGGTCATCACCGGCGATGGCGAGATGCTGATGGGCGTCGGCTCGCTCGCCACCATCGCCACCAAGCAGCCGCGCAACCTGTTCATCGTGGTGCTGGACAACGAGCATTACGGCGAGACCGGGATGCAGGAGACGGCGACGCGCCACGGCGTCGACCTCGCCGGCATGGCCCGCGCGGCCGGCATCGCCGACAGCCGGAAGGTCACCACGCCGGAGGAGGTGGTGGCGCTGCGCGACGCGATCCGCGCCGGGCATGGGCCAATCTTCGCCCAGGTGAAGATCGACGCGGCCAGCCTGCCGCTGGTGCTGCCGCCGCGCGAGGCCTCCATCCTCCAGGCCCGCATGCGGGAGGCGATCCTCGGCCCGAAGGCCCACCTGCAATGAGGCGCCGCGCGCTGCTGCTGGCGGGGCTTGCCGCGCCGGCGGTGGTGCGCGCGCAAGTCTGGTCGCCGGACCGGCCGATCCGCATCATCATCCCCTTCGCCGCCGGCGGGTCCACCGACGTGACCGGCCGGCAGCTGGCGCAGGCGCTCAGCGAAAGGCTCGGCCAGCCGGTGGTGGCGGAGAATCGCCCCGGCGCCGGCGGCAACATCGCCGCCGAGGTGACGGCACGGGCCGCGCCCGATGGCCACACCCTCATGATCGCCACCAGCGGCATGCTGGCGGCCAACAAGGCGCTGTACCGCAGCCTGCCGTTCGATCCGCTGCGCGACTTCGCGCCGGTGGCGATGGTCGCCATGGTGCCGAACCTGATCGTGGTGAACCCCGAGCTGCCGGCGCACGACATCCCCGGGCTGATCGGCCATGCCAAGGCGAATCCTGGGCGGCTGTTCTACGGCAGCGCCGGCTCCGGCACCTCGCTGCACCTCGGCGGCGCGCTGTTCTGCGCCCGGGCGGGGATCGAGATGGTGCACGTGCCCTATCGCGGCGGCGCCCCGGCGGCGACCGACCTGATCGCCGGCAAGATCCAGATGATCGCCTCGCCGATGGTGGAAGTCCTGGCCGCGGTGCAGGCGAAGCAGTTGCGGCCGCTGGCGGTTACCACCACACATCGCTCACCCGTGCTGCCCGATGTGCCCACGGTGGCGGAGACGCTGCCGGGCTTCGAGATCGCGCTGTGGAACGGCATCGTCGCACCGGTCGGCACGCCGCCGGCCGCCATCGCGCGGATCGCCGCCGAGATCGGCACGGTGCTGCGCGGCGGCCCGCTGCCCACCCGCCTGGCCGAACAGGGCAGCGAGCCCGCGCCCGGCAGCCCCGAGGAATTCGCCAGTTTCATCCGCGCCGAACTGCCGCGCTGGGCGGAGATCGTCCGCCTCTCCGGCGCCACGGCGGATTAGGGACCAACGCCATGCCACACGTCGTCTGCCTCCGCCCCGTCCATCCGGAAGCGCTCGCGCTGCTGCGCGCCGCGCCTGGCGTCACGGTGGAGGTGCTGGATCCGGTGAACGCCGAGACCATCGCCGCGGCCATGCCGAAGGCGGATGCGGTGATCGTCCGCGCCACGCCGATCAACCGCGAATTCCTTTCCCACGCCCCGAACCTGCGCATCGTCGCCCGGCACGGCGTCGGCTACGACGCGGTGGACGTGCCGGCGTTGACCGAGCGCGGCATCCCGCTGACCGTGACGCCGGATGCCAATGCCGCCTGCGTCGCCGAGCACGCGATGATGCTGATGCTGAACGTGGCGCGCCAGACCCAGTTCTACGACGCCGCGGTGCGCGGCATGCGCTGGAGCAACCCGCCGGTGCCGGCCACCTTCGACCTCGGCGGCAAGACCGTGCTGGTGATGGGCTTCGGCCGCATCGGCGGGCGCGTCGCGCGGCTCTGCAAGGCCTTCGACATGAAGGTGCTGGTGCGCGACCCCTTCATTCCGCAGAACACCATCAAGGGCGCCGGCTTCATCCCGGCCAAGGATCTGCAGGCCGCGCTGGCCGAGGCCGACGTGGTGACCCTGCATCTGCCGTCCAGCGAGAAGACCCGCGGCATCGTCAACGGTGAGTTCCTCGCTTCCATGAAGCAGGGCGCGGTGCTGATCAACACCGCCCGCGGCACGCTGGTGGATGAAACGGCCCTGGCCGGCGCGCTGACCAGCGGCCACCTGAAGGCCGCCGGCCTCGACGTGTTCTGGGAGGAACCGGCGGTGGCCTCCAACCCGCTGCTGAAGCTGCCGAACGTGGTGATGACGCCGCACTCTGCCGCGGCGACCGAGCAGGGCCTGCGGCGCATGGCGCTGTCCTGCGCCGACAGCATCCTCTCGGTCTTCGCCAACACCCTCGACCCCGACGCGGTCATCAACCAGGAGGTGCTGCGCGGCAACGCGTAGCGCGAAAGCGGAAAGGCCGATACAGTTTGTAACTTTACAGGCAGACAACGGATTGAGCACTCTCGATTGTATTAATACAAAGGGGGTCCTGATGAAGCTTTGCTACGTAGGTCATTCGAGCAACCGCGGCTGGCACACCATGGCGAGTGCTCCAAACGAACTGCGGTGGAACGAGAACGTTGTAAGTAAAGATAGAGTATTGGTGCAAACACCCGCTGACGGTGGGCTGAAGCTCTGGTTTGTTGGGACAGCCAACATGAACCGGAGTTCGAACTATCAGATTGTTCTCGATTTATCCGACCTCGAACTTATTGAATTGTTCCAAAATCGCTTTGGTCTCAAGGCTAGCCCTCTTTCTTTGCATGGCGACCGCGCTAAAGCTGAAACGGAAAGAAGGCTGGTCGCTCAGGAAGACGAAGGGGAATATTTCCCCGCCATAGAATTTCAGGAAATGCCGGATGACGACTAACCCGCTTCTCATCCTCGCCGAACATGCCGCGTCCTGGCGCACCCGGCCGATGCCGGAGCAGGTCGCCCACCACGCGCGCCGCGCGCTGATCGACTGGTTCGCGGCGCTGCTGCCCGGCCTGTCGAAGCCGCCGGCGACGCTGCTGGCCGCCGCCATGGCCGCCGAGCGCGGCCCAGGCCGGTCGATCTCCTACGTCGATGGCGTGGCTTCCCCGCTGCGCCATGCCGCGCTGCTGAACGCGACCGCCAGCCACACGGTAGAATTCGACGACATCTTCCGCGACGCCGGCTACCACCCGGGCTGCCCGACCATCGCCCCGGCGCTCGCTGCCGTGCAGCAGCGCGGCGGCAGCATGGACGACCTGCTGCGTGCCATCACCGCGGGCTACGAGGTCTCCTGCCGCATTGGCATGGCGGTGCAGCCGAGCCACTACAAGAACTGGCACACCACCGGCACGGTCGGCACCTTCGGCGCCGCCGTCGCCACTGCCGTGGCACTCGGCTGCGACGCGCAGGGCATCGCGCATGCCATCGCCACGGCGGCGACCTTCGCCGGCGGGCTGCAGCAGGCGTTCCTGTCGGATTCCATGTCGAAGCCGCTGCATCCGGGCCATGCGGCGGATGCCGGTGCGCTGGCGGCAATCGGCGCCGCGGCGGGCGTTACCGGTGCGCTGGACGCGCTGCACGGGCCGAAGGGCTTCGCTGCCGCCACCAGCGAGGACACCGGCAAGTGGGACAAGGCGCTGGCCGACCTCGACAGCCGCGTCTGCATCACCGAGATGACCTTCAAGAACCACGGCTGCTGCGGCCATATCTTCGCCGCGCTCGATGCCGTGCGGGACCTGCAGCAGGAACACGGCTTCGGCGACGCCGACGTCACCCGCATCAGGGTCGGCGGCTATGGCCCGACGAAGAGCATCTGCGACCGGCCGAGCATCACGACGGAACAGGAAGCCCGCTTCTCCGTCCAGTTCACCATGGGGGCGCTGCTGGTGCTCGGCGGCGTGCGCATCGCGGCGTTCGAGCCCGCGAATCTGGTCAATCCCGCCATCCGCGCCATCATGCCGAAGGTGACGGTGGAGCTGGATCCCGAGCTGGCGGATGCCTATCCGGCCAAGCGCGCCGCCAAGGTCTGGCTGGACCTGGCCGATGGCCGGCAGCTCTACCGCTACCAGCCGACCCGCAAGGGCGACCCGGACGCGCCGCTGTCGGACGCCGAACTGGGGGAGAAATTCCGCGAACTCTGCGCCCCGGTCATCGGCGCGGCAGCGGCCGAGGCGATGCTCAGCAGCCTTTGGCACGGCACCGCCGTCCCCGGCGCCCTCCCGCAACTCCTGCGTCAGGCGGCCGAGTAGCGGGCGTCAGTCCGCCGGGGCGCAGTAAAGGTCGCGCAGCACTTCCAGCAGCCTGGCGGCCTTCGGGTCCGCCAGGCGGTACCAGATGGTCTGGGCCTCCCGCCGCGTGGCGACCAGCTGGTCTTCCCGCAGCCGCGCCAAATGCTGCGACAGGGCGGATTGCGAAAGCCCGATGACACCGACCATCTCGGTGACGTTCATCTCACCGCCACCGGCGAGGTGGCAGAGCACCAGCAAACGCTTCTCATGTGCAAGCAGACGCAACAGCCGGGCGGCCTCGCCCGCCCGTTCCTCCAGCACCTCCAGCGGCATCAACGTCGTCACCATCGGCCCCCGTTGCATCAGCTTCGTTCGGTCCAGAGCGTCAGTACTCCGGCTAAGGCGGCCTTGCCGCCGCCCGAGAATACGGTCGCGCCGCGTCGTCAATCCGGGCGCCCGCCTCCGTCACCATCCGCGGCACCTGCCGTCCACCATCCACGTCCATGCCTGCGGAAGTCTTGTCCGGCGGACTCGCGCCGCAGAACCTGCTCCAAAAGCATCGCCGCCCAGTGCGAAGCTGTGTGGGGATGGCGCCAGCCGACAACAAGGGCGTAACCCCACTATCCCAACGGTTTTGCTTGGGTATCGCTTCCCGACCACCGAATCGCGGCCCAGGCCTCCCTTCGGCGGCCAAGCCGGGACGACAGAAGCCGCCAGGCCATTTCCGGCGCGGCACCGAATGGCCTAGCTTCCCACCCAAGCAACAGAATCGGGGAGGGCGGCATGCAACAGATTGGGCATCGCATCGGGCGCCGCGCAGCCTTGTTCGGCGCGCCGGCGCTGCTGGCCGCGACACGGCCGGCCGCCGCGCAGGCCTGGCCTGGCCGGCAGGTGCGCATCGTCGTCGGCTTCGCCGCCGGCGGCTCCAACGACATCATGGCGCGGCTGATCGCCGGCAAGCTGGGCGAACGCATCCCCGGCACCGCCTTCGTGGTGGAGAACCGGCCCGGCGCCGGCACGCTGCTGGCGGCCGAGAACGTCGCCCGCGCCGCACCGGACGGCGCAAGCTTCCTCTACGCCTCGACCTCCACGCTGATCACGCTGCTGGTCAATCGCGCCAGCGGGCTGGAGCCGGGGCGCGACTTCGCCCCCGTCACCATGGCGCAATCCTCGCCCCTGCTGCTGGTCTCCCGCCCGGACTTCCCGGCGAAGACCCTGCCGGAATTGCTGGCGCTGGCGCGGCAGCGGCCGGTCACCGTCTCCCACCCCGGCAGCGGCGGCATCAACCACCTCGCCATGGCGATGCTGACGCAGCGGACTGGCGTGGATTTCACCCTGGTGCCCTATACCGGCAACCAGCCATCTCTCACCGCCCTGCTGCGCGGCGACGTGGACGTCGCCAGCGACAGCTTCTTCGCCACTAAGGGGTTGCTGGCGAATGGCAGCATCCGGCCGATCGCGGTGACCAGCGCCGGGCCCAGCGCCGCGATGCCGGAGGTGCCGACCGTCGCCGCGACGGTGCCGGGCTACGAGGTGCTGTTCTGGGGCGGGCTGATGGCGCCGCGCGGCACGCCGGAGCCGATCCTCGACCGCATGGCGTCGGAGGTGGACGCGATCCTGCGCTTGCCCGATGTGGCGGAACGGGTGGCCAGCTTCGGGGCGGATGCGGTCGGCCTCGGCCGCGCGCATTACGCGAAGGCGATCGCCGAGGACTGGACGCGCTGGGGGGCGGTGGTGCGGGAGATCGGCCTGAAGGGCGATTGAGCGGCGCCTCAGGCCATACGCGGCCGGGGTCGTTCCACGGCGAGGTCCAGTGTCCACGGGCCCGGCGTGAGCGCCGCGTCCAGCGCATCCAGCGTCGCGCCGAACTCCGCCGCCAGCGCCGCCTTGCGCGCCTCCGGCAACCAGCTCGCGCCGATCCCGGCCAGGCTGAGCGTGCGGGCTTCCGCCGCGCCCCAGCCGACGCCATCGAACAGCGTCCGCCAGCAATGCCCCATGGTGGTGTGGAACATCGTCGGGTCGTCGGTGCCGAGCACGATATTCAGCCCGGACTCATGCATCCGCCGGATGCGGTCGCGCCGCGGCGCCCGGTTGGGCGGGATGGAGGACCAGCAGGCCAAGGTGAAGGGGATGCGCTCGCGCGCCGCCCGCGCGACGATGTCGGGGTCGGCCAGCATGTTGTAGCCATGGTCCAGCCGGTCGCAGCCCAGCGCGTCGCGGGCATGGGTGACATGGACGGGCGGGCCTTCGAACAGCGTCTGGTTGTCCTCGCAGACATGCGCGGTGCGGCGGTAGCCGGCGCGGCCGGCGCGGCGCCAGGCCTCCAGCCAGGCGAGCGGCGGGCCGGCCCGCTCGGCGCCGTCGAGGCCGATGCCGACCACCTTCTCGCGCGGCCAGCGCGCCGTCCACTCCAGCATCTCCAGCGCCTCCGACGGCAGGCAGACGCTGCGGTCGATGCAGGCGATGAGCAGGGAGGAGACGCCGAAATCGCGCTCGGCCCGCTCCAGCCCCTCGACCAGCCCGTCGACGATCTCCGGGTAGGTGGCGCCATTCGGCGTGTAGTAGTGCGGGTTGAAGAAGATCTCGGCGTGGCGGACGTTGCCGTGGCGCTGCAGGTCCTCGATGCATTCATAGGCGGCGCGGGCGAATTCGGCCGGGCGGCGCAGCGCCAGGGCGCCGAGCCGCAGCATCTCGAGGAAGCCGTAGAAATCCGGCCAGGAATAGAGCGTCTCCACCGGCCGCGGCAGGCGCACGCCGTTGGCGGCAGCGAACTCCACCAGCGTGGGCGCCCGCACCGCGCCGGCGATGTGCAGGTGGAGTTCCACCTTCGGCACCAGGTCGAGGTAGTCGGAGGCGTCCATGATCAGGCCTCCCGCCTTATGCCGAAGAGGAACATCGCCGGCCCAGTCGGCACGTCCAGCAGGTCGGCCCGCCAGGCGGAGGCAGCGACGAATTGCCCGAGCGGCATGTAGAAGCCCTGCGCCGCGGCGCGGGCATGGATCGCCTCGGCAAGGCGCTTCCGCTCGGCCGGGTCGGTGGCGGCAGCGAAGGTGGCGCGGCCCGCCTCGACCTCGGCATCCTTCGGCCAGCCGGGGAAGCCGGCCGGGGCGCCGACGCCGCCCAGATAGACATTCTGCAACGGGGTCTGCATGTCCGGCACGGTATTGGTGGTGTGGAAGATGTGCCAGCCCTCGGGCCGCGCGCGGCGGCCGAAGAAGCTGTTGAGGTCCATGGTCAGCAGCTCCGCCCGGAAGCCCAGCCGGGTCAGCAGCCCCTGCGTGACCAGCCCCAGCGCGGCGATGCCCGGCGCATCAGCGGGGTGCAGGATGAAGACAGGCTTCGACAAATCGGCGCCGCTCTCGGCCAGCAGCGCCTTCGCCGCGGCGAGGTCGGGCGCGGCGGGCATGCCGGACGTCGTCTCCAGCGGCGTGCCGCAGCCGAACATGCTGCGGCAATCACGGCCGTATTCGGCGCGGCCGGCGACACCGGGCAGGTACTCCGCCTGGTCGACCGCCAGCATCACCGCGCGGCGCACCCGCACGTCGTCGAAGGGCGCCTGGGTGTGGTTGAAGCGCAGAATGCCCTGGTAGCCATAGGGGCTGACCACCTGCACCCGCACCGCGCGGTTGCGCTCCAGCAGCGGCAGCACGTCGGCCGGCAGGCGTTCCACGTAGTCCACCTCCCCGGTCGAAAGCGCGCTGACCTGGGAGGAGACATCCGGCATGGCGATCAGCTCGACCCGCTCGAACCCGGCCAGCTTGCCGCCGCTGGCCCAGACCGCCGGTTCGGCACGCGGCCGGTAGGCCTCGTGGCGCACCAGCACGATGCGGTCGCCGGCGCGGTACTCGGCCGCGACGAAGCGGAAGGGGCCGGAGCCGATCGGCTCGGTCACCGGCCGGTTGGGCGGCGTCTCGGCCAGGCGCTTCGGCATGATCATCGGCACCATGGCGCCCGGCTTCGCCAGGGCTTCCAGGACGAAGCCGAACGGCTTGCTCAGCGTCAGCTCGAAGCTCCGGCCGTCCAGCGGCTCCAGCGAGGCGGTCGCCGCCAGCAGCAGCCCGCCCAGCGCATCGCGCGCGCCCCAGCGGCGCAGGCTGGCGGTGCAGTCCGCGGCGGTCACCGGCGTGCCGTCGTGGAAGACCAGGCCCTCCCGCAGGGTGAAGCGCCAGGTCAGGCCGTCCTGCGTCCAGCGCTCCACCATCTGCGGCCGTGGCCGCCACTGGTCATCGACCGCAAACAGCGTGTCGTAGACCAGATAGGAGAAATCGCGCGCGGTGAAGCTGGTGGTGAAATGCGGGTCGAGGATAGTGGTCAGCGTCTCCGGCACCACCCGCAGGGTCCGCGCCCGCGGCACCGTTTGCGCCCCGGCCAGGGACGGCAGGAACGCCGGCGCCGCGAGCGTGGCGAGCAGGGAACGTCGGCGCATGGCGGGACTCTCCGATCTTCCCGTGGATCATCCCGCGCGATCCCGCGCCGGTCCAGCAGCCGCGACCGTGCGTTCGGCGATCACCAGCGCGCCGGCCAGGGCGGCCGTCGCCGGCACCGCCAGCGCGGCGTCGCCCCAGGCGCCCTGCAGCACCGCGCCGAGCGTGGCGCCGCCGGCCATCGCCGCCCAGCAGGCCGCCTGCTGCGCCCAGGCGCCGTGCCTCGCGCGGCCTAGCAGCGCCAGCACCAAGCCTTCCATCGCGCGGGACAGCGCGCCGGTGACGAAGGTGATGCCGCCGACGCCAGGCAGCGCGGTGTTCAGCATGCCCATGGCCGGCACCATGGCGAAGGCGGCCGCGGGCAGGTCGCCGCCTGCCTCCGGCGCCAGCAGCGCGGCGCCGAGCAGCGCCGCGACCAGGGACAGGACCGCGGTGCTGCGCCAGCGCCCGGCCGCGACGCCGACCACAGCCCCCAGCAACGCGCCGCCGGCAAACAGCCCGACGACGGTGGCCAGCGCCGCGGCCCGTGCGGCATGCCCCTGCGCCGTCGCGATCCCCAGCATGGTGCTGGTGCCGCTGATGAAGCTCACGAAAAGCTGGTCGAAACGCAGCCAGCCGATGGCATCGACGCAGCCGGCCAGCGCGACGAAGGGCACGGCGGCCCAGGGATCGATCGCGAGAACGGCAGGCTTTTCCGATGCTTGCATCCGCATTACACCGCCGCTCCTTCCGGGAGATGAGCCATGCATCGTCGTATCCTGCTCGGAGCCGCGGGCACCGCGCTTGCCGCCCCCGCGCTTGCCCAATCGGCGCCGGAGGTGCGGTGGCGCATCGCTTCCGCCTTCCCGCGCAACCTCGACGTGCTGTACGGCACCGGCGAACGCATCACCCAGCGGGTGGCGGCGCTGACCGACAACAAATTCCAGATCCGTTTCTTCGCCGCCGGCGAGATCGTCCCCGGTCTTCAAGTGCTGGACGCGGTGCAGGCCGGCACCATCGAGGGTGGCCATACCCCAGTCTACTACTACACCGGCAAGGATCCCTCCTTCGCCTTCTTCACCGCCCTGCCCTTCGGGCTGAACGCCCGGCAGACCCTGGCCTGGCTGAGCCATGGCGGCGGCAACGAGCTCGCGGCGGAGCTGTTCCGAGACTACAACATCATCGGCTTCCCGGCCGGCGACACCGGCGCGCAGATGGGTGGCTGGTTCCGCTCCGAGGTGAAGTCGGTCGACGACCTCAAGGGGCTGAAATTCCGCGTCGCCGGCCTGGCGGGGGAGATCTTCCGCCGCATGGGCGCGGTGCCGACGCAGGTCGCGGCCTCCGACATCTACCCCTCGCTCGAGCGCGGCAGCTTGGATGCCGTCGAGTTCGTCGGCCCACATGACGACGAGAAGCTGGGCTTCGTCCGGGTGGCGAAATTCTACTATGCGCCGGGCTTCTGGGAGGCCGGCGCCCACCTGCACCTGATCACCAACCAGGCAGCGTTCGAGGCGCTGCCGCCGGCCTACAAGGCGGCGATCGAGGTCGCCTGCGGCGAGGCCAATGCCGACATGCTGGCGCGCTACGACCACCTGAACCCGCAGGCGCTGCGCCGGCTGGTCTCGGCCGGGGCGCAGCTCCGCTTCTGGCCGCGCGACATCCTGCTGGCGGCCTGGAAGGAGGCGCACGGGCTGTACGACGAGATGGCGGCGAAGAACCCGCGCTTCGGGAAGATCTGGGCCGCCTACAAGACCTACCGGGACGAGGAGTACCAGTGGTTCCGGGTGGCCGAGAACAGCTTCGACAATTTCGCCTTTCCGGAGGCGGCGCGGCGGGGGTAGCTCCGGCGCCCCCGCCCCGGTCCGCCGACGCAAAGCGGGGGGGGGCGAGCGTTCGGCGGCATGGACGCGATCCCCCGCCGGGCGGTACACGGGCGGCTCCTGCCGCAGGACCCGTTCGCCTCATGGACATCGCCGCGCTGCTCTCCGCCCTCGCCATGGGCGTGCTCGAAGGGCTGACCGAGTTCCTGCCCATTTCCTCGACCGGGCACCTGATCCTGCTCGGCGAGCTGATCGGCTTCCAGGGCCCGCCCGGAAAAGTCTTCGAGATCTCGATCCAGCTCGGTGCCATCTTCGCCGTCATCTGGGTGTTCCGTGCGACGCTGCTCGGCCTCGCCCGCGGCGTGTGGCACAAGGGGCCGGAACGCTTCTACGTCACCAACATCCTGTTGGCCTTCCTGCCGGCCGCGGTCATCGGCGCGACCCTGCACAAGACCATCACGGAAAAGCTGTTCAGCCCCTGGGTGGTCTGCACCACGCTCATCCTCGGCGGCATCGCCATCATCCTGATCGAGCGGCTGCGGAAGAGCCCGACCATCCGCTCGGTGCCGGAGATCGGCCCGGTGTCGGCGCTGCTGGTCGGCTTCGGCCAGGCGCTGGCAATGATCCCTGGGACGTCGCGGTCCGGCGCCACCATCATCACCGCGCTGCTGCTGGGGGTGGACCGCAAGACCGCGGCGGAGTTCAGCTTCGTCCTGGCGATCCCGACCATGCTGGCGGCCACCGCCTATTCGCTGCTGAAGGTGCGCGACCAGATCTCGATGGACGGGCTGGGGCAGATCGCGGTTGGGTTCGTTGCCGCCTTCGTCGTGGCGCTGGTGACGGTGCGGTGGGTGCTGTCGGTCATCGGGCGGATCGGGTTCACGCCTTTCGGGTGGTACCGGATCGTACTAGGGACGGTGATGCTGGCGTTTCTGCTGGTACGGTGAGGGGAAACGGCGGCACCCCCACCCCGTTGGACGCAGTGCGTCCAACCCCCCGCAAGCGGCGGAGGGAGTCAGGTGACGCTGGCGGGATCGCAATTGCCGCCGCAGACCAGCACGCCGATCTGCGCGCCGGCGGGCGGCATCCAGGCGCCGCAGAGCAGGGCGGCCAGCGCGGTGGCGCCGCCGGGTTCCGCCACCAGCCGGGCGGCGTCCCACAGCAGGCGCTGCGCGGCGCGGATGGCGCTGTCCGGCACCAGCACGGCCTCCGCGACGTGTTCCTTGGCCACCTCGAACATCAGCGCGCCGACCTGCCGCGCGCCGAGGCTGTCGGCTGCCAGGCCGCCGACCGGGGCCGGCACCGGGCGGCCTTCCCGCAGCGCGGTGTTCAGGGTGGGGCAGCCCTCGGGCTCCACGCTCACCACTTGGACACCGCTGCCGGCATACCATGCGGCCATGCCGCCGATCAGCCCGCCGCCGCCGGTCGCCACCAGCACATGCGTCAGCCCCGGCGCGTCCGCCTGGAACTCCAGCGCCACCGTGCCCTGGCCCGCCAGTACCTCCGCCTGGTCATAGGCATGGACCAGCAGCGCGCCCGTCTCCGCTGCCCTTGCCTCGCTGGCCTGGCGCGCCGCGTCATAGGCCGCGCCACCCACCACCAACCTCGCGCCATAGGCCTCGATCCGCGCCCGCTTGGCCGGGCCGGTGATCTCGGGGACGAAGATCTCGGCCGGCACGCCCAGGGCGCGGGCGGCATAGGCCACCGCGGCGCCGTGGTTGCCACCCGACGCCGCGATCACCCCCGCCGCCGGCAACGTGGCCGAGAGCATCCGGTTGAAGGCGCCGCGCGGCTTGAAGGACCCACTCGCCTGGAGCAATTCCAGCTTCAGGATGATATCGCTGGCGCCGCCGAGATCGGCCGCGGCCAGGCGCAGCAACGGCGTACGCCGGACATGCGGGGCGATGCGGTGGGCGGCGGCGCGGATCGTCGCCTCGTCGGGATGGGTCGACATGGTGCGCCAGGGGTGGCATGCCCGATGTTGCGACGCAACCGCGGGTCCTCTTGGAACCGCCGGGGCTTTCTGCCAAGGTCCGTCGCCTGCTTGGTGGCGATTGGGATGCTGCTCCATGCCAGTTCAGTCGCCCGTGAGGGGGAAGCCGTGCTGCTGCTCGGCCCTCCGGGGTCCGGAAAGTCCGATCTCGTGCTGCGCCTGATCGACCGGGGCTGGCGGCTGGTGGCCGACGACCAGGTGGATGTGGTGGCTGCGGCCGGGATCCTGCACGCCGCGCCACCGCTCGCGCTGCACGGCATGCTGGAGGTGCGCGGCCTCGGTATTTTCCGTGACCTGGCCGTCGATGCCCCGGCGCCGCTTCGGCTGGTGGCGCAGCTCACGCCGCGGGCCGAGATTGCCCGGCTTCCCCAGCCAGAAGGCTGGACCGAAGCGGGGATCGCCCTGCCGCTGGTCCGGCTGGATGGCTTCGCAGCCTCCGCCACCGCCGCGCTTTCGCTGGCGTTGGACGCCGCGTTGGGCCGCGCCCGGCAGCAGGCGGGCGCCTTCGCATGAGCGGCGAGGACGCAACGCCGGGCGCCCGTCCGGTGGTGCTCGTCACCGGCCTCTCGGGCGCCGGCAAGGCCTCCATCCTCCGGGTGCTGGAGGATCTGGGGTTCGAGACGGTCGATAACCCGCCGCTGAAAGTGCTGGAGGAGCTGGTCGAGGACGGCGAGGAGCCGATCGCCGCCGGCATCGATACCCGCACCCGTGGCTTCGTCCCGACCCAGGCGCTGGTGACGCTGGCGCGGCTGCGGCGGAACCCGGCGATCGCCGTCACCCTCGTCTACGTGACGGCCGAGGATTCCGTGTTGTTGCGTCGCTATACCGAAACCCGCCGCCGTCATCCGCTGGCGCCGGGTGGCTCGCTGGGCAGCCGGGTGATCGATGGCATCACCCGCGAAACCGCGCTGCTGGCGCCGCTGCGCGACGCGGCGGACATGGTCATCGACACCTCCGACCTGCCGGTCCCGGCGCTGAGGCAGATGATCGAGCGGCGCTTCCGGCCCGAGGGGACGCCGGGGCTGGCGATCCAGGTGATGTCCTTCGGCTTCCCCAAGGGCCTGCCGCGGGAGGCCGACCTGGTCTTCGACGTGCGCTTCCTGCGCAACCCACACTACATCCCGGCGCTGAAGCCGCAGACCGGGCGGGACGCGCCTGTCGCCGACTACGTCGCCGGCGACCCCGATTTCCCGGGATTCTGGTCCCGGCTGACCGGCTTCATCGATCCGCTCTTGCCGCGCTACGTGGCGGAGGGCAAAAAGTACCTCACGGTCGCGGTAGGCTGCACCGGGGGCCGACATCGCTCGGTCCTTGTGGCGGAGCGCCTGGCGGCCCATCTCCGGATAGCGGGCTGGCGTGCGGATGTGACGCATCGGGAACTTGCCCTGCGGGAGCTTGCCGGGATGGACCCGGCGGGTGATTCCGGCCACCGCACCCCGGCGCCCCGCGAGGACGCCGGTGGCGAGGACGTCCCGTCTTCACAGGCCGGGGCGGGGGGTCGGGAGGCCCTGACGCGCACCCCATGATCGGATTGGTTCTTGTCACCCATGGCCGGCTTGCCGACGAGCTTCGCCTCGCCATGGAACACGTGGTCGGGCCCCAGCGGGCCGTCGCCACCGTCTGCATCGGCCCCGACGACGACATGGAGCGCCGGCGCCAGGATATCCGCGAGAGCATCGCGGCGGTCGACCAGGGCGACGGCGTCGTGGTCCTGACCGACATCATGGGCGGCACGCCCTGCAACCTGGCCGTGTCGCTGGCCGATAGGAACCAGGTGGAAGTGATTGCGGGGGTCAACCTGCCGCTGTTGGTGAAGCTGGCCAAGATCCGCTCGTCCGAACCCCTGGCCGAGGCGGTGGACCACGCTGCCGCGGCCGGGCGCAAATACATCGCGGCCGCTGGCGACATCCCGAATGGGATCGCCAAGATGAACGGTACCATCAACGGAGGGAACAAGCCGTGAGCCAGACCGTCAGCCAGGCCTTCGATGCGACGCCCGCCGTCACCGCCGATCGCGGCTGCGGGGATGGAGAGATGGTGCTGCGACGTAGCCTGAAAATCCGCAACAGCCGCGGCCTGCATGCCCGCGCGGCGGCCAAGCTGGTGACGCTGGCGGAGCGCTTTTCCGCCTGCCTGCATGTTTCCCGCGAGGGGCAGAAAGTGCCGGCCTGCTCCATCATGGGGCTGATGATGCTCGGCGCCGGCCAGGGCAGTACGGTCGAGATCGAAGCCGAAGGTTGGGACGCCAAGGAAGCGCTCGAAGCGGTGGCCGGCCTGGTCGAGGCCGGTTTCCATGAAGAATGAGAAGACCGAGACACCGGAGGGGCTGAACGCCCGGAGCGGCGAGCGGGGCCAGGAGGCGCCGCGACGTTCCACTGCGCGGAAGACCCGCGAGCAGGCGCTGCGCGGCATCCCGATCGCGCCGGGCATCGCCATCGGGCCAGTCTACGACACCACCGAGATCCCCGCCGAGGCGCCGCGCCGCGGCATTGCCGCCGGCCAGGTCGACGCCGAGCGGCAGCGGCTGGCCGACGCCACGGCGCTGTCGCGCAAGCAGCTCAACAAGCTGAAGACACGGCTCGGCATCCTGCCGGAGGAAGCGCAGGAGGAATTGGCGCCGCTGCTCGACGCCTATGTGCTGATGCTGGGCAATTCCCGGCTGCTGCGCGGCGCCCGGAAGCGGATCGAGACCGAGCTGCTGGCGGCCGAGACCGCGGTCGGCGACGAGGCCGAGGCGATCGCCGCGCTGATCCTGGCCAACAGGGATGACGACCGCGCGGGGCTGAAGCGCCGCGCCGACGAGGTGCGGGAGATCGCCCGCCGGCTGACGCGCAACCTGACCGCGACCCCCTTCCGCAGCCTGAAGGACGTGCCGGAAGGCGCCATCCTGGTGGCGGAGGAGCTGACGCCGGCGGATGCCGCGCTGCTCGATCCCTCCCGCATAGCCGGCGTGGCGACGGAGGAGGGCGGCGCCGACGGCCATACCGCGATCATGCTGCGGGCGCTCGGCATCCCCTCCGTCCTCGGCTGCGTCGGGCTGACCGAGAGCGCGGCGCGCGGCGACCAGGCGGTGCTGGACGGCTCGGCCGGCACCATCGTGCTGCGCCCGGGCCAGGCGGCGCTGGACAAGGGGCGGGAGGCGCTGGCGGCCTTCGCCAAGGAACGCGCCAAGCTTGCCAAGCTGCGCCGGCTGCCGGCGGTGACGACGGATGGCGAGCATGTCGAGCTGCAGGCGAACCTCGAGATCCCCGCCGAGCTGCCGCTGATCGCCCAGGCCGGTGCCCAGGGCATCGGCCTGCTGCGCACCGAATTCCTCTTCATGAACCGTGAGGACCTGCCGGACGAGGAGGCGCAGACCCACGCCTACGCCCAGATCCTGGAGGCGATGGGCGGCGACCCGGTGACCATCAGGGTGCTGGACTGGGGCGGCGAGAAGGACATGGAGGCGCTGGGCGAGGGCATCGCGCCGACCCATGTCGGGCCGAACCCGGCGCTCGGCCTGCGCGGCCTGCGGCTGCTGCTGAAGCGGCCCGAGCTGCTGGAGGCGCAATTCGCCGCCATCCTGCGGGTCGCCGACAAGGGGCAGGTGCGCATCCTGCTGCCGATGGTGACCAACCCGTCCGAGGTGAAGCAGGCGCGCGAGATCTATGAGCGCGTGGCGCGGCGCCTGCGGCGGAAGGGCGTGCACCTGCCTGACAAGCTGCCCGACCTCGGCGTGATGATCGAGACGCCGGGTGCGGCGCTGGCGGCGGATGCGATCGCGCTGGAGGCAGATTTCTTCGCCATCGGCACCAATGACCTGGCCATGTATACCCTGGCGGTCGACCGCGCGGAGGCCGAGGTCAGCCACCTGTACGACCCGTTGCATCCGGCGGTGCTGCGGCTGATGCAATTCGCCACCGAAGCGGCGCTGCGGCTGCGCATGCCCGTTTCGGTCTGCGGCGAGATGGCGGGCAACCCGCGGCTGGTGCCACTGCTGCTGGGCCTCGGCATCCGCTGCCTGTCGATGAATGCCAGCGCAATTCCCCGCGTGAAGCAGGCGGTGCGGGCGCTGGATATCTCGGATTGTGCGCGGTTCGCCCGGCGGGTGATGGAGCAATCCGACCCGGCGCGGATTCATGAGCTGGTGATGGGCTTCGGGACGGAGAAGCCGTAGTCAGGCAGCGTTGCGGTTAGGCTTTGGCTTGCGCTTCAGCGGCGGCTTCAGCCCAGCCGCGATCTGCCGCTTCGCCGCCGCCGTCATCGCCCCGCGCGCCGCCCCGGCCCAGGCATTGGCGGCGCTGAGCCAAAGGCTGAGGAACGGGTTCTTCTTCGTCCAGGGATTGGCCATGGCGGGAAAACGCCGACGGCCGCGGGCCGTTCCAATCCCCAGCGTGGCCGCGCAGAATGGCGGCACACCGGCAGCGGCGGGCAGCGCATGGCGAAGGACGAGATGGACGAATTGCGCGGCGAGATCGTCGCGCTGGAAACCGCCCTGGCCGCGGCCTTCGGCGAGATCGCGGTGCTGCGTGCGGCAATGACCGGCGGCGGCACCCCCGCGGCGCTGGCGGCGATGGAGGAGATGGCGACGCAGCTCGAAGGCTCCGTCCTGCGCGGCGTGG
>JBMOJU010000336.1:0-5672 GCA_049315625.1 Paracraurococcus sp.
TTTTGGACGCCGATCACCCCTCCAAGGGGGTCCCTATTCCACGCCGAATCACACCCAAAACGTACCGCTGCCCGGGGTTTTGCCCCGGTTACGCGATATCCAGGTAGGGCGCGCGGACCGCTCAGCGATTCACCGCCGCCGCGAAGGCGAAGAAGCCGGCCTTCGCATGCGGCCAAAGGTCGCCGTCCCAGGGCCGGCGGATCCGGTACAGCCGGATGCCGCGCGCGGTCAGGCCATCCTCGATGGCCCCGAGCCGGTCGGCGGTCCAGCCGACCGGGGCGTAGGGCGTCACCACAATCTCGCAGCCCGTCGCCGCCGCCCAGGCGACGACGTCCGCAATCGGCGCCGCGGGGATGCCGAAATGGCCTGCCGCGCGGTCGAGCCCATCGGCCAGCGCGTCGCGCGTCCAGGCGGCGGCCTGGGGGGCGCAGCCGCCGGGGGAACGCGCCTCCGGCACCGCGATGCCGCCGATGGCCACCACCTCGGCCGCGCCGAGCGGCAGGGTTTCCGGCAGCAGGTCGTCCTCGTGCAGCAGCAGCGCCACGCGCCCCTGCGGCGGCGGCGCCGGAACGGGCAGCGGAATCCGCGGCTCGGGCGGCCCGGGCTGCAGCGGCGCCGGCGACTCATCCAACGCGCCCACGGGGTTGAAGCGTCCGCCGGTGTACCGGGCGATATTCTCCGCGCGCGCCACGTAATGCTTGCCGCGCGTCTGCAGCCCCGCCACCCACCGCCAGGACAGCGTGTTGGACGCGGCATCGGCGTCGCGCAGGTGGCGCAGGAAGAGGTCGGCGCCGAGCTGCCACGGCAGCCGCAGCGTGAAGCACCAGATGCTGGCGAACCACATCCGCGCGTGGTTGTGGAGATACCCGGTCTCGACCAGCTCCGTCGCCCAGGCATCCATGCAGGCGATGCCGGTGCGCCCGGCGGCGACGGCGGCCAGGTCGTCGGCGGCGCCGGGCAAGGCCGCCGCGACCGCGGCCCGGTAGTCCTGCCACACCGACGGGTGCTGCTCCAGCCAGCCCTTCCAGTAGGTCCGCCACAGGACCTCCTGCACGAACTTGCCCGCCCGCGCCGGGCCGTGCACCGCGAGCGCCGCGGCGATCGTCTCCTCCTCGCTCAGCAGCCGGTGGCGCAGCCAGGGGGAGAGGCCGGAGACGGCGGTCGGCGCGCCCGGTCCCGCATCGTGGTTGCGGCCGGCCGCATAGGCCTCCCCCATGGACGGCGTGGACCGTGCCAGGCGTGCAAGACCTGCGTCGCGCGTGGGCGTCATGGGACGAGCCAGGCGGCATGGGACGACCCGTCGGCGGGCCAGGCGAAGCGGGCGCGGCGATGGCCGGCATGCTGCAGCCACAGCCACTCTAGGTGTGCAGTTCCGAGGTGTGGTGGTGCGTTCTCGCGTGAGCAGGAGGACGCCCTATGGCAGCAGGTCTTCACGGTTCAGCCCGCACGACGCCGCGAGTTCGAGCCGAGCTCCAAACGTCGCAAGCGCCGACCCGCGCCTTGGCCGCCCAGCATCACCTGAACCCCAAAGCCGTGCGGAAATGGCGGCACCGGACCAGCACCACCGATGCACCGATGGGGCCACGACAGCCCCGGAGCAGCGTCCTCACAGAGGCCGAGGAGGCGATCGTGGTCGAGTTCCGCCGCCGTACCCTGCTGCCCCTGGACGACGTACTCGGCTGTCTGCAGGAGACAATCCCGACGCTCAGCCGTAGCGCCTTGCACCGCTGCCTGGTCCGCCATGGCATCTCCCGGCTGCCGCAGCCCGAGGAGAAGGCGTCAAAGCGCGAACGCTTCGCCGAAACCGTCATCGGCTACGTCCACATCGACGTCTGCGAACTGCGCCTGGCAGAGGGCAAGCTCTTCATGTTCCTGGCCATCGACAGGATCTCCAAGTTCACCCACGTCGCGTTCCTCGACGCCAACACGAAGCTGAACGGCGCCGCCTTCCTCCGGGAGGTGGCCAAGGCCTTCCCGTACCAGATCCACACCGTGCTGACCGACAACGGCATGGCCTTCGCCGATCTGCCGAAGAACCGCGGTCGCCACGCCGCCATAGAGGCCGTCTTTGGCGGCCATATCTTCGACCGTGTCTGCTCCGAGCACGCCATCGAACACCGGCTGACCAAGCCCTACCATCCGTGGACCAACGGCCAGGCCGAGCGGATGAACCGCACCATCAAGGACGCTACGACCAAGGCCTTCCACTACCCCGACCTCTACGCCCTCAAGGCGCATGTCCTGGCCTTTGTCATGGCCTACAACTTCGCCAAGCACCTCAAGGCTCTACGATGGCGTACACCGTTCCAGGCCATCTGCGATGCCTGGGCCAAAGACCCAGACATCTTCAACATCAACCCGCACCACCTCATCCCGGGACCAAACACCTAATGGTCGTTGGTGGGTATTGAACAGGCTGCCTGCAGACTATCCCGGCGTCTGGTCGATGACCAGCCGCAGCGCGTTCTGTGCATCGGAAGGCGTCCGGACCGTCAAGAGCGACCTCGATGCCCTACGGAACGCCGTTACCGAGCCCTGGAACAACGGCACGACCGAAGGATAGATCAGCTGCCTTAAGACGCAGAAGCGCGCCATGTGCGGCCGTACTGGACGCAAACTCCGCCACGCCGGAATGCTGTCGCCGTAGCCCGGCTGCCATCACCACGAGTGAGGCAGGAACCGGGTCGACCAGACCCGCCTCGCCGGCCTCCGCACGAGGGTGCAATACGGCCGGGCGTCGCTCAGGCCAGAAGCAGCCCCGCACCACGCATCGCCGCTTCCAGCGCCGCGCCTTCCGCTGCCGAGGCAGGCGGCTGCGGCGGCCGCACGGCGGCGCACGGGATGCGGCCCAGCCGATGCAGCGCCCCCTTGATCCGCGCGGTGGCGCGGCCGCCCGGCGGGTCGCGGTAGATGGCGACCGAAAGCGGGTAGATCCGTTCATGCAGCGCCCGCGCGCCGGCCCAGTCACCGGCCTCGGTGCAGGCGTTGAAGGCCACCAGCAACTCCGGCGCGAGCGCCGCCAGGCTCACCTGGCTGCCATGGCTGCCGATGATGGCGGAGGTCAGCAGGTGCTCGTCGCCCGACCCCAGCACGGCGAAATCCGGCCACAGCGCCAGCAGGTGGCGGCGGTTTGCCTCATAGGCGGCGACCTCCCAGGATCCTTCCTTGATGCCGATGATGCGCGGCTCGGCGACGAGGCGGGCCAGCGTGGCGCGGTCATAGGCCATGGCGCCGGCGCCGACCGGCGCGCCGTACAGCAGCAGCGGCAGGCCGGTCGCATCCAGCACATGGCGATGGTGGATTTCGGCGCAGTCCGGGTCGTGCCCCAGCGCCCAGCTGTTCGGCGGAAAGACCAGCAGGATATCGGCGCCGGCGGCCTCCGCCACCGCCGCCTCGCGCGCCGCCGCCAGGCTGGATTCGGCGTTGATCCCGGCGCAGATCAGGCACTCCGCCGGCGCAACCGCGCGGGCGATCTCCACCACGCGGCGCTTCTCATCCAGGTCCAGCACGTAATTCTCGCCCGCATGGCCGTTCACCAGCAGGCCACGAATGCCCGGCGTGCGGGACACCGCGGCGATATGCGCGGCAAGCGCATCCTCCGCCAGGCGGAAATCCTCGGTCATCGGCACGATGGTCGCGGCGTGGATGCCGCGCAGCCGTTCGGTCATCGGCACGGTCATGCGGCCTCCGCCAGCAGCAGTCGATCGATGGGAAACAGCGGCAGCGCCGGCTCACGCCCCAGGATGCGTTCGGCCATCAGCCGGGCGAGGTAGGGGCCGCTGGTATAGCCGGAATGCACGCTGCCGAGCACGAAGGCCCCCGGCACGCCGGGCACCGGGCCGGCGGCGGGCAGGGCATCGGCGGTCTCGGCCTCCAGCCCCGCCCAGGCGCGGGCGATGCGGGCGCCGCGCAGCGGCGGGATGGCATGGCAGGCCAGCCTGACATTGCCGATGACGCGGTCCGGCAGCAACGCGACGCCGCCGCGCTCGCGGTCGCCCTGCCCCTGCCAGCCGCCGCCGATCACCACCGTGCCGTGCTGGTATTGCTTCAGCGAGAGTAGGCCGTTGGCGATGCCGACCACCGTCCGCATCACCGGCCGCACGCGCTCCGTCACCACCAGTTGGTTGACCAGCACCTTGATCGGCACCTCCACCCCCAGCCAGCGCAGCATGGGCTCGATCCAGACGCCACCGGCCAGCAGCGCGCGGCGGCCGCGCACCGGGCCGGCCGCGGTCAGCGCGGCGAAGTCGGAACCCTCGCGCTCCAGCCCGGTGACCGGCGTATTCTCCAGCAAGGTCACGCCGGCGCCGAGCAGGGCGCGGCGGAAGGCGAGGCCGGTCAGGTATGCATTGGCATAGCCATCCACGGCGCAATGGCCAGCGAGCAGCGCGCGGTCGGTCAGGCCGGGCTCCACCGCCATGGCCGCCTGGCCGGAGATCAGGGTGATCGGCGCCCCGGCCTCCCGCCGCCGCTTCGCGCGGTAGGTCAGCAACTCCGCCTCGGCCTCGGTGAAGGCTAGCGACAGGCCGTCGCAGACCACGACCCCGACATCATGGCCCAGCCAGTTCGGCGCATCGGCCCACATGGCATGCGCCCGCAGCGCATAGGGCATCAGCGCCACGCGGGTCATCTGCATGGTCAGCGTGCCGGCATTGACGCCGGAGGCCTCCCGGCACAGCGGCCCGCGTTCCAGCAGCGCCACCCGCATGCCGCCGCGCGCCGCGAACAGCGCCGTGGTGCAGCCATGCACGCCGCCACCGATGACGAGGAGGTCGTAGGGCGAGGTCACAGCGGCGCCGGCGCGGGGATGGGAATATCGGCGTAGTCGAACTCGCCCAGCAGGTCGCCGAGCGGCACCGGCCGCAGCGGCGGCCGGCCGGTCCAGGTCCCCACCGCCTGGCGCGAACCGACCCGGGCCGCGAGGATCTCTGCCGCCACGTCGCCGCAGGACCGGCCCTGGCAGGGGCCCATGCCGCACCGGGTGAAGTGCTTCATCTGATTCACGTCGCGAGCGCCGTCGTCGAAGGCGGCATCGAGTTCGCCGCGGGTCACGTCCTCGCAGCGGCAAACCACCGTCTCCGGCGCGATGCCGGCGACCGCCGCGGGGTCGAGCTGCATCATCCCGGCCATGGCATCGGCGAAGGGCGCCAGCACCCGCAGCGCGGCGCGGTCCGCCGCGGTGGCGGCGGCGAAGCCAGAATCGTCCAGCCGGCCGGCGTCGCGCGCGGCCGCGAGGCCGGCGATGCGGCCCGCATGCACCGCCGGCAGCGCGCCGCGCAGTCCGGCGCCATCACCGGCGGCATACATGCCGGCGATGCCGGTTCGGCCATCGGCATCCAGCAGCGGGACCCAGCCGCCGCGCCGCCGGTCGAACAGCAAGGGGGCGCGCAGCAGCCGGGGGATCTCGGCGCCGGGCACCAGGCCATCGCCGACGCAGAGCGCATCGGCGGCAAAGCGGCGCCCCGGCCCGCCCGCGAGCGGCGCGACGGTCACGCTTTCCAGCACCGCATCCCCGTCCGCCTGCCGCACCGCATGGCCCGACAGCAGCGGCACGGCGCGGCCAGCGATGCGCAACCCCCAGCCGAGGCCGCGCGCCAGCAGGGCTGGGCGGGTGGCGAGGCGCGGCGCGGCGGCGAGCCAGGCGCGACGCGGCGCGCGGTCGACCACCGCTG
>JBMOJU010000034.1:0-24307 GCA_049315625.1 Paracraurococcus sp.
AAGGGGGAGGCGCAGCCACAGATGGTGGAGCGCTTCGAGCGCGCCGCCGACGGCATGGCCTGGAAATTCACCCTGCGGGAGGGGCTTGCCTTCCACGACGGCACACCGGTGCGGGCGGCGGATGCGGTGGCCTCCATCAGGCGCTGGGCGCAGCGCGACGTGGTCGGCCGGGCGCTGACGGCAGCAACCGCCAGCCTGGAGGTGGTGGACGACAAAACCTTCGCCCTGACGCTGGCCCGTCCCTTCGCGCTGGTGACGGAAGCCCTGGCGCGGCCGACCGCGAGCGCGCTGTTCGTCATGCCGGAACGCCTGGCGGCGACGCCGGCGACCACCGCCATCACCGATGCCACCGGGTCAGGCCCCTTCATCTTCCAGCGCGCCGAATGGCGGTCCGGCGACCGCGCGGTCTATCGGAAGAACCCGGCCTATGTGCCGCGGCCGGAGCCGGCGGATGGGCTGGCGGGCGGCAAGCGGGTGCTGGTGGATCGCCTCGAATGGATCGCCATGCCGGATGCCTCCACCGCCGCGGCGGCGCTGCAGGCGGGCGAGATCGACTTCATCGAGCAGCCCTCGCCCGACGTGATCCCGCTGCTGGAGCGGAACCGCAACGTGCGCATGTTTGCGCTGAACCCGGCCGGCTTCATGGTCTGGCTACGACCGAACCATGCGGTCGCGCCCTTCGACAACCCGAAGGCGCGGCAGGCGCTGCTGCACATGGTGAACCAGCAGGAGAACCTGCAGGCCGCCGGCGTGCGGCCTTCGGAACAGGTGGCGTGGTGCCCGGCCTATTTCCTCTGCGGCACGCCGCTGGAAAGCAGCGCCGGCGCGGAAGGGCTGCGGGAGGCGAACCCCGAGCGGTCGCGCGCGCTGCTGCGGGAGGCCGGCTATGACGGCCGCAAGGTGGTGTTCCTCAACGCCACCGACAGCCCGATCAACAACGCGGTCACCCTGACCATGGCGGCGGCGATGCAGCGCGGCGGGCTGACGATGGACGTGCCGGCGATGGACTGGGCGACGGTGACGCAGCGGCGCAACCGGAAGGAGCCGCAGGAGCAGGGCGGCTGGAACCTGTTCGTCACGGTCGCCAACGTGCTGGATGCGCAGAACCCGCTGACCAACCTGTATCTCGCCAGCCCCTGCGAGGGCGGCCTGGCCGGCTGGCCCTGCGATGCCGAGCTTGAGCGGCTGCGGCGGTCCTGGTGGGAGGAGCCGGACGGGACGAAGCGCAAGGCGATCCTGGAAGCGGTGCATGCGCGGGCGTACCAGGTGCTGCCCTATATCAATGCCGGGCAGTTCCGCACGCTGGCGGCACACCGGGTGAACGTGGACGGGCTGCGGCCGACGACGATCCCGGTGTTCTGGGGCGTGGAGAAGAAGTAGGAAGGAAGCACCGGGGGAAGGTATTCCCCCGGACCCCCATCTATCTTTCTGAGTCTGGCATCCGTCGCGCGGGGGGTGGCGCTTTCTATTCCCGCCTTGCCCGCAGCGCCGCGTCCAACGCCAGCAGCAGGATGGTGAAGCCGATCAGCAGCACCGACACCGCCGCCATCGTCGGGTCGAGGTTCTCGTTGATGCCATCCCAGATCTTGCGCGGCAGGGTGAAGACCTCGCGGGACGCGATGAACAGCACCATCACCAGCTCGTCCCAGGAATGGATGAAGGCGAAGATGGCGCCGGAGGCGAGGCCGGGCGCGATGCGCGGCAGGATCACCCAGCGCAGCGTCTGCGACAGCGAGGCCCCCATGCCGCGCGCCGCCTGTTCGAGCCTGGGGTCGAAGGCGGCCAACGCGGTGGAGACGGTGATCACCACATAGGGGATGCCGGTGACGCCATGCGCCAGCGTCACGCCGAGGAAGCGGTCCAGCAGGTCCAACGTACCGAACCAGCGGTACAGGCCGATGGCGTAGACGATGGCCGGGATGATCAGCGGCAGCAGCATCAGGGCGCGCACGGCTTCCGTGCTGCGCCGGCCGATCCGCCAGCAGCCGATGGCGCAGAGCGTGCCTGCGACGGCCGCGATCGCGGTGGAGGCGAGCGCGATCCAGAAACTCTGCCCGATCGCCGAAAGCCAGGCCTCGGAGCCCAGCAGGTTGGCGTAGTGGCGGAGGCTGAGGCCGTGCTCCGGCAGGGAAAGATAGCGACGGTCGGTGAGCGAGACCGGGATGATGATGGTGATCGGCAGCAGCAGGTAGAGGATGGTGGCCCAGGCGAGCGTGCGGGCGAACGGACCGGCGGGATAACCCCCCATCATGGCGCCGGCCGATTCAGCGCGCCGCGCCTTGCGGCGCTCCGACCATCGGACGGCATCACCGCCCACCCCCGAACACCCGCCGCAGGTCCACCACCCGCGCGAAGACCGCCAGCGTCGTCAGGATCGCCACCACCAGCACCGTCGCCAGCATCGCCCCCATGCCCCAGCGCACCAGGTCGAGGATCTGGATCTTGATCCACTCCGCCGCCATCAGCGTCTTGCCGCCGCCGAGGATCGCCGGGGTGATGTAGAAGCCGAGCGTGACGATGAAGACCAGCACACCCGCCGCGATCAGCCCCGGCGCCGACAGCGGCAGGAAGACGCGCGAGAACACGGTGAAGCGCGAAGCCCCCAGCCCGCGCGCCGCGGCCAGCAGGCGCGGGTCGATCTCCCGCATCGCCGCCAGCATCGGCAGCACGGCATAGGGCACCATGTAGTGCACCATGCCGACGATGATGCCGAACTCGTTCCACACGAGCTTCAGCGGTTCGTCGATGGCGCCGAGCGACATCAGCCCGTCATTCACCAGCCCCTGCCGGCGCAGCAGCGTCACCCAGGCGAAGGCGCGCACCAGGACCGAAATCCACAGCGGCAGCAGCACGCCCAGCAGCCACCAGCGCTGCGCCCGCGGCGAGGCGAGCGCGATGACATAGGCCAGCGCATAGCCCAGCAGCAGCGCGATCGCGGTGGTGATGACGCAGATGCGCAGCGTGGTCTCGATCACCCGCTGCACGCCCATGCTGGTGAGCAGCCGTTCGTAATTGCCGAGCCCGGGCGTCGGCTCGGTGAACGAGATCGCCAACACCTGCAGGATCGGCGCGACGTAGATCACCGACATCAGCAGGAAGGCCGGCAGCAGCAGCGCATACCAGCCGACGTCGCGCGGCAGCGCCCAGCCGGGGCGCGGCGCGGCGGCCGCCGGCAGGGCCGCTGCCTCAGGCGGCATCGGCATCCTCCTCAACCGGCACGGCGGCGTCGGCGGCCCAGCCGAGCCGCACCGGCAGGCCCTCGCGCGGCGCGATCGGCGCCCGCCAGGCGGGCAGCGTGACGCGGATCTCGCCATGCTCCGGCGTCCGCACCGCCAGGCTGTAGCCAGCGCCGAGATAGGCCCAGGCGGCGATGGTGCCGGCCGCCTCGTGCGGCGCCGCCTCGCCGTCCGAGAGCAGCGCGATCTTTTCCGGCCGCAGCGACAGCAGCGTGCCGCGGCCGCGGAGGAAGTTGGACTTGCCGAGGAAGTCGGCGACGAAGCGGGTGCGCGGGCGTTCGTACAGCGCCTCCGGCGCGCCCATCTGTACCAGGCGGCCGTGGTTCAGGATGGCGACCTGGTCGGAGAGCGACAGCGCCTCCTCCTGGTCATGCGTCACGTTGACGAAGGTGCGGCCGACGCGGCGGTGCAGCGCCTTCAGCTCATCCTGCAATTCGGCGCGCAATTTCTTGTCGAGCGCCGAGAGCGGCTCGTCCAGCAGCAGCAGCGCCGGGTCGAAGACCAGCGCGCGGGCCAGCGCCACGCGCTGCTGCTGGCCACCCGAAAGCTGCGAGGGCCGGCGCTCGGCGAAGGCGGCAAGCTGCACCAGGTCGAGCGTCGCGCGCACGCGGGCGTCGCGGTCGGCGCGGGACAGGCCGCGGACCCGCAAGGGGAAGGCGACGTTCTCGGCGACCGTCATGTGCGGGAACAGCGCATAGCTCTGGAACACCATGCCGAAGTCGCGGCGTTCGGGCGGCAGCGCGGTGATGTCGGCGCCGTCCAGCAGCACTGCGCCGGCGCTGGGTGCGACGAAGCCGGCGATGGCCATCAGGATGGTGGTCTTGCCGCTGCCGGAGGGGCCGAGCAGGGTGAGGAACTGGCCGCGCTCGACGCGGAGGGAGACGGAGTCGACGGCGGTGAAGCTGCCGTAGCGTTTGGTCAGGCCACGCAATTCCAGGGCGTGGGCGGCGCCACTCATTCCTTGTAGTCCGGCTGTTCGCGGTCCAGCCTGCGGCGGAGGGCCTGCCAGGGGAGCCAGCCCTTGGTCGGGCCCGTGCTGAACTGCGCGCGGGTGCGCTCGACGGTGCCGCGGGACGGGATGGCCAGCGGCACGCCGCCGGCCTGCGCTGCCAGCTGGATGCGGCAGGACTGCTCCAGGTACCACATCCAGTAGAAAGCCTCGGCCACGCTGCGACCCACCGTCAGCAGCCCGTGGTGGCGCAGGATCATGCAGGGCCGGTCGCCCAGATCGGCGACGAAGCGCTCGCGCTCCGACATGTTGTCATCCGCCGCGACGCCCTCGTAGTCATGCACCGCGACGCGGCCATCGAACTCCATCGAGATCTGGTTCAGCGGCAGCAGCCCGCCGAGCTGCGCCGCCACCGCCATGCCGGCGATGGTGTGCGTGTGCATGACGCAGGCCGCATCGGCCCGGCCGCGATGCACCGCCGAATGGATGACGAAGCCGGCCGGGTTCACCGGCCAGGCGGTCGGCTGCGCCGGCGCGCCCTCGGCATCCACCTCCACCAGGCTGCTGGCGGTGATCTCCTCGAACAGCATGCCGTAGGGGTTGACCAGGAAGCGGTGGCCGGCACCGGGCAAGCGGACCGAGAGGTGGGTGAAGACCAGGTCGGTCATGCCGTACAGCGCCACCAGCCGGTAGGCGGCGGCGAGGTCCTCACGCAATTCGCGCTCGGTCGGAATGTGGTCGGGGTCAGGGCGGACCGGGGGCGGCGGCAGTGCCATGTCAGTAGCCTCGCGCGGGGTCGAACAGGTTGGGCAGCGCCTCGCCGCGCTCGAAGGCGGCGATGCTGCGGGCGACGAAGCCGGCGCGCTCCGCGCGGCTCGGCAGGCTGGCGACATGCGGCGTGATGATCGCCTTGGGGTGCGCCCAGAGCGGGTGGTCGGCCGGCAGCGGCTCCGGCTCGAACACGTCCAGCACCGCGCCGCCGAGCTGCCCGCTGTCGAGTGCGGCGCGGATGTCGTCCAGCCGGTGCTGCATGCCGCGGCCGATGCCGATATAGCCGGCGCCCGGCGGCAGCAGCGCCAGGGTCTCGGCGCGGATGATGTGCCGCGTCTCCGGCGTCGCCGGCAGCAGGGAGACGAGGATGTCGCTGCGCGCGAGAAAGCCGGGCAGCGCGTCGGCGCCGGCGAAGCTTTCCACGCCCGGCACGTCCTTCGGCGTGCGCGACCAGCCGATCACCGGAAAACCGATCGCCCGCAGCATCTCGGCGCAGCGTGTGCCCATCGCGCCCAGCCCCAGGATGCCGACGGTGCGCTGGTCGGCGCGATGCGGCGCCTCGAAATAATCCCAGTCCCGCGCCGCCTGGGCGATCGCCAGGCGCCGCGCGTCGCGCAGCAGCGACAGCGCCGCCCAGCAGCAGAACTCCCCCATCCGCTGCGTCGCCTCGGGGATCGCCATGCGGACGATCGGCACCCCCGCCGGCAGGGCGGTGTCGAGCAGGATGCCATCCACCCCGGCGCCGGAGCCGAAGATCACCCGCAGCCGTGGCATGGTGGCCAGGCCGCCCGGCTCCGGGTCCCAGACCAGGGCATAGTCGATCGCGTCGCGCCGTTGCAGCGCGGTCTCCCAGTCGACGATCTCCAGGCCGGGATCGAGCGCGGCGAAGCAGGCCCGCCATTCGACGAGGGCCTGCGCCCCGCCCGATTTCACGACCATCACGCGGCGATTGCGCATCGGCACCTCTCCTGCCGATCTAGCAGGAAGCGGGCCAGATCAACCGGTGACCGCGTCGAGGAATTCCTGGTTGGCGGACTGGTAATTGTCGCCCCACCAGGTGCCGTTGATCACCACCTGCTGCGCCTCATTCGCCGGGTCGGTCGGGTTGAAGCGCTTCAGCTCCGCCGGGACCATCGCCGCCGCCTTCGGGTTGGTCGGGCCGTTGCCCAGCAGGCCGAGCAGACCCACCTGCGGCTCCGGCTTCGCCAGCATGCTGGCCAGCAGCCGCTGCGCCAGCTCGCCGCCCGGATTGCCCTTGGGGATGACGAAGATGCCCGGCTGCAGCACGCCCTGGTTCCAGATGAACTTGAGGCGGCCGTTGGTTTCCTTCTCCAGCACGCTGGCGCGGGTGTGCCAGATCTGGCCCATCACCGCCTCCCCGGTGCGCATCAGCTGCTCGCTCTCCGAGCCATTGGTCCAGAAGACCAGGTTCTTCCGCAGCTCCAGCACCCGCTTGAGGCCGGCGCGGAGGTCGACCGGGTAGAGCGCGCCCGGCGCGGTGCCCAGCGACATCATCGCCGCTTCCAGCGTGCAGGTCGCATCGCGCCGCAGCAGCCGCGTGCCGGGGAAGCGCCTGGTGTCCCAGAAATCCGCCCAGGAGGTGGGCGGGGTCGGGAATTTCGCGCTGTCGTAGACCAGCACGGAGCTGAAGGAATAGGGCGCGGCGCCGTAGTCCAGCGCGAAGCCGGGGCCGATCACGTTGCCGCGGTCGACGATCCCGTAATCCACCTTGGTCGCCAGGCCGAGCTTGCCGAGCAGGTTGGCGCCGCTGGCGGAGCTGTCGCAAAGGTCCCAGGTGACCCGGCCGCTTTCCACCATGCTGCGGATGCGCCCGGTGGAGGGGCCGGTACTGTCCTGCACCACCGTCGCGCCCGGCGTCTCGGCGACGAAGGGCGCGCCGTAGAAATTGCCGAAGCCCTGGTTGGCCAGGCCGCCCCAGTTGACCATGACCAGCGGCTTCCCGGCCTGGGCCCGCGCCTCGCCGGCGCCAAGCACGCCGAGCGCCGCCAACGCCTGGATCAGGCCGCGGCGCGGCAGGCGGCCGCGGGCATGGAGTTCCTGCGCCAGGTCGACGCAATCCTGCTGGAATGTCTGCATGGGTCCCCTCTTGCGGTCGGTGCCCGCCGGCGTGAACCTCTCCCGTCGCGCATCAAAGCGCATCCCCGCCCCGATGGGAAACCCCAAGGCATGACTCATCCGCTGCTCGCCCCCGGGTTCAAGACCAGCCCCTGGTGGTGGGAGGCAGCCGAGCCGCCGCAGCGCGACGCGACGCTGCCGGACCGCGCCCCGGTTGTGGTGGTGGGCGGCGGCTATGCTGGGCTCTCGGCCGCGCTGACGCTGCAGCGGCTGGGCCAGCAGGCGGTGGTGCTGGATGCCGAGCGAATCGGCTGGGGCGCCTCCTCGCGCAACGGCGGCATGGTCTCGGGCGGGCTGAAGGTGGCGGGCGCCGGGCTGGAAAAGGCCTTCGGCGCGGAGCAGGCGCACGCGATCACCACCACCGCCGCGGCCAGCCTGCCCTTCATCGAGGAGACCATCGCCCGCGAAGGCATCGACTGCGACTATGTCCGCTGCGGGCGCTTCTCCGCCGCCTGGTCGCGCGGCCATTACGCGGCGATGGCGCGGCGGGCCGACAGCCTGGCGGAGATCACCGGCCTGCCCACCGCCATGGTGCCGAAGGAGCGGCAGCGGGAGGTCCTGGGCAGCGACCACTACCATGGCGGCATGAAGGTCGCGGCGACCGGCAGCCTGCATCCGGGCAAGTATGCCCGCGGCCTGGCCGCGGCGGCGGAACGCGCCGGGGCGCGGCTGGTGGATGGCGTGCGGGTGCAGGGCATTAGCGAAGGCCCGGGCGGCTTCCGCATCGCCACCGACCGCGGCGAGGTCGCGGCCGATGCGGTGCTGGTGACGACCAACGGCTATTCGCTCGACAAGCGGGGCACCGCCCTGCCCTGGCTGGCGCGCCGCCTGGTGCCGCTCAACAGCTACATCATCGCCACGGAGGAATTGGGCGAGGCGGTGATCGACCGGCTGTTTCCCGGCCGGCGGATGATCTCCGACAGCAAGCGGGTGCTGAACTATTTCCGCCCCAGCCCGGACGGCAAGCGCGTGCTCTGGGGCGGCCGCGCCAGCTTCCGCGCGGCGACGGCGGAACAGACCGCGCCCGCCCTGCACGCCTACATGACCGCCTGCTTCCCGGAGCTGAAGGACACCCGCATCACCCATGCCTGGACCGGGCATGTCGCCTTCACCTTCGACCATCTGCCGCATATCGGCGCCGAGCGCGGCATCCACTACGCCGCCGGCTGCCAGGGCAGCGGCGTGGCGATGGCGACCTGGCTGGGGCACAATGTCGCGCTGAAGCTGGCCGGCGCGGCCAATGCCCGCTTCGCGCTGGATGGCCTGCCCTTCCCGACCCGGCCCTTCTATTCCGGCAACCCGAACTGGGTGCTCCCCTTCATCGGCGAGTGGTACAAGCTGCGCGACCGGATCGACCGGATGGCGGCCTGAGGCCAGGCGGGCGCCGGCGACTGCCGCACGCCGCCGCCGGCCTGCTATACTGGCCCCGAACACGGCCCTCACTTGAAAGGCGGAGGCCCGGTCCGGACGGACCGGATTCCGGTACGTGATGACGAACAGCATACCGATGGCCCCCTCCCCCGTCGTCACCGCCGGCGATGTCCGCTTCGCCAATGACGCGCCGATCAGCCTGATCGCCGGCCCCTGCCAGATGGAAAGCCGCGCCCATGCGCTGGAGATGGCAGAGGCGCTGCGGGGCATCGCGCAGCGGCTCGGCATCGGGCTGGTCTTCAAGGCCTCCTACGACAAGGCCAACCGCACCTCCCTGTCCGGCGCGCGGGGGATCGGCATGGCCGGCGCCATGGCGGTGTTTGCCGAGATCAAGCAGCGCTTCGGCCTGCCCGTGCTGACCGACGTGCACGAGCCCGGCCATTGCGCCCCGGTGGCGGAGGTGGTGGACATCCTGCAGATCCCCGCCTTCCTCTGCCGGCAGACCGACCTGCTGGTGGCCGCCGCCGAGACCGGGCGTGTCGTCAACATCAAGAAGGGCCAGTTCCTGGCGCCCTGGGACATGAAAAACGTCATCGCCAAGGTCACCGGATCGGGCAACCCGAACGTGCTGGCGACCGAGCGGGGGACGAGTTTCGGCTACAACACCCTGGTCACCGACATGCGCGGCCTGCCGCAGATGGCGGCGATGGGCGCGCCGGTGATCTTCGACGCGACGCATTCGGTGCAGCAGCCGGGCGGGCTCGGCGGGTCCTCCGGCGGGCAGCGCGAATTCGTCCCCGTCCTCGCCCGCGCTGCGGTGGCGGTGGGCGTCGCCGGCCTGTTCATCGAGACGCATGAGGCGCCGGAGCGGGCACCCTCCGATGGGCCGAACATGATCGCGCTGCGCGACTTCCCAGGCCTGATCGAGGATCTGATGGCCTTCGACGCGGTGGCGAAGGCGCGGCGGATCGTGCTGCCGGCATGAACCCGCTGGTCCTGATCCCGGCACGGATGGCCAGCACCCGGCTGCCCGGCAAGCCGCTGCTCGACATCCACGGCCTGCCGATGATCGTCCATGTCCTGAAGCGGGCGCAGGAGGCCGATGTCGGCGCCGTCGCCGTCGCCACCGACACGCAGGCCATCGCGGACGCCATCCGGGACCATGGCGGCACCGCGGTGATGACCGGGGAGCACCACCTCTCCGGCTCCGACCGCATCTTCGAGGCGCTGGGCCGGCTCGACCCGGACGGCCGGCACGACGTGCTGGTCAATGTCCAGGGCGACCTGCCGACCATCTCCCCCGCCGCGGTCAGGGCGTCCCTGGTGCCGATGGCGGAGCCGGAGGTGGCGCTCGCGACGCTGATCGCCGCGATTGACGACGAGGCCGACCGCACCGCGTCGCAGGTGGTGAAGTTCATCGGCACGTCGCTCGGCGGCGGGCGGCACCGGGCGCTGTACTTCACCCGCGCCACCGCGCCCTGGGGCGAGGGGCCGCTCTGGCACCATATCGGCCTCTATGCCTGGCGGCGCAGCGCGCTGGCGCGCTTCGTGGCACTTCCGCCCTCGCCGCTCGAGCTGCGGGAGAAGCTGGAACAGCTCCGCGCGCTGGAGGCCGGCATGCGGATCGATGCGATGGAAGTGGATGAGGTGCCGCTCGGGGTCGATACCCCGGCGGATCTGGAGAAGGCGCGGCGTCTGCTGGCGCCGCGCGACGGGGTTCCGGCATGAACGCGCAGCTCGCCAACGCCGCCCTGCGCCACGGCCCGGCCGATGCCGATGCCATCCAGGCCGCCGGCCGCCACACGCTGGAGGTCGAGCGCGCCGGGCTGGACGAGCTGCTGGCGGCGATGGATGGCCCGCTGGGCGCGAATTTCGTCCGTGCGGTGGAGACCATCCATGCCGCGCAGGGCCGCCTGATCGTCACCGGCATGGGGAAAAGCGGCCATGTGGGCGGCAAGATCACCGCGACCCTCGCCTCCACCGGCACGCCCTGCTTCTTCCTGCACCCGGCCGAGGCCAGCCATGGCGATCTCGGCATGGTCACCGCGGGCGACGTGATCCTGGCGCTGTCCTGGTCCGGCGAGACGGCGGAGCTGCGCGACATCATCCATTATTCGCGTCGCCACCGCGTGCCGCTGGTCGCCATCACCGCGGGCGGCAATAGCGCGCTGGGCCGGGCGGCCGACGTCCCGCTGATCCTGCCGAAGGTGGAGGAGGCCTGCCCGCATGGCCTCGCCCCCACCACCTCCACCACCATCCAGCTCGCGCTGGGCGATGCCATCGCCATGGCGCTGCTGGAGAAGCGCGGCTTCACCCCGGCGCATTTCCACCAATTCCACCCGGGCGGGAAGCTTGGCGCGCAATTGCTGACCGTGGGCGACCTGATGAAGCGCGCACCCGACCTGCCGCTGGTGCGGGAGGAATTGGGCATGGGCGGCGTGATCGTGGCGATGACCGGGCACAGCCTGGGCTGCGCCATCGTCGTCGATGCCGCCGGCGGGCTGGCCGGCATCATCACCGATGGCGACCTGCGGCGTCACATGGCGCCCGACATCATGGCCCGCACGGCGACCGAATTGATGACGCGCGATCCGCACACGACGGTGCCGGAAATGCTGGCCAGCGCCGCGCTGACCGAGATGAACCACCGCAAGATCTCCGTGCTGGTGGCGCTGGACGGCAACCGGCCCGTCGGCGCGCTGCACATGCACGCGCTGCTGCAGGCCGGCGTCGCCTGAGGTTCGGCGGCGCCGCCTACAGCGCGTAGCCGAGCCGGAGGCCGAGGCTGTTGAGGCCCTGGTTCCGGTTCGCCGTGCCACCATTGGAGTCGTGGTCGATGAAGACGGAGACGGAGAGGTTGCGGTCGACCTGGTAGCCGACCTCGGCACCGACATGGAACAGCAGGTTGCCGCCGAGATCCTTGCGGTCGCTCAGCCGGGAATCGTGCTTGCCGTCATTGACCGAGCCGCCCAACAGGATGCCGAAGCGGACGCCATCGCCCGGGCGCCAGACGTCCCGCGCCACCATCGCGGTCCAGGTCAGGCCGGCATAGCCCTTGTTGGTCTTGCCTTCGAGGTTGGCGGTGAAGCCGAGATGCGGGCGCGGTTCCAGCAGCCACCGCCAGACCGGATCGATCCCGGCGGTAAGCCTGCCCGGGACCGGGCTGACGAACAGGATTTCCCCATTGAGGGCGGCGCTGCTCTCCTTCGCGCCGAGGTCGTGCCAGAGGCCGCCGACCCGGAACTCACTGAGCAGCCCGCCAATGCCTTCCCCCGCACGGATCCGGGGGCCGCTGCCCTCGGCAAGGGCGGGGACCGAGAGGGTGAGGCCGCACAGAACACCGAAGATTGCAAGACGCACCCAACCCTCCGCCGCGCATTCATGGGGAATGAGCAGCGGAGGGTATCCCGGGTTTCATTACTGCCGCATCAAGCGGCAGCGAGCAGGCTCACACGTGAAAGCTCTCGCCGCAGCCGCACCGCCCCTTCTCGTTCGGGTTGGTGAAGGTGAAGCCGGCGGACATCGCCTTGACCTCGTAATCCATCACCGTGCCGATCAGGAACAGGCTGGCCTTGCTGTCGACAAGGACGGTGACGCCCTTGTCGGTCACGCTCTCATCGCCCTTCTGCGGCCCGTCCACCCAGGACAGGTCGTAGGACAGGCCCGAACAGCCCTTGGTCTTGACGCCGATCCGCAGCAGGCGCCCGGCCTCGCCGGCGGCATAGAGGCCGCGCAGTCGCTCGGCGGCGCCCTCGGTCAAGGCCATCAGCGGCGGCAGGGCGCGCTTCACGCGGGCCGGCGGGGTGGCGGTGGTGCTCATCTCGATGGGCCCTCCGGGCTCAGTACATGTTCAGGGCGAGGCGGGCATCTTCGCTCATCCGCCCCTGGTCCCAGGGCGGATCCCAGACGACCTCGACCTCGACATCGGTGACGCCGGCGACCATGCGGACCGATTCCTCCACCTGGCTCGGCAATTCCTGGGCCGAGGGGCAGGAGGGGGTGGTCAGCGTCATCTCGACCTTGACCTTGCCGTCATCCTCGATCTCGACCGCGTAGATCAGGCCGAGTTCGTAGATGTCGACGGGGATCTCCGGGTCGAAGACGGTCTTCAGCATGGTGATGACCGCGTCCTCGCTCACCTTCGGGGCGGGCGGCGGGGCCTCGCCATCCGGCGTCCAGGCGCCGTGCAGGGCGGGCGTCGTGGCGGCGTCGTCACTCACTGCTCGCCTCCTTGCTGGTGCCGTCGAGGGCGGCGTTGAGGGTGTGCCAGGCGAGCGTGGCGCATTTCACCCGGCTGGGGAATTCATGCACGCCGGATAGCGGCTGCAGCCGCTCCATCTCATCGGCGAGGTCGGCGCCGCAATCGGGGCAGGTGCCGGTCATCGCCAGGGCGCGGAAGGTGTCGGACAGCGCCTGCGCCTGCGCGGCCGACTTGCCCTTCACCGTCTCCGTCAGCAGGGAGGCGCTGGCGGTGGAGATGGCGCAGCCGCGGCCCTGGAAGGCAGCATCGGCGATGGAGCCATCGGCGCCGAGCTTGAGGAACAGCTCCAGCCTATCGCCGCACATCGGGTTGTCGCCGCGCGCGGTGCGGTCGGCATCCTCCAGCCGGCGGAAATTCCGCGGCTTGCGGCCGTGGTCGAGGATGACCTCCTGGTAGAGGTCGCGCAGGTCATCGAACATCAGGAAAAGAACTCCCGCGCCTTGGTCAGGGCCTCCGCCAGGTAGTCGACCTCGCCTTCGGTGGTGTAGAGGCCGAAGCTGGCGCGGACGGTGCCGCCTTCCACGCCGAAGCGGGTGTGCAGCGGCTCGGCGCAATGCCGCCCGGCGCGGACGGCGATGCCGGCGCGATCCAGCAGCGTCGCCAGGTCGTGCGCATGCGCGTTGTCGAGCGAGAAGGCGAAGACCCCGCCGCGATCCTGCGCCCGGCCGAGCAGCGCCAGGCCTTCGATATCCGACAGCCGGCGCATGGCGTGGTCGACCAGCGCGCGCTCATGCGCCTCGACGGCCGGCATGCCGATGGCGGTGACGTAGTCGATGGCGGCGTGCAGGCCGATCGCCTCGACGATCGCCGGCGTCCCAGCCTCGAACTTGGCCGGCGGCGGCGCCCATTCGGAGCGTTCGAGCGTGACCATGGAGATCATGTCGCCGCCGCCGAGGAAGGGCGGCATGCGCTCCTGGTGCTCCAGCCGCGCCCAGAGCACGCCGATGCCGGTGGGGCCATACAGCTTGTGGCCGGTGAAGGCATAGAAATCGGCGCCGAGCGCCTGCATGTCGACGCGGCGGTGCACCGCGGCCTGCGAGCCGTCGAACAGGATCTTCGCGCCGGCGTCGTGGGCCATGCGGACCAGGCGCTCGGCCGGGGTCACCGTGCCCAGCACGTTGGACATATGGGTGATGGCGACCAGCCCGACCTTGCCGTCCGCCAGCTTGGCGGCGACGTCGTCCATGTCGAGCTCGCCGGCATCGGTCACCCGGGCGACGCGCAGCTCGATGCCGCGGTCGTCGCGCAGCATCTGCCACGGGACGATGTTGGCGTGGTGCTCCATCTCGGAGATCAGCACGGCCTGGCCGGGCTGCATCACGCCCCTGCCCCAGCTATGGGCGACCAGGTTCATCGCCATGGTGCTGTTGGCGGTGAAGATGATCTCGCGCGGGTCGGGAGCATTGATGAAGCGCGCCACAGCGCCGCGCGCCGCCTCATAGGCTTCGGTCGCCGCCTCGCTCAGGAAGTAGGCGCCGCGGTGGACGTTGGCGTAGCGCTCCTCCATGCAGCGGACCATGGCGTCGATCACCGCGCGCGGCTTCTGCGCGCTCGCGCCGCTGTCGAGGAACACCAGCGGCTTGCCGCGGATGCTCTGCGACAGGATCGGGAAGTCCTGCCGGATTCGCTGGACGTCGAAGCTCACGCCGCAACCTCCCACCAGCCGGTCACCGCGGCACCCAGCGCGGCGCGCGCCGTCTCGTCCTGCACGCCCTCGACCGCCTCGGTCAGGAAGGCCTCCACCAGCATCGACCGCGCGCGGGCTTCCGGGATGCCGCGGGCGCGGAGGTAGAACAGCTGGTCGGCGTCGATCTGGCCGACTGTCGCGCCATGGCTGCACTTCACGTCATCGGCATAGATCTCCAGCTGCGGCTTGCTGTCGATCTCGGCCTCGGGCGAGAGCAGCAGTGCCTGGTTCATCTGGTAGCCATCGGTCCGCTGCGCGACCTGATGCACATGGATGCGGCCCTGGAAGACGCCGCGCGACTTGCCCATCAGCACCGTCTTGTAGGTCTGCCGGCTGGCGCAGTCGGGCGCCGCATGGTCCAGCACCGTGGTGGTGTCGGCATGCTGGCCGTCCCGCAGCAGCTGCGCGCCGTTCATGTGGCAGGTCGCCGCGGGACCGGCGAGGATCGTGTGGATCTCGTTCCGCACCAGCTTGCCGCCGGCATTCAGCGTGAAATTGTCGTAGGTGCCGGCCTTCTCGACTCGCGCATAGACCGTGGCAAGCTGGTAGGCCCGGGTTGCCTCCTGCTGGATGCGCGCATGGGTCAGCGTCGCGCAGATGCCGATCTCGATCTCGAAGACCGGGTTGTGCAGGTAGCGGGCGCCCGCGGGGCCGGTGGCGGTCTCGATCAGGGTCAGGCTGGCACCGGCTTCCAGCCGGATCAGGTGGCGCGGGTGGAAGGCCTCCGGCCGTTCCAGCGACGTGCCGAGCGAGACGAGGTCCAGCACGCCGCCGGCCATGCCGGCCGGCACGGTGATGACCAGCCCATCCTCGAACAGCATGGTGTTGAGGGCGGCCATCGGCTGTTCCAGCGGCCGCGCCAGCGCGCCGAGCCGGCCTTCCTGCGCCGGCAAGGTCGCCGCCAGGCTTTCCACGCCATAGGCGACGCCGTCGAGCGAGGACAGGTCGGGCCGGCTGCGGCCATCGACGAAGACCACGCGCGCGCTGCCATGAAGCGGCGGCAGGACCGGCGCGGAATCGACCAGGCTCAACGGCTCGTCGAAGCCGATATCGGCGACCTGGCGCAGGTCGGTGTATTTCCAGGCCTCGACACGCCGCGTCGGGAAGCCCTGGACGCGGAAGGCCTCCGCCGCCTGTTCGCGCAGCGCCTGCAGCCAGGGCAGCCGCGCGCCGGGCAGCCGCGCGCGCAGCCCGTCGAAGCGGTGCAGGAAGCCGGCGGCGCCGGTGACGTGTGCCGTCATGCCGCGGCCTGCACCGAGGCGTAGCCGGTTTCCTCGAGCTGCTTCGCCAGCTCCGGCCCGCCGGACTGCACGATGCGGCCGCCCATCAGCACATGCACCCGGTCGGGCACGATGTAGTCCAGCAGGCGCTGGTAATGGGTGATGACCAGGGCGGAGAAGCCGGGGCCACGCAGCGCGTTGACGCCATCCGAGACGATCTTCAGCGCATCGATGTCGAGCCCGCTGTCGGTCTCGTCCAGGATGGCGAGCTTCGGCTGCAGCAGCGCCATCTGCAGCACCTCGTTGCGCTTCTTCTCGCCGCCGGAGAAGCCCACGTTCACGCCGCGCTTCAGCATCTCGTCGGAGATCTGCAGCGCGCGCAGCCGCTCCCGCGCCAGCTTGAGGAACTGCATGGCGTCCAGCTCCGGCTCGCCGCGGCCCTTGCGGATGGCGTTCAGCGCGGTGCGCAGGAACAGCGCATTGCCGACGCCGGGCAGTTCCACCGGATACTGGAACGCCAGGAACAGCCCGGCCGCCGCGCGCTCCTCCGGCTCCATCGCCAGCAGGTCCCGGCCCTCGAAGGTCACGCTGCCGCCGGTGATCTCGTAGCCCTCGCGGCCCGAGAGCACGTAGGACAGCGTCGACTTGCCCGAGCCGTTCGGGCCCATGATGGCGTGGATCTCGCCGGACGGCACTTCGAGGTCGATCCCCTTGAGGATATGCTTGCCGTCGATCTCGGCGGTCAAACCTTCAATACGCAACATCAGCCGACGCTCCCCTCGAGCGAAATCTGCAGGAGCTTCTGCGCCTCGACTGCGAACTCCATCGGGAGTTCCTTCAGCACCTCGCGGCAGAAGCCGTTGACGATGAGGCCGACGGCCTCCTCCTGGGTCATGCCGCGCTGGCGGCAATAGAACAGCTGGTCCTCGGCGATGCGGCTGGTCGTCGCCTCATGCTCGGTCTTCGCCGTCATGCAGCGGTTCTCGATATAGGGCACCGTATGCGCCCCGCACTGGTCGCCGATCAGCAGGCTGTCGCACTGGGTGAAGTTGCGCGCGCCGGAGGCCGTCGGCGCCACGCGCACCAGACCGCGATAGGTGTTCTGGCCATGGCCGGCGGAGATGCCCTTGGAGACAATGGTCGATGTCGTGCGCTTGCCGACATGGATCATCTTGGTCCCGGTATCCGCCTGCTGGTAGTTGTTGGTGATCGCCACGCTGTAGAATTCGCCGACGCTGTCATCGCCGAGCAGCACGCAGGAGGGATACTTCCAGGTGATGGCCGAGCCGGTCTCCACCTGCGTCCAGCTCACCTTGCTGCGCGCACCGCGGCACTGCGCCCGCTTGGTGACGAAGTTGTAGATGCCGCCCTTGCCCTCGGCGTCGCCGGGGTACCAGTTCTGCACCGTGCTGTACTTGATCTTGGCATCGTCCAGCGCGACGAGTTCCACCACCGCCGCGTGCAGCTGGTTCTCGTCCCGCATCGGCGCGGTGCAGCCTTCCAGGTAGGAGACCGTGCTGCCCTCATCGGCGATGATCAGCGTGCGCTCGAACTGCCCGGTGCTTTTGGCATTGATACGGAAATAGGTGCTCAGCTCCATCGGGCAGCGCACCCCCTTCGGGATGTAGACGAAGCTGCCATCGGTGAAGACCGCGCTGTTCAGCGCCGCGTAGAAATTGTCGCCCTGCGGCACCACGGTGCCCAGGTATTGCCGGATCAGCTCGGGGTGCGTCTGCACCGCCTCACTGATCGAGCAGAAGATGATGCCCTCCTTGCCTAAGCGCTCCTTGTAGGAGGTGGCAACGGAAACGCTGTCGAACACCGCGTCGATGGCGATCGGCATGCGCGCATCGGCCGCCGAGTCGCCGGCACCCTCGACGCCGGCCAGGAAGGCCTGCTCCTTCAGCGGGATGCCGAGCTTGGCGTAGGTCTTCAGCAGCTCGGGATCGACCTCATCGAGCGACTTCGGCCCGGCCTTCGGCGCGGCGTAGTAGTAGGCGTCCTGGTAGTCGATCGGCGGGTACTTCACCGCGGCCCAGAGCGGCTCCTCCATCTTCTGCCAGATGGCGAAGGCCTTCAGCCGCCACTCCAGCAGCCAGGATGGCTCCTTCTTCTTGGCGGAGATGAACCGGACGATGTCCTCGTTCAGCCCCTTCGGGGCGAACTCCATCTCGATATCCGTCTCGAAGCCCCATTTGTAGCCGCCTTCGGTGACGGACTGGACGGCATCGATCGTCTCGGTGACTGCGGGCATGCGCGGTCCTATTCGGCAAGCATGGGGGCGAGGTGGGCGGTCGCCCGGACGGCAGGGCAATGCGCCGGGCCCGCCAGGTCGGCGATGGTGATCCCGGACAGCGCCTTGCGGATGGCATCGTTCACCGGGTCCCAGCGGCCGCGGACGGCGCAGATGCCCTCCGCCTCGCAGGACCCGACGCCGCCATCGACGCAGGCGGTGAGCGCGATCGGCCCATCCACCGCGACGATGACATCGGAGAGCGGCACCGCCGGCAGCGGACGGGTCAGCCGGTAGCCGCCGCGGGCGCCACGGACACCCTCCACCAGGCCGGCGGTGCCGAGCATCTTGAGCACCTTGGCCACAGTGGGCTCGGCGATGCCGGTCGCGCCGGCGAGACCAGGCGCGGTCTGCACATGGCCGGCAGGGCCAGCGCCATCCAGCGCCAGCCGGGCCATGACCACCACGGCGTAATCGGTGAGCTTCGAGAGCCTCAGCACGGCACCGTCCCCTTCGCTCCGATCAAATAGGACCAACTGGGTCCCCTTTGAACCCCCCTGCCCGATCCGAGCCATGCAATTCGTGCAGGCCGGGCTTCCGGGGGCCGCAAGCGGCCTGTAGCCTTGCCATCCTGATCAGGGGGATGCACGGCGATGCCGGTGGTGACGACGGATGACGGGGTTGATCTCTACTACGAGGAGGCCGGCACCGGAACGCCCTTGGTCTTCGTCCATGAATATGCCGGCGACCTGCGCGCGTGGGAGCCGCAGATGCGCTTCTTCGCCCGGCGCTACCGCTGCATCGCCTTCAATGCCCGCGGCTACCCGCCGTCCGCGGTGCCGCATGACGGCGCCGCCTATTCGCAGGCCCGGGCGACGGACGACATCGCCGCGGTCATCACGGGGCTGGACCTGGCGCCGGCGCATGTGGTCGGGCTCTCGATGGGTGCCTTCGCCACGCTGCACCTCGGCCTGCGGCATCCGCACCTCGCGCGCAGCCTGACCGCCGCCGGCGTCGGCTACGGCGCCGCCCCCGGCAAGCGCGACCAGTTCCGCGCCGAGATCGACGCCACCGCCGACCGCATCGCCGCCGAAGGCATGTGGAAGATGGCCAAGACCTATGGCCGCGGCCCGACCCGCCTGGTCTTCGAGGAGAAGGACCCGCGCGGCTACGCCGAGTTCATGTCGCAGCTGGCCGAGCACGACACCGACGGCGCCGTGCTGACCATGCGCGGCGTGCAGCGCGAGCGGCCGAGCCTGTTCGAGCTGGAGGACCAGTTCCGCCGGATGAAGCTGCCGACCTTCGTCATCGCCGGGGACGAGGACGATCCGACCCTGGAGGCCAGCCTCTACCTCAAGCGGGTGATCAGCACCGCCGCCCTGCTGGTGATGCCGCGCTGCGGCCACACCATGAACATCGAAGACCCGGACGCCTTCAACCGCGCCGTGCTCGACTTCCTCACCTGGGTCGATGCCGGCCGCTGGTGGGAGCGCAACCCCGAGACGCTGTCCGGCGCCATCATCGCCGGCAAGCCGAAGGACTGAGTATCGGCCGGTGCCTGACCGACCTCAGCGGTAGCCGGGGTCGGTCAGGTTGGTCAGCGGGAAGGCGCTGTGGACGTGCGGCTGCACGATCGGCGCCACCGGATGCAGGTAGCTGCCATCCAGCTGCCCGAAGGCGGTGACGCCGAGCAGGCCGAGCACCTCATGCACCTCGGTCTCCAGCAGCCGCAGCATCTGCGCCACGCCAGCCTCACCGGCGGCGGCCAGCGCGTAGCAATAGAGGCGCCCGATGCCGACCAGCTCGGCGCCCAGCGCGATCGCCTTGACGATGTCGGTGCCGCGGCTGATGCCGCCATCCATCCAGACCTTGGCGCGGCCATCGACGGCCTTCACCACCTCCGGCAGGACCGCCATCGCGCCGCGACCGTGGTCGAGTTGGCGGCCGCCGTGGTTGGAGACATAGACGACCTCGACACCGTGCTCGACGGCGATCGCCGCATCCTCGGCGGTGGCGATGCCCTTCAGGGCGAGCGGCGTGTTGGGGAAGCGTTGCTTCCAGCGCTTCACGTCGCCCCAGTTCAGCGCCGCCTGGAAATGCTGGCCGGTGGCGCGGGTCCGCCAGGGCTTGACGAAGCGCTTGGCGATATCGCGTTCGCGCCGGCTGTAGATGGCGGTGTCGACCGTCATGCAGAAGGCGTCGTAGCCGGCGTCGATCGCCTGCTGGGTGATGCCGCAGATCCAGTCGAAATCGCCGCGGACATAGAGCTGGAAGACCTTGAGGCCGCCCGCCGTCGCCTCCGCCATCGGCTTCAGGCCGGGCATGGAGACGGAGGAGACCATGATCGGCACGCCATAGGCGGTGGTGGCGCGGCCGGCAGGTGCGCCGCCTTCGGGGTCGAAATTCTCCAGCCCGCCCACCGGCGCCAGCATCACCGGCAGGGTGATGGTGCGGCCAAGGAAGCGGCCGGAGACGTCGATGGACGATACGTCGCGCAGCACGCGCGGGCGGAAGGCCCAGCAATCGATGGCAGCGCGGTTGCGCATCATCGTCGTCTCGGTCTCGGTCGCGCCGACTAGGTAGTCCCAGTTGCCCGGGCTCAACCGCGACTTCGCCTCCTTGACGAATTCATGCAGCGTGAGGAAGGGGCTTTCGGGTTCGTTGCTCATCGTCGTTTCCTCCGTCACGCGCCGCCCAGGAAGTCCTTCGTCCAGCGCTTGTAGTCGCCGTCGCGGGTGACGCGCGGCATCAATTCCTTGTCCGGCAGGCCGGCCAGTTGCTTCGGTGGCGTGCCGTCGCGCAGCGCCCGCAGTGTCTCGAACACCGCGCGCTGCGCCGCCATGATCGGCTGGTGGCCCTGGAGCGCGATGCGCACGCCGCGGGCCGCGAGAAAGCCGCGGTCGCTCAGCTCCGGCCCGTCGGCGCCGCCGAGGATGATCGGCTTGGTCGCCACGGCGAAGATCGCGTCCAGCTCGGCCGGGCTGGTGATGCCGGTGTAGAACAGCGCGTCGGCGCCGCTGGCGGTGTACGCCTTGGTGCGCTCCACCGCATCGGCCAGGCCGGTGACGTTGACCGCGCTGGTGCGGGCGACGATGCAGAAGGCGGGATCATCGCGTGCGGCGAGCGCGGCGCGCACCTTGCCCAGCCCTTCCTCCAGGCTCAGCAGCGCGACCTTGCCGTCGCCGAAGGTCCGCGGCAGGACGGTGTCCTCCAGCGTCATGCCGGCGATGCCGGCAGTCTCCACCTCCTCGACCGTGCGCATGGCGTTCAGCGCATTGCCATAGCCGTGGTCGGCATCGACCAGCACCGGCAGGCGGCGCACGGCGCGGCAGATGCGGCGGCACTGGTCGGCGAATTCCGACAGCGTGATGGTGATGTTGTCCGGCGCGCCGAGGATGGTGAGCGAAGCGGTGGAGCCGGCGAACATGCCGAGCTCGAAGCCGAGATCCTCGGCGATGCGGGCCGACATCGGGTCGTAGACCGAGCCCGGGTGGATGCAGGCCGGGCCTTCGAGGATGGCGCGCAGGCTGCGGCGGCGATCGGTGACGGACGACATGCTCAACCCTCCATCGCCGGCAGGTCGACCCAGCGGCGTTCGGCGTGGCTGCGGTGGCAGGCCTCGATCAGTTGCAGCCCGCGTGCCGCCTGCAGCAGGGAGGCGGTGTTCGGCGCATCCTCCGCGACATGGCGCAGATACGCCTCCCAGGCCTGGCGGTAGCTGTTCTTGAACGGCACCAGCTCCGGCACCTCCGCCCATTGGCTGCGGAAATCCATGGTCTGCGGCGCCTGCACCGGGAAGACCGGCTTCGGCGTATTGGCCAGCGACTGCGTCCAGCACTGGTGCAGCGTCGCCACCGCCGAGCCCTGGGTGCCTTCCGCCGTCACCACCAGCATGTCGTCGCGCCGGATGCGGGTGGCCCAGGAGGAGAAGACCTCCCCCACCAGCCCGCCGGGGAATTCCAGGATGGCGCGCGCCTCATCCTCGACGTCCACGTCGTAGGGCACATGGCGTTCGTCCCAGCGCTTCGGCTGGGCGGTGCGCATGTGGCAGGTCAGCGCGGTCGGCGCGCCGAACAGGTGGTCAATCACGTAGCGCCAGTGCGGGAACATATCCAAAACCAGCCCGCCGCCCGTCGCCTTCTTGTAGTTCCACGATGTCCGCTGCGCCGGGATGTGTTCGCCGTCGAAGACCCACCAGCCGAATTCCAGCTTCATCGACAGCAGCGGCCCAAGCGTGCCGAGCCCCAGCACGGTCTTCAGCTTCACCAGGCCGGGCAGGTGGATCTTGTCCTGCATCACGGCGTGCTTGCGGCCGGCGGCCTCGGCGGCGTCGCGCAGGTCGAGCACCTCGGCCATCGTCTCGGCGACCGGCTTCTCCAGATGGATGTGCTTGCCGGCGGTCAGTGCCCGCTTCGCCAGATCGACGCGGCCGCCGCCGAAGGCGCATTCGAAGAACACCTCGTCATCCGGGTCGGCCAGCGCCGCATCGAGGTCCGTGGTCCAGCGTTCCACGCCGAGCCGGGCGGCCAGCGCCGCCAGCTTGTCCGCGCTGCGGCCGACCAGGATCGGGTCGGGCATGAGGCGATCGCCATTGGCAAGCGGCAGGCCGCCCTCGGCGCGGATCGGCAGCAGGCTGTTCAGCAGGTGCTGGGTCGTGCCGATCCGGCTGGTGGCGCCGTGCATGATGATGCCGAGGCGGCGGGTGGCCATGGACGAGTCCCCTGATTATTGCGGCCTGTGTAGCACCACCGGCGTGCGCGTGAAGGTACGCCGGCCGCGCTTCCAGCCGGCCAGCACCGGCGCCACTTCGCGGATCGCCGCCACCGGGTCGGGCGCATCCACCAGCACCAAATCGGCCGGGTTGCCCACCGCGATGCCGTAGTCCTTGCGGCGCATCAGCCTGGCGGAGTGCGCGGTGAACATGCCCCAGGTGTCGTGCAGATCGTCCGGCATGGCGTGCTGGATGACGTTGGCATAGAGGTTCGCCATGCGGATCAACTGCCCGTCGCCCATCGGGGTGAAGGCGTTGAGGATGTTGTTCGAGGAGAGCGAGCAGGTGACGCCGAGCCGGTGCAGCCGGTTGGCATCCGCCACGCTGCGCTCCACCCGGTGGTCGCGGTCCCGCCCACCAAGATACAGGTCGGTCGCCGGCAGCACGGTCAGCGCCACGCCGGCATCCGCCATGCGCTTCGCCATCTCGTCCAGTTCCGGCAGCGGCATGACGGACAGCTTGGTCAGGTGGCCGCAAGCGACGCGGCCACCCCAGCGGTACTTCTCCGTCAGCTCGCAGACCAGCCGCGTATCCAGATGCGCGGCGGACGACCCGCTGTCGACATGCATGTCGATGTCGGCGTCGTATTCCCGGGCCAGCTCGAAGATGCGGTGGATCTGCGCGGCCGGGTCGTCGTCATAGGTCGGGGCGGCGCCGACCACCCGGGCGCCGTTGCGCAGCGCCGCGACCATCAGCTCGTCCGTGCCGGGATTGTTGAGCAACCCCTCCTGCGGCATGACGCAGATCTCGATGTCGATCGCCCAGGCGTACTGCTCGACCAGCGCCTTGACACCCTCGAAGCCGCGCAGCCCGACCTTGGGATCGACCTCGGCATGGGTGCGCATGGTCATGGCACCGTGGCCGATGCATTTCTCCAGCGTGCGTTGGGCGCGGCTGGTCACGTCCTCCACGGTGAAGGTGTGCTTGATGTCGCTGACGCGCTGCATGGCGCCGTGCGGGAAGCGCTGCGTCTCGCAGGGGCAGCGGTCGATGGTGCAGGTCTTGTCGAGGTGGATATGCGTCTCGACGAAACCCGGGGAGACCAGGCGGCCGCCGCAGTCGACCACTTCCGTCGCCTCGCCCGCCAGGCCGACGCCCAGCGCGACGATCCGGCCGCCCCGGATGCCGATATCGGTGGCGCTGCCATCCGGCAGGCGGGCGTCGCGCAGCAGCAGGTCGAAGCCCATCAGAGCTTCTCCGCCGCGGTGGCATAGGGGATGTTGCGGCCGCCGTAGCGGCGGACGCGGACATTGGCCTGTTCGGCATGGCCGGCGAAGCCCTCCAGCATACACAACCGGGAGCAGACCTCGCCGATGCTGGCGCTGGCCGCGTCGGTCAGCACCCGCTGGTAGGTGACGGTCTTGAGGAACTTGCCGACCCAGAGCCCGCCGGTGTAGCGCGCCGCCCGCTGCGTCGGCAGCGTGTGGTTGGTGCCGATCACCTTGTCGCCGAAGGAGACATTGGTGCGCGGGCCGAGAAACAGCGCGCCGTAATTGGTCATGTGCTTCAGGAAGTAGTCGTCGTCCCGGGTCATCACCTGGACATGCTCGGAGGCGATGCGGTCGGCCTCCGACACCATCTCCTCCATGCTGTCGCAGACGATCACCTCACCGTAGTCGGCCCAGCTCTGCCGGGCGACGCCGGCGGTCGGCAGGATCGTCAGCAGCCGCTC
>JBMOJU010000337.1:0-5657 GCA_049315625.1 Paracraurococcus sp.
GGCGACCTACGCGCTGGCGCAGCGGGTGACGGTGACGCAGGTGGAGGATGCCAACCCCAACGCGCTGTTACCGCAGGTGGTGGAGGTGCGGCTGCGCGACGGGCGGGTGCTGTCGCACCGGGTGGAGGCGATGCTGGCCAGCCCGGCGCGGCCGCTCTCACGCGCGGCGCAGATCGAGAAGTTCCGTGGCTGCTGGGACTACGCCGCCGTGCCGCTGGACCCGGCCGGTGCCGAGGCGATGATCGGGATGGTGGATGCGTTGGAGACGTTGCCGGATGTGCGGGCGCTGCTGGCGAGGATGACGCCGGACTGAGCTACTCCGCGGCGGCCAGCGCGGCGACCCGGCGCTTCCGCCCGAAGCCGTCCAGCGCCAGGTAGACCACCGGCGTGGTGTAGAGCGTGAGAAGCTGCGACAGCAGCAGCCCGCCGATGATGGCGATGCCGAGCGGCTGGCGCAGCTCCGACCCCGCGCCGGTGGCCAGCGCCAGCGGGATGGCGCCGAAGACCGCGGCGAGCGTCGTCATCAGGATCGGCCGGAAGCGCTCGCGGCAGGCCTCGAGGATCGCCACCTCGCCGCCGATGCCCTGCTCGCGTTCGTGTTCCAGTGCGAAGTCGACCATCATGATGGCGTTCTTCTTGACGATGCCCATCAGCAGGATGACGCCGATCAGCCCGATGACGCTGAACGGCGTGCCGGTTACGAGCAGCGCCAGCAGCGCGCCGATGCCGGCGGTCGGCAGGGTGGACAGGATGGTGATCGGGTGCAGCAGGTGCTCGTAGAGCACGCCGAGCACGATGTAGATGGTCAGCAGCGCGGCCAGGATCAGCAGCGGCATGTCGCGGGCGAAGGACTGGAAGGCGCGGGCATTGCCGGCGAACTCGGTCCGCATGCCGTCGGGCAGGCCGATCTCGTCCGCGGCCTGCTGCACCAGCGCCGTCGCCGGGCCCAGCGCCACGCCGGGGGCGAGGTTGAAAGTGATGGTGGCAGCTGGAAACTGGCCCTGATGGGTCACCGCCAGCGGCGCCGTGCTGCGTTCCAGCGTGACGAGGGAGGCCAGCGGCACCTGCACGCCGCCGCTGCCCGGCAGCCAAAGGTCGTCCACCTGTTCCGGGTATTGCTGCAGGCCGGGCTCGACCTCCAGGATTACGCGGTACTGGTTGCGGGCGCGGTAGATCACCGAGACCTGGCGCTGCGCGAAGCTGCTGTTCAGCGCGTTCGTCACCGCCTGCACGCTGACGCCGAGCCGCGCGGCCTTCTCCCGGTCGATGGTCAGCCGCGCCACCAGCCCGGCGCGCTGCTGGTCGGAGGAGACATCCTGGATGCCGGGCACCGTGCGGAGCCGCTCGACCAGTCTTTCCGACCAGATCTCCAGCCCTTCCAGGTCCGGTGACAGCAGCACGAATTGCACCGCAGCGTTGCCCGGGCGGCCGCCGATGCCGATATCCTGCACCGCGCGCAGGAAGGTCTGGATGCCTGGCACGCTGCCGAGCGGGCGGCGCAGCCGGTTGATCACGTCGTTCGCGGTGACGCCGGGCCGCTCCGACAGCGGCTTGAGGCTGACGAAGATGCGGCCCTGGCTGACCGAGGCATTGCCGTTCCCGCCACCGACCGAGGAGGCGATGCTGGCCACCGCCGGGTCCTTCTGCAGCGCGGCGACGACCTTGTCCTGCAACAGGAGCATGGCCTGGAAGGAGGTATCCGGCGGCGCCCGCGTGGTGCCGATGATCAGGCCGGTATCCTGTTCCGGGAAGAAGCTTTTCGGCACGATGGTGTAGAGCCAGACGGTCAGGCCGATCAGCCCCAGCGTGAACACCAGCATGATCCGCCGCCAGCGCAGCACGTGCCGCAGGCTCCAGAGATAGCCGCGTGTGAGCCCATCCATGCCGGCATCGATCGCCCGGCCGATGGGCCCCGGCCGGTGCGGCGCGTGGCGCGCCAGGTGGCCGGCCATCATCGGCGTGAGGGTCAGGGAGACGATGCCGGAAATGGCGACGGCGATCGCCAGCACCACGGAGAATTCGCGGAACAGCCGGCCGACGATGCCGCCCATGAAGAGCAGCGGGATGAAGACCGCGATCAGCGAAACGGTGATGGAGACGACGGTGAAGCCGATCTGCCGGGCGCCGATCAGCGCCGCCTGCAAGGGCTTCATCCCGCGCTCGGTCAACCGGGCCATGTTCTCGATCATGACGATGGCATCGTCGACCACGAAGCCGACCGAGATGGTCAGCGCCATGAGCGAGAGGTTGTCCAGCGAATAGCCGACCAGCCACATGACGCCGAGCGTGCCGAGCAGCGACAGCGGCACCGCGGCGCCGGCCGCTGCCACCGCCGAGGTGCGCCGCAGGAACAGCGCCACCACCAGGATCACCAGGGCGATCGAGATCAGCAGGGTCTGCTGCACGTCGTGCACGCTGGCGCGGATCGTCTCCGACCGGTCGCGGATGGTGCTGACGACGATGCCGCCCGGCAGCCAGCGTTCGAGCTGCGGCAGCAGCGCCTGCACGCCGTCCACCACCTCGATCACGTTGGCGTCCGACTGCTTGAAGATGATCATCACGACGGCAGGCTTGCCGTCCACCGTGCCGCCCTGCCTACGGTCCCGCACGTCGAGCGCGACGCGGCCGACCGAGGCCAGCCGGACGATGGCGCCATTCTGCTGCTTGACGATGATGTTGCCATACTCGGCCGGGGTGCTCAGCCGGTCGTTGACCGTGATCGCCGAGGCCTGCTCCCTGCCGTCGATCAGCCCGGTCGCCTGGGTGACGTTGTTCTGGCTGATCGCCTGGCGGATCGTCTCCAGCCCCACCCCCGCGGCCTTGGCCGCGGCAGGGTCGATGGTGACGCGGATCGCCGGCTGTTCGGCCCCGGCGATGATCACCTGGGAGACGCCCGGCACCTGGGCGATGCGCGGCGCCACCACGCTGTCGGCGGCGTCGTAGACCGCCCCCGGCGTCGCGGTGGTGGAGGCCATGGACATGATCAGCACCGGCGCGTCGCCGGGATTCGCCTTGCGGAAAAACGGCGGGTTGGGCAGGCCGGCCGGCAGGTCCGACCCCGCGGCGTTGATCGCCGCCTGCACGTCGCGCGCCGCGCCCGCCACGCTGCGCGACAGGTCGAATTGCACGACGATGGAGGTGCTGCCGAGCGAGGAGGTCGACGTCATCTCCGACACGCCGGCGATGGCGCCGAGCCGGCGTTCGAGCGGTGCGGCGACCGAGGAGGCCATGGTCGCCGGATCGGCGCCCGGCTGGCTGGCGCCGACGACGATGGTCGGCAGGTCGACGCTCGGCAGCGGCGCCACCGGCAGGGCGAAATAGGCGACGATGCCGGCCAGCGCGATGCCGATGGCCATCAGCGCGGTGCCGATCGGCCGGCGGATGAAGGGCTCGCTGATCGACATGCTATTCGGCCGCCACCGGCTGCCGAGCGAAGGCGTGCCGCGCCCGCCGCTGCAGCCCATCCATCGCCAGGTAGATCACCGGCGTGGTGTAGAGCGTGATCACCTGGCTCAGCAGCAGCCCGCCGATCACCGCGACGCCAAGCGGGTGCCGCAGCTCCGACCCGGCGCCGTTCTCCAGCAACAACGGCACGGCGCCGAAGACCGCCGCCAGCGTGGTCATCAGGATCGGCCGGAAGCGTTCGCGGCAGGCTTCCAGGATGGCGGCCTCGCTGCCGAGGCCCTGGGCGCGTTCGTGTTCGAGCGCGTAGTCCACCATCATGATGCCGTTCTTCTTGACGATACCCATGAGCAAAATCACACCGACCAGCGCGATGACCGAGAAATCGAGCCCGAAAAGGCGCAGGGCCAGCAGCGCGCCGATGCCGGCGGTCGGCAGGGTGGACAGGATGGTGATCGGGTGCAGCAGGTGCTCGTAGAGCACGCCGAGCACGATGTAGATGGTCGCCAGCGCTGCCAGGATCAGCAGCGGCTGGCTGTCGGTGAAGGACTGGAAGGCGCGGGCGCTGCCGGCGAATTCGGTGCGCATGCTGTCGGGCAGGCCGATCTCCAGCGCCGCGCGCTCCACCGCCGCCGTTGCCGCGCCGATCGACATGCCCTCGCCCAGGGTGAATCCAATGGTCGCCGCGGGGATCTGGCCACGATGGGTGATGAAGAGCTGCGCCGTTTCCGGCGCCGTGGTGACCAGCGACGCCAACGGCACCTGCACGCCGCCGGCGCCGGGCAGCCAGATGTCGTCCACCTGCTCCGGATGCTGCTGCTGTCCCGGCTCGATCTCCAGCACCACGCGGTACTGGTTGCGGTCGCGGTAGATGATCGAGACCTGGCGCTGGGCGAAGCTGCTGTTCAGCGCCTGGGCGATGGACTGCATGGAGACGCCGACCCGCGCTGCCGCCTCCCGGTCGATCTGCAGCCGGGTGACCAGGCCAGGATTCTGCTGGTCCGATGACACGTCCTGGATGCCGGGCAGGGTGCGCAGCTTCCGCACCAAGCGCTCCGACCAGACCTGCAGTGCCGGCACGTCGGTCGAGAGCAGGACGAACTGGAAGGACGACGCATCCGGCCGCCCGCCAACCCAGATCTCCGGCACCGCCCAGAGGTTGGCCTCGATGCCGGGAATTGCGCCGAGCGGCGCCCGCAGCCGCCGCACCACCGCGCCCGCCGAGACGCCGGGCCGCTCGGCGCGCGGCTTCAGGCTGACCATGACGCGGCCCGAGCTGACGGCGGCATTGCCGTTGCCGACGCCGATGATCGAGACGACATGCGCCACCGCCGGATCGGCCTGCAGCACCGCGGCGACGCTCTCCTGCCGGGCCAGCATGGCGCGGTAGGAGATGTCTGGCGGCGCCTTGGTGTTGCCCATCACCAGGCCGGTGTCCTGGTCCGGGAAGAAGCCCTTCGGGGCGATGACGTAGAGCCAGACGGTGACGCCGATCAGCCCGCATGTCCCCAGCAGCATCGCCCGCCGCCAGCGCAGCGCGCGCCGCAGGCTGCGGACATAGCCGGCGGTCAGCGCCGCCATTCCACGCTCGACCGCCCGGCCGAGCCGGCCCGGCGGCGGCGGCGTATGGCGCGCCATGTGCGCCGCCAGCATCGGCGTGACGGTCAGCGAGACGAGGCCCGACAGCGCCACTGCGATCGCCAGGGTCACCGAGAATTCGCGGAACATCCGCCCCAGCACGCCATCCATGAACAGCAGCGGGATGAAGACGGCGATGAGCGAGACGGTGATGGAAACAACTGTGAAGCCGATCTGCCGCGCCCCTGCCAGCGCCGCCTGCAGCGGCCGCATGCCGCGGTCGCGCAGCACCGCGATGGCCTCGATCATGACGATGGCGTCGTCCACCACGAAGCCGACCGAGATGGTCAGTGCCATCAGGGTCAGGTTGTTGAGCGAGAACCCGGCCAGCCAGATCACCGCCAGCGTGCCGAGCAGCGAGAGCGGCACCGCCGCGCCGGTCGCCACCACGGCGGATACGCGGCGCACGAAGATCGCCACCACCAGGATCACCAGGGCGATCGAGACCATCAGGGTCTGCTGCACGTCGTGCACGCTGGCGCGGATGGTTTCCGACCGGTCACGGATGGTGTTCACCACCACCCCGCCCGGCAGCCAGCGCGTGAGTTGCGGGACAAGGTCGCGGATGGCGTCGGCGACCTCGATGACGTTGGCGTCGGCCTGCTTGAAGATGGTCA
>JBMOJU010000338.1:0-5655 GCA_049315625.1 Paracraurococcus sp.
GAGGATGTCCGCGCGCCCGTCGCCGTTGAAATCGGCGACGCCCGCGACCTGCCAGGCCGCATCGACCATGCCGAGGCTGCCGCCGCCGAGCCGCGCCGTGCCGTCCATCCGCCACAGCGCGACGGTGCCGTCGGCGTCGCGCCAGAGGATGTCGCTGCGCAGGTCGCCGTCGAAATCGCCGAGGCCGGCGAAGCGGCTGCCGGCCGCCGGGCCGGCGATGTTGCCGCCGCCCTCGCTGGCGAGGCCGTTCAGCTGCCAGAGCGAAAGCCCGCCCGCCGCCGAGCGGAACAGCGCGTCACCGGTGCCGGTGCCGCCGAAGTCGTGGCCGACATGGACCAGCGTCCGGTCGCCATCGGCGAAGCGGGCGACTTCCATGCCGGTCAGCAGGTCGGTGCCGTCCTGCCCCTTCGCCGTCCAGCTGCCGTCGGCGTTGCGGGTGAAGCTGGTCCCCGCCTTGCCGCTGCCGAAGACCGCGATGTCGCGGCCCATGCCACCGGCCAGGCTGTCGTCGCCCGCGGCGCCGGTCAGCTGGTCGTTGCCCGCGCCGCCATCAAGGCTGTCGGTGCCGCCGGCGCCGAGCAGCGAATCATCCCCGGCGAGGCCGCGGATGAGGTCGCCGGATTCGGTGCCGAGGATGGCCTCGGCGCCCGCCGTGCCGCTGGCCAGGAACACCGCGCCGGCCGCATCCCCCGGCACCAGCAGCGCATCCTGCACCAGGGTGCTGCCGCCCGAGGTCACCGTGAAACGCGGCAGGGCGCCCAGCGACGGCCCGCCATCGAGCGCGATGACCTGCACGTTGTCGAAGGTCAGCCCGGCATTGCCCCAGGAGTACAGCGCCACCGAGCCATGCGTCAGCACGCGGTCCTCGATCGCATAGGCGAAGATCGCCGCCCCGTCGATGAAGGCGCTGATCCGCTGGTCCTGGATGTCGAGCCGCAGGTGGAAGCTGTCGCCCGGGGTGTAGCGCTGCGGCAGCTGGCCGAGGATCTCCTCGACCCCGTCATGCATGCGCAGCAGGTTGAACAGCGGGCCGGGGCCGTTCGAGGGGTTGCGGTCGTAGGTGCCGTCGGCGTCCAGCTCCAGCTTGTAGTAGTTCTTGGCGTCCTGGTAGTGGAACAGGAAGCCGAGCCCGTCATTGTCGGGCGTCTGGATGTCCGCCTCGACCGAATAATCGGTCCAGCCCGCAGCGCCGGCCCCGGTATAGAGCGCATAGGTGCCGACCCGCAGCACGTTGACGCCGTCGCCGAGCGGCGACCAGCCGCGCAGCCACAGATCGGCGTTGCTGGCGCCGTTCCATTCGAGCTGGCGCGACTGCAGGTCGGAGCGCTGCACCAGCGCGCCACCCGCCACCGCCCAGTCGGACGCTTTGCCGGACGGCCCGATGCCGCCCAGCTCGCCCTCGTCGACGATGCTCCAGCCGGCGGGCAGCGTGCCGGCGGAGAAATCCTCCGCCACCAGCACGCGCGCATGGTCCACCACCTCGACCACCACCCGGTCGCTGGCGATCGTGCCCGCGGTGTCGGTGACCGTCAGCGTCAGCGCGTGCCGCCCGGCGCCCAGCGCGAGCTGCGCCGTCCCGGTCGTGGCCAGCACCGTGCCGGCCTCGTCGGTCCAGCGCCAGGCGGCGACCGCGGCCGGCCCGAAGCTGGCACCACCGTCCAGCGTCACCAGTTCCGCCCCGTTGCCGTCGACATCGGCGACGCGCTGGTCGTCGCCGGCATGCGCCGCCAGCTTCAGGTCGTTGACCGTGATGTCGTCGAACTGCGAGCTGCGCTGGTTGGAGGAATAGAGCCCGACCGTGCCGGCGCCGACCGGTGCGGCATCGACCACCGCGCCGCCGAACATCGCATGGCCATCGAGCAGCGCCAGGATCCGGCCGCCGCCGATCGAGACCGACAGCGTCTGGTCGGCGTTGAAGCGGGTGCCGCCGACCTCGGTCGCCAGCACGGTCTGCACGCCGGCGGCGATGCGGACCAGGCTGTGGGTGTTGGCCTCCCCGTCGAGGACCACGCGGTAATGGTTGGCGGCGTCCTGCCAGCGGAAGACCAGGCCGATCTGGTCGTTGTCGGTGGAGCGGATGGTCGCGTCCAGCGTGTAGTCCTGCCAGGACTTCGCCGCCGGGTCGGTCCAGATCAGGATGTTGTCGGCGGAGTCGGACTGCTCGTACAGCCGCGCTTCCGGCGCCGGCTCATCGGCGCCCGGCGTGCCGGGGGCGAAGGCGGTGCCCTTCAGCATGAAGTTGCCCGAAGCGCCGGCGCTCACCCCGCCCAGGGCCAGCGTCGCCGGGCCGAAGCTCGGCGCCAGGGTTGTGCCGTTGAAGTCGAACTGCGTCGAATAGGCGGTCGGCGGCGTGGCGACGATGCCGCCCGCCTTGGCGCCACCGAGCGCGGCGATCTCCTCGGCGGTGTAGACCTTTTCCGTCACCAGCAGGGAGGAGACATAGAGGTTGGAGGTCTCGCCATCCTCATCGGTGAAGAAGCTGGCGCCGCTGGCGATGTCCAGGCTGAAGCGGGCGGCGTCGACGGTCTGCTCGCCGACCTTGACGCCCTCGATGTACTTCGAGAGCAGCAGCGTGTCGGTGCCGTTCGGGGTGAAGGTGAAGGCGACGCGCTGCCAGGCGCCATACTGGAAGCTGCCCTGATAGGTGCCGCTGATGCCGATGCCGCCGGTGCCGTTGCCGGCATCGCGGATGAACAGGTCGCCGTCGCTGGTATTGGCGTTCGCCAGCTGGATGAGGCTGGTATACTGGCCGCCCTGCCCGGCCGGCACCAGGATGTCGTAGATCAGCGAATACGTCGGGATGACGTAGCCGCTCGGCGCGCCGAGATTGAAGCTCAGCACCAGCGCCTTGCTCGGCGGCGGCGCCGGGATCAGGGCGACGCTTTCCGGGCCGCTGCCGGGCAGCGCCGGGATGCCGAAGCCGGCCGGGGTGCCGACCTGCAGCACATCCCCGGTCGCGCCCGGGCCGGCCCAGCCTTCGAAGTCGCCATCGTTGAAATTCTCGACCAGGCGGGTGCCGGCATCGGCGACGATGACGGTCTTGTCGTCCGTCGTCACCCGGCCAGCGACATCCGTCGCCACCAGGGTCAGGTGGTGGCGGCCGGCGGCCAGCACCGCCTGCGGCGCCGCGCCGCTGGCGATCACCTGGCCGTCCGCGTCGTACCAGAGCCGCGCGGCGAGGTCGCCGGCGGGGTTCAGCGAGCCGCTGCCATCCAGCACCACCGTGGCGAAGTGCTTGCCGGCAGCGGCGGTCTCGAAGCGGTCGTCGCCGGCCTTGGCCATGGCGCGCAGCGCCGGGGTGGCGACGTCGAGGTTGGTGAAGACCTCCTCCTGCCCACGGTACAGGCCGGTCAGCCCGTTGCGGTCCAGCTCCGGCTTCACCCGGTAGCCGTCGAGGTAGTCGTCGAATTCGGTGAAGTAGGTCTCGGTCGAGATGCGGTTGTTGTCCGGGTCGACGACCACCAGGCGCATCGCGCCGTTGCCGCCCCTGTTGCCCAGCGCCGCATTGCCGTTGCCGGTGATCTCGGTGGAGATGCCGTTCTGGTAGTTCACCAGGCTCTGGATGACCGGGTTGCCGAACTGGCTGTAGTTGATGTCGGTCTCGGCGCCGTCGCCGAAGATGTGGCCGGAGAAGGTCAGCGTGACGTTGGGGTATTTCGCCAGCAGCTCACGGTAGATGGTCTCGCCGTCATTGGCGCCTTCCGGGTCGCGGCCGATGCCATAATCGTAGCCGGCGCCCTCGTCGTAGACCGGCGCGGCGATCGGATCCTGCCGGCCGGCGAAGCTGGTGAGCGAGTGCGACAGGATGATGGTGCGATGGTCGAGATGGTCCTCGATCACCGACCCGGCCCAGCGGATCACGTCGTCGCGCGGCCCGAACTCCAGCGAGATGACCAGCCACTTGGTGCCGTCCGGCGCGGTGAAGGCCTGCCAGTTGTTGACGCCGCGGGTCGGCTCCCGGTCGTAGACCCCGCCGAAGGTGGTGGGGTTGGAGGCGAGCTGGCGCGTCGGCGAGAAGGTAATGTCGAGCCCGCTGGTATGGTCCGCCGCGCTGCCGCCGGCGGCCTGGTCGTGGTTGCCGGGCAGGACCGAGTAGGGGATGACCCCGTCCAGCTTCGACAGCGCGGTGTTCACCACCACCCATTCGCTGGCCAGGTTGTGCTGGGTGATATCGCCGACATGGCTGACGAAGACGATGTTGTGGCTGGCTTTGTTGTCCACCAGCCACTGGGTCATGTTGTAGAAGGTCTGCGGCGGCCCGTTGCTCAGGCTGCTGTCGCTGTAGTCCTGCGTGTCGGGCAGCACGGCGATGGTATAGGCGTGCTCGCCGGCGACACGGACGCGGAAATTGTCGGTCGCGACATGGCCTTCGGTGTCGGTCGCGGTCAGCAGCAGGTCGGCATGGCCGATCGCGCCCAGGGTCAGCGTCAGCAGCTTGCCGGAGATGCTGGCGGCGGTGACCGCGGTGGGGTCGTCATTGCCGATGGTGAAGCTGACGTCGCTGCGGTTGAAGACCTGCGACAGGTCGATGGTCACGGTGCTGCCCGGCGTCCGCATCACGTCGGCGACGTGGTGCGCCACCACCAGCGAAGGCTGGTCGGTGTCGGTCGGCGCGGCCAGGGTGGCGGGGCCGTAGGTGGCGACATAGGTGCCGTTGGTGAAGTCGAACTGGCTGGCCTTCGGGCCGAGCGCGCCGGCCGAGATGCCGCCGGCCTTGGCGCCGCCGAGCGCGGTGACCTCGGCCGCGCTCAGCGCCCGGTCGACGAACATGACGGAGGAGAGCGCGCCGGCATTGGTCTCGCCGTCATTGTCGGAGAGCAGCAGGGCGCCGTTGGTGCCATCGATCTGCCAGCGGGTGCCGGTCAGCGTCTGGGTCCCGGCCAGGCTGCCGTCGATGTACTTCTTCAGCAGGGTGCTGGTGCCGCTGGGCTCGGCGGTGACCACCACGCGTTCCCACTGGCCATAGAGGAAACCGCCCGGGTAATTGCTGGAGATGCCGATGCCGCCGCTGGTGGCGCTGGCCGCCTTCAGGAACAGCTCGGCGTCGCTGGTATTGGCCACGCCGGTCTGCAGCAGCGCGGCGTAGGTGCCCTGGCCGCCGGGAATGTACAGGTCGTAGGCCAGGGTCCAGCTGGTGATCAGGCCGGTCGCGCCGGTGTTGGGCTTCAGCAGCAGTGTCTGGTCCGGCGCAAGGGCGGCGAAGCGGAGCACGCCGGAGGCGCCATCGGCCAGGTTCGGGAAGCCGAGATTGGAGCTGAGGCCGAGTTGAATATAGTCCGCCATGAATCACCTTACGCGCGGGTTGTGCCGCGGAGGGTGTGGTTAAAAATCCGGAGAGTTCTACGACAGCCTGATGAAACTTCAGGTTGAAACGGATTTGCCGCCAAACGGACATGTATACCACGACATGCTGTGGTGTTGTGATTTTTTACTCACTCGTTGCTTTGTAAAGACTGGAATGATCATCCATCCCCGGCGCGCCGACCGCTCGGTCGGCATCTCGCGGCGGCAGCCCGGCGGCCTGGCTTCGCCGCATCGGCAGCGGGATGGTGGTCTGCGATGACCTGCGCTGGTTTCGGGCGCCCCTGGGCCGGCCCGCGGCAATGCCGGCCGCGTAGGCCAGGTCGCGGTGGGGCGGTCGGCCGAAGCCCCCCG
>JBMOJU010000339.1:0-5650 GCA_049315625.1 Paracraurococcus sp.
ACGGCATGTTGGGCGTCCCTCACAGCTCGAGGGCTCGCCTCTACGCCAGCCTACTACAAGGCGCCCGACTGGACGACCCGTGCAACAAGATGCCGCAGCGCCCTCCAGCACCAGCCGCACCGCCCGCTCCCGAACCTCAGGCGGATAGTTCGCCGCCGTCTTCTTCGCCGTCATCACTCCATCCTCTCAACGGTTGGAGCCTCCGGCAAACCCGGCGCGGTTCACCTGACCCATCGCCGTACGCCGTGACCGGTGTACGGCGATGGCACGCTCGGCTGCCGCTCAGCGCGGCAGCAACCGCTTCACTTCCTGAGCCATATCCGCGAGCGCCACTTCGGGCGTCGCCTGCTGCTCGACGATGCGAGCCAGATTGTTCACGATCGCCTCCGTGACCCGCACGCCGTTGGTGCCGGGAAAGGCGTACCAAGGCTGCGAGATCGGCAGTTGCTCCATGGCCGGGCGGAAGAGCGGGCTCTCCCGGTAGAAGCCACCCAGGTAACGCTCCTCGGTAGGCGCGATGGTGTTGGAGGGCACGTAGCCGGTGCCCTGGGTCATGATGGTCTGGCCGCGCGGGCCGGTGGCGAAGGCAATGAACTTCCAGGCCGCTTCCTGGCGCGCGGCGTCACGCGTCAGCATCACCGCGGCATTGCCGCCAGTGGGCAGGCGGCCGCGCTCGGCGTTGATCACCGGCATCTTCGCGGTACGCAGGTCAACGCTGGGGCCGATGCTGCGCAGCATGCTGCCGATATAGGCGGTGGTGCCGGCGAAGATGCCGAGCTTGCCGGCGTAGAAGGCCTGCAGCGCGGCATCCACGGTCAAGGGCTGCATCTTGCCCTCCTTCACCATGCGGTCCACCAGGCGAATCGCGGCAAGCCCTTCGGCGCCGCCGAAGGCAACGTCCTTCTCATCCTCGGTCAACATGCGGCCGCCATAGCCGTAGAGCAGGGCGGAGAACATCCAGTCATCGCCGCCCCAGCGGAAATGCATCCCGCTCGTGCCTTCGCCCAGCGCGGCAATGCGGCCGGACAGCGCCAGCAGGTCATCCCAGCGGGTCGGCAGCTTGTCGGGGTCGCCGCCGGCGCGGCGCACCAGGTTGAGGTTGTAGTAGACCACCGGGTTGGAGGCGGCGAAGGCCAGCCCCGCCTGGATGCCGCCGAAATACCCAAGGCCGCGCACCGGGGCGCTCCAGCCGCGCGCATCGGCGCCACCGTCACGCGCCAGCCAGGGCGAGAGATCCACCGGCAGGCGACGCTCCGTCAGCACCCGCAGCCGGTTGAGGCCCTGGAAGCTCACATCGGGCAACCCGCCAGCCACCGCCTGGCGCAGCACGGTCTGCACGCCATCCTCGTAATTCGGCGACGGCGCCGGGTAGCGAATGCGGATACCTGGATTGGCCTCCATGAACTCGGTGGCCACCTTTTCCATCACGTCCTTGAAGAAGGCCGGCATGGGGTAGTGCACCACCAGTTCGATCGCCGACTGGGCCAGCGCCGGTTGCGCCAGGGCGCCGAGGGCGAGGCCAAGCGCAGCGCGCCGCGAAGTCTTGATCATCCGACTTGATCTCCGATTTGGGGGGTCAGCCCTTGAGGCCGGCGGTGGCGACGCCCTGGATGAAGCGGCGCTGTGCCAGCAGGAAAAACGCAACCATCGGCGCGGTAACCACGACACTGGCGGCCATCAGGGCGCCAACATCATTGCCCGCTTCCTCAGCCCGAAAGAACAGGACGCCGAGCGCAGGCGTCGCCAACTCGGCGCTCTGCACCGCGACCAGTGGCCAGAACAGGTCGTTCCAATGGGCAACCACCGAGAAGGTGGCGAAGGCGGTGGCGGTGGGCCAGGCATTGGGCAGCACCACGCGCCAGACAATGCCGAGTTCCCCCATGCCGTCGATGCGCGCGGCCTGCATCAGTTCATCCGGCAGCGCGCGGAAGGCCTGGCGGAACATGAAGATGCCGAAGACCGAAATGACGAAGGGCGCCACCAGCGCGGCATAGGTGTCGAGCAATCCGGCGGCGGCGAGGCCAGCATAAAGCGGCAGTGCCGGCACATGGGCCGGTATCAGCAACCCACCCAGCACCAGCGCGAACATGGCCTCCCGTCCGCGCCAACGCAGCTTGGCCAGGGCATAGGCGCAGGGCACCGCAAAAAGCAGTTGCAGCACCAGGATCAACCCGCAGACCACGGCGCCATTCAACAGGAAGCGCAGAAGCGGTACTTCCCGGAATGCCTTGCTGTAATTCTCCACGCCGTAGAACCGCTCGGGCAGCAGGGCCAGGCTGTCGCGGAAGATCTCGCTCCCCGGCTTGATCGAGGCCGAGAGCATCCAGAGATAGGGCGCCAGAATAACCAGCGCGCCGAGGCCCAGCAGCGCCAGGCGGGGCAGGTCGGCCAGCAGGCCGGGTTGCGCGCCGGGCCTCATGCGTAGTGGACCCGGCGGTCAAGCAGGCGATTCTGCAGCAGCACCAGGATCAGCACCACGCCCAGGAATACGGCGGTGATGGCGGCGGAATAGCCGATGCGGAAATAGCTGAAGCCTTCCTTGTACATCACGTGCAGCAGGACTTCGGAGGCGTTGTTGGGCCCGCCGCGGGTGAGTGCCGCCACCGTGTCGAACACGCGCAGGCAGCGGATCGCTATGATGGTGACGACGAAGAGCGTGGTGGGCCCTAGCAGCGGCCAGGTCACCAGGCGGAACCGCGCCCAGGGCGAGCGGGCGCCGTCAACCTCGGCCGCCGCGTGCAGTTCAGGCGGAATGGCCGTGAGCCCGGCCATGAACAGCACCACGACATAGCCAACGTTTTCCCACACCCCGATGGCGCAGAGCGAGGACATCACCCAGTCGGACGAGCCAAGCCAGTTGATGGGCGCGATGCCGAGCATGCCCAGCAGCCGGTTCACCGGCCCGATGGTGGGGTGCAGCAGGTATTGCCAGGCGGTGGCCATGGCCACCAGCAGCGAAACCACCGGCAGGAAGTAGATGGCGCGGAAGGCGGCGCGCAGCCTGGAGCCGCCTTCCACCAGCAGCGCGATGCTGAGGCCGAGCGCGATGGAAACCGGCATCACCACCCCGACATAGACCAGCGTGTTGCGCAGCGCGATGAGGAAGGTGCGGTCGGACAGCAACTCGGCGTAGTTGTCGAGGCCGATCCAGCGCAGTCCCTGGGCGCCCAATTCCCAGTCGGTGAAGGAAAGCGCGATGAGCGCCAGGCTGGGGCCGAGCAGCAGCACGAACAGGGCCGTTGCCGCCGGCGCCGCCAACAGCCAGCCGGCCGCGGCTTCGTCCAGGGCCAAGCGTGGTGCCGGCCTGGGTTGCGGCTCAGGCATGCGCCGTCTGCTTCAGTACCACGCCAACGCGCCGCCCGGCGGTATCGAACAGTAATGCCGCGCCCCAGTCGGCGGTCAGTGTGGTTGCGGCGCCAACCGAAAGCCCGGCGGCCTCGGCCAGTGGCAGGCGGGCGACCACTGTCGCTTCGGTCTCTGCCAACCGAGCGTGGACCAGCAACTCGGCGCCCAGGTATTCGAGGTGCTCCACCTGCGCCCGCAGGGCCGGTGCCGGGCTGCCCGGGCTGGCCAGGCGCAGCGCCTCGGGGCGCAGCCCAAGGGTGGGGGTTGTGCCGGCCCCGGCTTGTGGCGCCAGGGGCAATTCCAGCGCGCCCAACCGCAGCCCGCCGGGCGTGCCGAGCACCGCCAGGGTGTTGATGCGCGGGCTGCCGAGGAAGCCGGCGACGCGCAGGTCCGCCGGTTGTTCATACACCTCGCGCGGGGCGCCGACCTGCAGCAACGCGCCGCCCATCATCACGGCAACCCGGTCGGCCATGGTCATGGCCTCGACTTGGTCATGCGTGACATACACGGTTGTAACGCCGGCCTGGCGATGCAGCTCGACGATCTCGCGCCGGGTGCTGGCGCGTAGCTCGGCATCGAGGTTTGAAAGCGGTTCATCCATCAGGAAGGCGCGCGGTTCGCGGACCAAGGCACGGCCCAGCGCAACGCGCTGGCGCTGCCCACCGGACAGCTGCGCCGGGCGGCGGTCCAGCAGGTGGCCAATCCGCAGCATCTCGGCGGCATCGCGCACGCGGCTGGCAATGGCGGCGTGCTGCCTGGCGCGGCCGGGGGCGAAGCGGCCGATGAGCGGCGCGCGCTGCCAGCCGTTCATGCGCCGCATCACCAGCGGCACGGCCAGGTTCTCGGCCACGGTCAGGTGCGGATAGAGCGCGTAGTTCTGGAACACCATGGCGATGTCGCGGTCTGCGGCACGCAGCTTCGTCACGTCTCGCCCGGCAATGCGGATGCTGCCGGCATCGGCGCTTTCCAGCCCGGCGATGATGCGCAGCAGGGTGGTCTTGCCGCAGCCCGAAGGACCGACGAGGGCGAGGAATTCGCCCTCCGCCATGGTCAGCGAAATGTCCTTCAGCACCGCCGTTGCGCCGAAAGACTTGTGGATGCCTTCAACCGTGATGCCTGGCATGCCCGGGTCAGCTCGCCTTGGCGGGCAACATCGAGGAGTGTGGATAGGCCTCGGCGCGCACCTCGTGGATGTAGGGGCGCGTCATCTCCGGCGGGGCCACCAGCGTGGTTTCCACCGCATCCTCGCCGAAGCGGTGCAGCAGCCAGCCGCAAGGACGCTCGCCGGCGATGCCCTGCTGTTCCTCCGGCGCCACGATGAAGCCGACCGAGGGCGCCCAAGCCAGGGTGGCGGCGCCGCGCCGTTGCGCATGGTGCAGGTGCAGGTGCCCGGAGGCGACGAGGCGCAGCGCCGGGTGATTGAACAGCGGGGCCAGCGGCGCGCGCGCGAAGGGCGGCACCGACCAGTAGTCGAAGACCAGGTCGGCGGGGTCTGCCAGGAAGAACGGCTTGTGCAGGAACACCGCCATCCGGCGGTCGCCCAACGTGGCGAGTTGTTCGACTATGAATTCCAGCTGCGCGGCTTCCTCCGCGATGCCGCTGCCCATCACCTGGCTGTTCAGCCCCAGCAGGCGCCAACCCTCGCGGTCCAGCGCCCAACGGTCGGCGCCCCTGTGTCGGCGGACGCGCTCGATGCGCTCGGCGTTCACCGGCTGGCGCGGTGCGCGTTCCGGGTGGTCGCCCACATCGTGGTTGCCGGGCACTGAAAGGACCGGCAACGGCAGTCGGGCGTAGCATTCCGCGGTGAAGGCGAAGTCAGCCTCGCTGTCGGCGCCATCGAGCGTGACATCGCCGGTGGCGATCAGCAGATCAGGCGGCGTGGCATTAAGGGCTGCAGCCAAGGAGGTGAAGTTGTCGCGAAACAGGGGCGTGCCGGCACCGAGATGGGTGTCTGAAATCTGCGCGACGGTGAACATGGGGCCTCGCTCACCGTCGATCCTGAATGATCAGCGGCCATGTGAACGCAACCCCAGTCGAAGGGCCGCTTGATATGGCTGGGAGATAGGGGCAAAGCATTGCGGCTCGATGGCATGGGCGTTGCAGTTTCGAGGCAGGGCTACGGTTATGTCCGGCACAAAGGTACCATTGACCCGCGCTGCAGCAGTGGGCGGTCTCGGGAATGAACCACGCCGGGTTTGCCGGAGGCTCCAACCGTTGAGAGGATGGAGCGATGACGGCGAAGAAGACGGTGGCGAACTAGTCGCCGGTGAACAACGCTGAGGTCCGCGGAAATCCTCGGGTTTTC
>JBMOJU010000340.1:0-5645 GCA_049315625.1 Paracraurococcus sp.
CATGCTGCGGCACTACGTGCCGGAAGTGGTGGCGGTGGAGCAGGTGGACGCCTGAGCCAGCCTCGAACCAGTCGGGCGGGTCAGGGTGACGCCCACCTAGCTCGGCTGGTTTCAGGCGGTCGGGCGGCCGCGTGGCCGCCGGACCGGCTCGGCTGGGTCCGGCGCCGATGGCGGATTGGCCTGGAGCAGGGCCTGAGACAGCTGGGGATCATCCGCGATTTGCCGCAGTAGTGAGTGCATGGCCGCCCGCAGCGCGGTTCCAGCATTGTCGGCGCTCATCAGCTGCACGCCTTGGATCTGATGGGTGCCCGTGTAGATGCGTGCATAGAGTGTGCGGCCGTCAGCGGCTGTGACGCTCAGGCTGGCGGTTGCCTGGGCGTTTGCCACGGCCGACCAGAAGCCTAGATCGAACGTGTTGTAGAAGCGGCTGACCTCGACCCGCACCGTGGCGTTCCCGCCGGGCAAGAAGCCCTGATCTGCCAGGATGGTCTCAATGCCGGAGCGGATTTCGGCGATGACGTCGTTGCTGGCACTTATGTCGGCCGCCCGCATCCCATAGCCATTCTTCTTGTGACTGATCTCACGCTCCTGCCGCGCGTCGGCAGCAATCACGGTGACCGAAATCTTCTTGGCGCCGGGAACCACCACCACGGGGACGGCCTGCCGCCTGACGTCCACCGCCTCCGATGTCCAGGCGCACCCGCTGACGAGCAGGAGGGCACAGAGAGAAAGCACGTGTCGTACCATCGGCGAATTCCCGTCCGAACGCCCTCAAGGGTATTTTATTCCGTTATCGAGGTCAATTCGCTACAGACTTAGGAATGTATTGAAAGCAACCTTCGAGGGCGCGCCACGTGCCCCGCCGACCAGGTGGCGCTCGGCCAGGAGTGGGGCGATACCTGCAATCTGACCGGACGAGGCCTCCGCATGACCACCGACCTCACCACGCTCGACGCCGCCGCGCTCGACCTGCTGTTCCGTACCGCGCGCACCGCCTACGCCTGGCAGGACCGCCCAGTGCCGGATACGCGACTGCAGGAGATCTACGACCTGCTGAAATGGGCACCGACCAGCGCCAATACCTGCCCTGCCCGGTTCGTCTTCATCCGCACGCTCGAAGGCAAGGAGCGGCTGAAGCCCGCCCTGTCCGCCGGCAATGTCGAACGTACCATGCGCGCCCCGGTCACCTGCATCGTCGCCACCGACGAGCGCTTTTTCGACGAGCTGCCGAAGCTGTACCCGGGGCTGGATGCCGCAAGCTGGTTCGCCAGCAACGACCTGCTGGCGCGCGACACGGCGCAGCGCAATGGCACCTTGCAGGGGGCCTACCTGATCCTGGCGGCGCGCGCGGTCGGGCTGGATGCCGGGCCGATGAGCGGCTTCGACAACGCCAAGGTCGATGCCGCCTTCCTGCTCGGCACCAATTGGAAATCGAACTTCCTGGTCAATCTTGGCTATGCCGATCCGGCCGGGCAGCCGGCGCGGGCGGCGCGGCTCGGCTTCGACGAGGCCTGCCGCCTGGAGTAGCCGCGTTCTCGGTGTGGCGATCCGCCAGGTCGCTGGCCTATGCTCCCCGAATGGTTGCAGGGGAAGTGGCCATGTTGCCGCATCAGGACGAAGGACAGCCCACGATCCGCGGCGATCGCCGGCGGCTGCTTGCCGCGGGTGCCGCGCTCGCCCTAGGCGCGCCGGTCCCGGCCCGCGCCGCGGGACAATGGACGAAGACGCCGGCCAGCGACATCAGCGACGTCTCGATGGTCCCGGCCGGGCATCGCGCCTGGCTCACCGGCCGCAACGGCACGGTCTGGTGGACGGAGGACGGGACAACCTTCACCCAGGTGCCGGGCGACGGCATGAAGCGCATCGCCGCCGAACGCGACCTGAACGTCTTCTGGACGGTCGGCTTCAACGGCACGTTGTGGAAATGCGACCATGGCCGCTGGATCCAGACCAAGGGCACCGGCATGGCCGATGTCGCCGTCGGGATCGACGGCATGATCTGGCTGACCGGGCTGAACGGCGCGGTCTGGTTCACCTCCGGCAGCGGCCAGAGCTTCGGCCAGGCCCGCGGCGGGGAGGGCTTCGCCCGGGTTGCCACCGACAAGTTCCGCAACGTGCTGTTCGTCGGCAGCAACGGCACCCTGTGGTTCTTCGACCCCAGCCAGACGCGCTGGTCGCAGACCAAGGCGCAGGGCATGCTGGACGTCTCGCTGAACGGGCCGGACTCGCGCATCTGGCTCACCGGCCGGAACGGCACGGTCTGGTGGACCCTCGACGGCGACCGCTTCACCCAGATCGAAGCCAGCGGCTTCGAGAGTATTTCGGCGCAGAACGAGGGCTCCGTCTGGGCGGTCGGCACCAACGGCACGCTCTGGCGCTGGAAGGGGTGAGATCCCCCGCGGGCGCGGGATCAGGCCGCCGCCTGGCCCGCCGCCGGATCCAGCCGGTAGCCGCCGCCCTCGGTCAGCAGCAGCCGGGCATGGGTCGGGTCCGGCTCGATCTTCTGCCGCAGGCGGTAGATGTGGGTCTCCAGCGTATGGGTGGTGACGGCGCTGTTGTATCCCCAGACCTCATTCAGCAGGACCTGCCGGCCGACCGGCCGGCCGCCGGCCCGGTAGAGGTATTTCAGGATCGCGCTTTCCTTTTCCGTCAGCCGGATCTTCCGGTTGCGCGCCGCCTCCATGAGCAGCTTGGAGGCCGGGCGGAACGAATAGGGGCCGACGATGAAGACCGCGTCCTCCGAATTGTCGAAGACGCGCAGCTGGGCGCGCAACCGCGCCAGCAGCTCGTTCAGCCGGAACGGCTTGGCAATATAGTCGTTCGCCCCGGCATCCAGCCCACGCACCACGTCCTGCTCGGCATCCGCACCGGTCAGCATGATGATGGGAATCTTGATCCCCTGCCGGCGCAGCCGGGCGCAGAGCTCGCGGCCATCGCCATCCGGCAGGCCGATATCCAGCAGGACAGCGTCGAACCGGATATTCGCCCCGGTCAGAACCTGCTCGGCCTCGGAGACGGTACCTGCCTCCTCCGGCGCGAACTCGCCTTCCAGGGACAATTGCTCGGCCAGCGTCGCGCGCAACGCGGCGTCGTCATCCACAATCAGCACGGGGCGTGGACCGGCCATGCCTTCTCCCAGTCACTCAGTGGTTCGATTCGCGGGACGTAGCTTACGTCGATGGCGAAGCTGTGGCGCCGCTGTCAAGTTTTAGATGCCAGCGCTATCAGCATGGGGCAAGCGGATGGCGGATTGATTATTTCATTCACCCTCCTGTCAGCCGCCGTTTCGGTGCCACATTCCCGGTGCGCCATGCGTTGGCGTTGGACCTACAGTCGTGAGCATGACAATCCCAGTGCCCTCCGACACCCCATTGACCGCCTCGCCGGCCCTGCCCGATGCCGCCGTGCTCGCCCTGCGGGCCGTGCATCGCGCGGCGTCCGAATTGCGGCGGGGGACTCCCGTACTGCTGCGCGGGCCAGACCAGTCGCTGCTGGTGGCGGCCGCGGAAACCGTCGGCGCCCGCGGCCTGGCGGAGATGGCCGCACTGGCCCGCACCCCGCCGGTGCTGCTGCTGGCGCCGGCCCGCGCCGCCGCCGTCGCCCCGATCCCGGCGCTCCGCCCGGTCGTCGGGCCGGAGGAAGCGGCGGTCGCGCTGCGCCTGCCGCCCGGCCTGTTCGACCCCGCGGCTCTGCGCAGCCTGGCCGACCCGACCGCCGACCGCCTGCTGCCCGAGGGCACCCGCCCCGAACGTGTGCCCGCGCCCCTGCTCGCTGGCGCCGCACTGGCCCTGGCCAAGCTCGGCCGGCTGCTGCCTGCGCTGGTCGCCGCGCCCGTGCGGGACGGCCCGGCGCTGCTGCGGCATGACCTGCTGTCGGTCGAAGCGGCGCAGGTCCTCGCCTACCCGGAGGGTGCCGCCACCAGCCTGCGCAAGGTCGCCGAGGCCGCGGTGCCGCTGGAGGCCACGCCCGATGCCCGCATCATCGCCTTCCGTGCCGCCGATGGCGGGATAGAGCATCTGGCGATCCTGGTCGGCCGGCCGGAGGCCGCAATCGCCGCCGGCACCGCCCCTCTGGTCCGGCTGCATTCGGAATGCTTCACCGGCGACCTGCTGGGGTCGCTCCGCTGCGATTGTGGCCCGCAATTGCAGGGCGCGATCGCCCGGATGGCCGCCGAAGGGGCCGGCATCCTGGTGTATCTCGCGCAGGAAGGCCGGGGGATCGGCCTGGTGAACAAGTTGCGCGCCTATACCCTGCAGGATGCCGGGCTCGACACGCTGGACGCCAACCGCGCCCTCGGCTGGGGCGCGGATGAGCGCAATTTCCTGGTCGCCGCCACCATGCTCCAGCAATTGGGGGTCGAGCGGGTGCGGCTGCTGACCAACAACCCGGAGAAGCTGGCGGCGCTGGCCGCCTGCGGCATCGTGGTGGAGGGGCGGGAAGCCCACAGCTTCGCCCCGAACGGGGTGAATGACGGCTACCTGGAGACCAAGGCCCGCCGCTTCGGCCATCTGCTGGCCTGATGCCGCCCGCCCCCGGCATCGGCGTGGTGGGGACGGACCGGGTGCTGCGCCTGGGCCCGCTGGCCTGGCGCTGCGCCCTCGGCCGGGGCGGGATCCGCACCGACAAGCAGGAGGGGGACGGGGCGACGCCGGTCGGCGTGCTGCCGCTGCGCCGGGTGTTCTACCGCGCCGACCGGGTCGCGCCGCCGGCCTGCCGCCTGCCGGTCGAACCGCTGGCGCCCGCCGACGGCTGGTGCGACGACCCGGCGGACGCCGCCTACAACAAGCGGGTCACCCTGCCCCACCCGGCCCGGCATGAGACCCTGTGGCGCGAGGACGGGCTTTACGACCTGGTCGGCGTGCTCGGCTGGAACGACGCGCCGGTGGTCCGGGGCCGCGGCAGCGCCATCTTCCTGCATCTCGCCCGGCCCGACCTGGCACCGACCGAGGGCTGCGTCGCGCTGGCCGGGCGCGACCTGCGGGCGGCCCTGGCCGCCGGGCTGACCGCCATCGAGGTCCTGCCGGGCTGAGCTACCCGCGCACCCCGAAGATCGCCGAACCGACCCGGACATGGGTGGCGCCACAGCCGATCGCCGCCTCGAAATCGCCGCTCATGCCCATCGAGACCACCGGCAGCCCATGCTTCGCCGCGCAATCCGCCAGCCAGTCGAAATGCGGCCGCGGGTCGCCCTCGGCCGGCGGGATGCACATCAGGCCGGTCACCGGCAGGCCGTGCAGCTCGGCGCAGTCGCGCAGGAAGGCATCCACCTCGCCGCGCGGGATGCCGGCCTTCTGCGGCTCGTCGCCCACATTCACCTGCACCAGGCAATCGGGCCGCCTTCCCTCCTTCGCCATCGCCTCGGCCAGCGCCGCGGCCAGCTTCGGCCGGTCCAGGCTTTCAATTACGTCGGCCAGCCGGACCGCCTCGCGCGCCTTGTTGGTCTGCAGCGCGCCGATGAGGTGCAGGCGCAGTTCGGGCCAGGCGGAGCGCAGGGTAGGGAATTTCCCCGCCGCCTCCTGCACCCGGTTCTCCCCGAAGGCACGTTGCCCGGCGGCCAGGGCCGCGGCGACCGCCTCCGCCGGGTTGGTCTTGGAGACGGCGACGAGGGTGACCGACCCAGCCGGGCGGTTGGCGCGGGCGGTGGC
>JBMOJU010000035.1:0-24225 GCA_049315625.1 Paracraurococcus sp.
GGCGCTCCTCGGCGGCGGCGGCGGCCGTGGCGCGGGCGGCGGTCTCGGCGGCGTGGCGCTCGGCGGCGGCGGCGCGCTGGGCGTCCTGCAGGGCCTGCGGGGTGGGCTGGGCCAGGGCGGGGGCGGCGAGGAGGAGGGCGAGCAGGAGCGGGGCCGCCGGATGCCGCCGGCGTGGCGTACCCTCGTCGGGCGCAGGCGCCCGACCCCACGCGGCGCGTGGGCCCCGTCGGCGGCGTGCCGCCGACCTCCCGCCTGGCGGGGGAGGGCCGGGGTGGGGGTGTCGCCTCACACCACCAGCGCCTTCCCGGTCATCGCCTCCGGCTGCGGCAGGCCCATCAGCCTGAGCAGCGTCGGCGCCACGTCGGCCAGCTTGCCCTCGTGCAGCACGGCGCCGGCAGGGGCGCCCATCAGGAAGACCGGCACCGGGTTGGTGGTGTGGGAGGTATGCGGCCCGCCGGTGACGGGGTCGCGCATCATCTCGCAATTGCCGTGGTCGGCGGTGACCAGGAGCGCGCCGCCCTGCGCCTTCACCGCGGCGGCGATGCGGCCGAGGCCGGTGTCCACCGTCTCCACCGCCTTGATCGCGGCGGCGAGCACGCCGGTATGGCCGACCATGTCCGGGTTGGCGAAGTTCAGGACGATGAGGTCGTATTTTTCCGAGTTGATGGCGGCGACTGCTTTCTCGGTCAGTTCCGGCGCCGACATCTCCGGCTGCAGGTCGTAGGTCGCGACTTTCGGGGAGGGCACCATGATGCGGTCCTCGCCCGGGTAGGGTCGCTCCTCGCCGCCGTTCAGGAAGTAGGTGACGTGCGGATACTTCTCGGTCTCGGCCATCCGCAACTGGGTGCGGCCGGCGCGGGCCACGACCTCACCCAGGATGTCCTTCAGCTGGTTCGGCGGGAAGAGCGTGCCGAGATAGGCGTCGAGCTCGGTGGAGTATTGCGTCAGCCCGGCGGCACCGGCGAAGCGCACCACCTTGCCGCGGGCGAAGCCCTGGAAGCCGGGCTCCAGCAGCGCGGCCAAAATCTCCCGCACCCGGTCGGCGCGGAAGTTGAAGCAGAGGATGCCGTCGCCGTCCTGCATCCCCGGGTAATCGCCGATGACGGTGGCGGGGACGAATTCGTCGGTGATGTCCTTGGCATGCGCCGCTGTCACCGCCTCGACCGGGTCCGCCGCCGCGGCGCCCTGGGCGGAGACCATCACGTTGTACGCCTGGGAGACGCGTTCCCAGCGGTTGTCGCGGTCCATGGCGTAGTAGCGGCCGGTGACGGTGGCGATGGCCACGCCGGCGACGCCGGCGATATCCGCCAGCAGGGTGCGGAGGAAATCCGGCGCGGCGCGCGGCGCGGTGTCGCGGCCATCGGTGAAGAGGTGCATCGCCAGCGGGACGCCAGCCGCGGCCACCGCCTTCGCCAGCGCCGCGGCGTGCTTCTGGTGGCTGTGGACGCCGCCGTTGGAGAGCAGCCCCATCAAATGGCAGGTGCCACCGGACGCTTTCAACTTGCCGATCAGCGCGACCAGCGCCGGCAGCGTCGCGATCGAACCGTCCCGCACCGTCGCATCGATCCGCGGCAGGTCCTGCATGACGACGCGGCCGGCGCCGAGGTTCAGGTGCCCGACCTCGGAATTGCCCATCTGCCCATCCGGTAGCCCGACATCATGGCCGGAGGTGTGCAGGAAGGCGCGCGGCCCGGCGGCCCATAACGCATCGAAATTCGGCGTGCGGGCCTGGCGCACGGCATTGTCCGCCACCTCCTCGCGCCAGCCCCAGCCATCCAGGATGACGAGCATGACGGGGCGCGGGTGCGGCATGGGGGAAGTCTCCTCGGCTGCCCGGGCCTTACTGCCGGGGGCAGGCAGGGGCAAGCAATTGCCGGAACCGCCCCGCCGCCCGGCCGTTGGCCCCGCGACCCCACCACCAGGAGAGCCAAGCCATGCCCGAGACCCGCAGCGACGCCGAGGCCAAGCGCAAGGTCTGGGAGATGATCAAGGATATCGACATCGCGATGATGGTGACGCAGGACGACCAGGGCCGCTTCCGCGGCCGGCCGATGCGCGCGGTGAACAAGGAATTCGATGGCGTGCTGTGGTTCTTCGCCACCAGCGGCAGCGCCGTGACCGGCGAGGCCGCCGGCGACGGCCGGGTGCTGCTGGCCTTTTCCGACCCGTCCTCGCAGAATTACGTCGCCGTCTCCGGCACCGCGGAGACGGTGAAGGACGTGGCGAAGCAGAAGGCGCTGTGGTCCGAGCCGTTGCGGGTCTGGTTCCCGGCCGGGCCGGAGGACCCGAAGATCACGCTGATTCGGGTCGAGTGCGAAGGCGCCGAATACTGGGACAGCCCGAGCAGCACGCTGGTGCATGCCTATGGGTACATCAAGGCGGTGACGACCGGGGCGCCGCCGCATCCCGGGGCGAACGACAAGGTGGATTTCACCAAGCAGGCGGGGTGAAGGAAGACTGGGGCGGGAAAAAGGTATTCCCTCCCCAGGCCCCTCCCTTCCCTTTTGTGGGTCGGGCGCCGTCGCGCGGCGGATACAGGACTCAGAGAAATAGAGGAGGGTCCAGGGAGGATACTTCCTCCCTGGCCTTGCCTTTCAGGCGTTGATCCCGGTCACATTCTCCGCCCGCGCCTCGATCTCCCCGCGCTCGACCCGCTTCACCATGGCCGTCAGCGCCGCATTGGCCGGCGCCGCCAGCCCCGCCTTGGCGCCTTCGGCCACGACGAAGCCGTTGATCTGGTCGATCTCTGTCTGCCGGCCCTTCATCATGTCCTGGCCCATGGAAGGTCGCTGCTTCGCGCTGCGCTGGCCGGCGGCGAGCGTCGCCAGGATGGTGCCTTCCGCCTTGTCCAGCGCCGCGGCGTCGCCGCTGCCGGCGGCGGCGAGGATTTCCGGTGCGATCTTCTGGATCGGCTCCAGCGCATAGCCCAGTGCCTGGCCGATCCGCACCGCCTCGGCGCCGAGGCGGATGGAGAAGCGGCGGATGCGGTCGTCGCGGTCGCAGTCGTTGCCCGAGAGGCCGGTCGCGGCGCTGACGCCGTTGCGCATGACGTTGACGCAGAGCTTCGACCAGCGCTCGCCCCACAGGTTCGTGGTGGCCTGGACGCTGTCGATGCCGGCGATCATGTCGCGGATCATCTCGACGCGCGCGGTGATGCGGCCATGCGCCTCCCCCACCGCATAGACCACGCGCTGGGTGCCGCCGAGCGGGACGGTGCGCATGACCTCGCCCGCCGCGACGAGTTCGCCGGAATAGGTGCCGGCGATGACGCCGATGGTGCGGCCCCAGCCGACCACCGCGGCGATGGCGGGTTCGTTGATGCAGTTCTGCAGGCTGGCGACGAAGCCGCCCGGCGCCAGATGCGGCGCGATGAGCTGCGTCGCCCAGGTGGTGTCGTAGGATTTGACGCTGACGAAGGCGATGTCGATGGGCGGGCCCTTCGACAGCGACTGCACGTCGGACAGGTGCAGCGCCGGGACCTGGACGGTGACGTTCTGGCTGTCCTCGATGCCCGTCAGCACAAGGCCACGGGCGCGGATCGCCTCGACATGCGCCGGCCAGGCGTCGATCAAGGTAACGTCGTGGCCGAGCCGCGCCAGATGGCCGCCGAGATAGCCGCCGACCGCGCCGGCCCCGACGAAGGCGATCCTGGGACGCATCCTGTTTCTCCCGCTATATCCCAAAGACTAGCCCGGCGCCTTCATTCGAAGAAGGCGGGCCGCGCCGCCGGGTCGAAGGGGATGCCCGCCGCCCGCAGGGATGCGGCCAGCGCATCCCACGGCATCCGCGCATGCCGCACCAGCAGGTGCAGGTAGAGCCCGACGAAGCGCGGCCCGTGGCCGTCGTTGCCGCCGTCCGCCGTGCTGGTCAGGCAATGCGCCAGCTCATGCAGCAGCACCCAGGTGGGCAGCTCGGCCGGCGCCTCGATCGCCAGCCGCGTTGCCCGCGCCACGGTGCCGCGAGCCTGGCGCGGCAGCGGGCGCACCCGGGGCGGGAAGCGCAGCCCCTCGGCGGCCCAGACATGGTCGACCAGCGCCTGGAGCTGCGCGAAGGGCACGCGGGAGGCATCGCGCGGCCCGATTTCGGCATCCTCCCAGGCGTAGAGGCGGCGCGCGGCGGCGTCGCCCCGACTCACTTGCGGGGCAGGGTCTTGGCGCCCGGCCCGGCGCCAACCGGGCGTTCCAGCCCGACCCGGCCGCCGGCCGCCTGGCCCTTCCCATAGGCGCCGCTGTCGCGCACCGTCGCGGTCGAATAGACGGTCTTCAAACGCACACCGAGGCCGCGCAGGCCTTCCTCGACCTTCTTCTCCTTGGCGAGGACCAGCGCGGTGGAGGCGGTGGCCGCGGCCGCCGGCGCGGCGGCGCGGCGGGTGGCGGCGGCCTCCTCCCGCGTCCTGACCAGCTCCTCCAGCCGCTTGCCCAGCCGGTCGGCGAAGCCGTAGCGGAAGCTGCGCAGCCGGGTCTGCGGCGTGGCGCGGCTGCGCAGGTAATCGGCCGAAAGCCGGTAGCGCGCTTCCTCGTAGGTCAGCGCGCCCTCGGCCACACGCAGCAGGTATTCGGCCATCTGCACGTCGGGCTCCAGCCCATAGAAGACGAAATCGGCGCGGCCATCGGTCCAGCCGCGGCATTCGCAGAAGCGCAGCAGGGCGGGGAACAGCCAGCGCAGCGCCAGGCGCTGCGGCCCCGGCACGCTGAGCCGGCGCTGCACGCAGGCCTCCTCGCGCAGCGCGACCTCGGACATCGACAGCCCGTAGACCTCGAGCAGCTCCCCCACCTTGGCGGCGGCGGCGAGCGCTTCGGCCTCGGAGCAGCCGCGCTCCACGGTCTTGGCGGAGAGGGCGCGGATGCGCGCCTTCACCTTGGCGAGTTCAGCCTGCTGGTCCATGGGCGGAGAGGTGGCCGGGCCAGGCGCCAGCGGTCAAGGGTCAGTCGAGCGAGACGCCCGCCGCCTGCACCACCGGGCGCCAGAGCGCGATCTCGGCGTCCCAGAAGCGCGCCAGCGTGGCGGCATCCGAGCCCACCGGGTCGATGCCGTTCTCCACCAGCCGGGCGGCGACCGGGGCGCTGCGCACGGCGCGTTGCAGCCCGGCTTCCAGCGGCGGCACCGCTGTCCCGGCCGGGGCGAAGGCGGCGAACCAGTTGAGGATGCGGAAATCCGCCAGCCCGGCTTCGATCGCGGTCGGCACCTCCGGCAGCAGGGCGCTGCGCGCCTCCCCGGTGATGGCCAGGCCGCGCAGCGCCCCGGCGCGGACGTGGGGGTGGAGGGAGGCGAAGCCCTCCACCAGGAAATCGACGTTGCCGGCGATCAGGTCCGGCACCACCAGGGCGGCGCCGCGATAGGGGATGTGCTCCGCCCGGCCGCCGGCCCGCATCGCCAGAAGGTGCGCACCGAGGTGGTTGATCGAGCCCGGGCCGGCCGAGCCATAGGTCAGCGGCTTCGGGCTGTCGCGCAGCAGGGCGAGCAGTTCCGCCAGCGTCCGCGCCGGCACGTGCGGGCCGCAGACGATCAGCATCGGCATGGTGCCCACCAGCGACAGCGGCGCGAAGGCGCGGCGGATGTCGAAGCGCAGCGTCCGGTGCAGCGCCGGGGCGAGCGCCGCGGTGGTGATGGTGAAGAAGCCGATGGTGTTGCCGTCCGGCGTGGCGTTGGCCACCGCCTCGGCGCCGATCAGCGTGCCGCCGCCGCCGCGGTTCTCGACGACCACGGGGCGGGCAAGGGCTTCCGCCAGGCCCGGCACCACGACGCGGGCGGCGATGTCGGTGGCGCCGCCGGGGGCGAAGGGCACCACCATGCGCAGCGGGGCGCCCTGGGCGCGCGCGGCAAAAGGCAGGGCGGCGCCGGCCAAAAGGGCGCGGCGGGCGATGGGCGGCATGGCGATTCCCCGGGAAGGCGGCAGGGATGCTCCCCGGTCGCCTGCCCCCTGTCCAGCCGCCCGCCGCCCGGCCTAGACTTCGGCAAAACCCAGGGAGACACCCATGTCCGCCTTCACCTTCGACCACGTCCACCTGCGCAGCCCCGACCCGGAGGCCACCGCCACCTGGTTCGAGCAGATGCTCGGCGCCGAGGTCATCCGCAGCAGCCCGGGCGGCAAGCCGCGCATCGACCTGAAGGTCGGCGGACAGGACATCTTCATCATCCAGGCCGATGGCAAGGAAGCCGCGGCGCCGTCGGCGCCCTACCAGGGGATCGACCATTTCGGCTTTGCGGTGAAGGGCATCGATGCCGTGGTCGCCCAGCTGAAGGCCAAGGGCGTGCGTTTTACCATGGAGCCGAACGACATCCGCCCGGGCACGCGCATCGCCTTCCTGCGCGGGCCGGAGAACATCTCGATCGAGCTGCTGGAGCGCACGCCGGTCTGAGGCATTTCCCGCGGGGAGGGTCACACCATGCACATCGTCCAGATCAACTACCGCCGGCCGGAGATGGCGAAGGCCGAATGGGAGGCGCGCTACACCGACGACCGGGCGAAGCCGTTCCTCGACGTGCCCGGCCTGCTCTGGAAGATCTGGCTGGATGGCGATGCGGAACGGCTGGCGGGCGGGATCTACCTGTTCGCCGACCGGGCCAGCGCGGAGGCCTATGCCGCCGGGCCGATCGTCGCGCGGATCAAGGGCAATGCCGATTTCTCGGAGGTGTCCGTGCGGGTCTTCGCGGTGCGGCAGCGGATGAGCGAGATCACCCGCGCGCCGATCGATTTCGGCAAGCTGGCGGCGGAGTAGGGGCGCCCGGCCGCACCCCCACCCCAGCCCTCCCTCGCAGCGCGGGGGAGGGCGACGGTCAGGCTTCGTTCTTTCGGGTGGCGGCGATCTCGACGTCGGCCCACCCTTCGGTGATGCGGGCGAGCTCGGTCACGTCGCCCTTGGCGTGGCCGCCGGCCATCGCCAGGCCATAGAGCATCTGCGCCGCCCGGCTGGTCGGCATCACCAGGCCCAGCGCCTCGGCCTCCTGCAAGGCCAGCCGCATGTCCTTGGCCATCAGTTCCATCCGGAAGCCGAAGTCGAAGCGGCGGGTCAGCAGCGGGCCGGTGGCGAAGCGCTCGGTCGGGAAGCTGCGGCCGGAGGATTTGTTGATTACGTCCACCATCAACTCGGGGTTGAGCCCGGCCTTGGCGCCCATCGCCAGCGCCTCGCAGGCCGCGGCCCAGGTGGTGGCTGCCAGCAGGTTGTTCACCAGCTTCAGCGTCTGGCCTAGCCCGACCTTCTCCCCCACCAGCACGGTGTTGGACCCGATCGCCTCCAGCACCGGACGCACGCGGGCGAAGGCGGCGGGGTCGCCGGCCGCCATGACGGCAAGCGTGCCGGCCTCCGCCCCCGCCACGCCGCCGCTCACCGGCGCGTCGAGCGCCACGATGCCGCGGGCGGCCAAGGCCTCGGCCACCTGCACCGCCACCTGCGCGCCGGTGGTCGAGAGGTCGATGTAGACGGCCAGGGCGCCGCCTTCGATCAGGCCCTGCGCGCCGAGCGCCACCGCTTTCACCACGTCCGGCGTCGGCAGGCTGACCAGCACCACCGCGGCCTCCGCCGCCACGGCTTCCGGGCTGGTCCGCCCTTCCGCCCCGGCGGAGACGGCGGCGGCGACGGCCACCATGCTCACGTCGTGCACCAGCACCCGGTGCCCGGCGCCGAGCAGCCGCCGCACCATCGGCGCGCCCATGGCGCCGAGGCCGACGAAGCCGAGGGTTTCTCGGTGCGGCTGGGTCAGGCTTGCGCGCCCTTCGGCGCTCCGGTCCTCCGGCGAAGCGCTCACGGCTTGACCTGCGGGCAGGCCGCATCGAGCGGCTTGAAGGCCTGCGCCGCCGGCACCGTCGCCAGCACCTTGTAGACGTCCCAGGGGCCCTTCGAGTCCTCGGGCTTCTTCACCTCGACCAGGTAGAGGTCGTGCACGTGCCGCCCATCGACGCGGACCACCCCGTTCTTGGTGAAGACGTCGTTCACCGGCAGCGCGCGCATCTGTGCCGCGACCGCCATCGCCTCATCTGTCCCGGCGGCGTCGATGGCCTTCAGGTAATGCCGCACCGCGCTGTAGATGCCGGCCTGGTACTGGCTCGGCACCGTGCCGCGGTTGCGTTCGGCGAAGCGGGCGGCGAAGGCGCGGGTCTCATCCGACTGGTCCCAGTACCAGGCCTCCACCGTCACCACGCCCTGCGCGGTGGCCAGGCCCAGCGCCTTCACGTCGTTGACGTTGACGAACATGCCGACCAGCCGCTGGCCGGCCTTGGTCAGGCCGAATTCGCCGGCCTGCTTGATGGCGTTGATGGTGTCCGTCCCGGCATTCGACAGCGCGATCACCTGCGCCCGCGACGCCTGCGCCTGCAGCAGGAAGGAGGAGAAGTCGGAGGCATTGAGCGGATGCCGCACCCGGCCGAGCACGGTGCCGCCCTCGGCCTTCACCACGCCCTCGGATCCACGTTCGAGCGCATAGCCGCCCTCGTAATCCACTGTCAGGTAGTACCAGGACTTGCCGCCCTGCTGCATCACGGCGCGGGTGGTGCCCGACGACAGCGCATAGCTGTCGGAGGTCCAGTGGAAGCCGACCGGCGAGCATTGCCGGCCGGTGAGTTCGGTGGTGGAGGCCGAGCTGTTGATGATGATCCGGTTGCGCTCCCGCCCGATCTGCTGCACCGCCAGCGCGACCGAGGAGTTGGGCATGTCGATGATCATGTCGACGCGATCGGTATCGATCCAGCGCCGCGCCAGCGAGCCACCGACATCGGGCTTGTTCTGGTGGTCGGCGGAGACGACGTCGACTGGCTTGCCGAGTGCCTTGCCGCCATGGTCCTCGATGGCCATGCGGGTGGCGAGCACGGAGCCAGGCCCGGCGAAATCGGCATAGGGGCCCGAGAGGTCGGTCAGCACGCCGATGCGGATGATGTCGTCCGAGACCTGCGCCGGCGCGACAGCGGGCGCCAGCAGGATGGCAAGCGCGGCGGCGGCGCTTCTGAGCTTGGACATGGTTCCCTCCGGTGGGCGCGTCATCGGCGCGCCTTCGGGGGCAGGGTAGGACCGGCAGCGCACCAGCGGAAGGCTTGCGGTGCCCCCGCGGCTTCGTAAGCTGGGGAGGAGGGGCGGGCACACGCCCCCCGGCGTCCAGGAAACAGGAACACAGGCATGAACAGGCTCGACGGCAAGGTGGCGCTGATCTCCGGCGCCGCGCGCGGCATCGGCGGGGAAACGGCGCGGTTGATGGCCGAGGCCGGCGCCCGCGTGGTGGTGGCCGACGTGCTGGATGATGCCGGCCGCGGCACCGTCGCGGCGATCCGCGCCGCCGGCGGCGAAGCGGAATACGCGCATCTCGACGTGACGCGGGAGGCCGAGTGGACCGCCGCCATCGACCTCGCCACCAGCCGCTTCGGCAAGCTGGACATCCTGGTCAACAATGCCGGTGTCTTCATCGGCAAGGCGATCGAGGAGATCAGCCTCGAAGAATGGAACCTGCTGGTCGCGGTCAACATGACCGGCGTCTTCCTCGGCACCAAGCTGGCGGCGCCGGCGCTGCGGGAGGCGGCGAAGGGCTCCGAGCATGGCAGCGCCATCGTCAACCTGGCGTCGATCGCCGGGCTGGTCGGCTCGCAGCTCGACCCGCTCTATTCCATGACCAAGGGCGGCGTGACGCTGTTCACCAAGTCCACCGCGCTGGAATTCGGCCGCAAGGGCTACCGGATCCGGGTGAACTCCATCCATCCCGGCGTGATCCAGACCGACATGGGCGAGCAGACCTTCGCCGCCCGGGCGCGGCGGACCGGCAGCAACGACCCGGCGCCGATCCGCCAGGCGGTGACGGAAACCGTGCCCTGGGGCCGGCTCGGCACGCCGCTGGATATCGCCAAGGGGATCGTCTTCCTCGCCTCCGACGACGCCGCCTACATGAACGGCGCCGGCCTGGTGGTCGATGGCGGCTTCACCGCAGCGTAAGGGAGCACGCCATCATGAAGATCGGGGTCTTCGCCACCTTCATGTCGCCGATCGCGACACCCACCATGGTCCGCGACTTCGGCCGCCGCGCGGAAAGCATCGGGCTCGATTCCATCTGGATGGGCGAGCATGTCGTGCTGTTCGACAAGAACACCTATGGCTACCCGAGCTCGAAGGATGGCCGCATCCCGGTGCCCGACGGTGGCGGCATGCTGGATGTCACCGCCACCTTCGGCTTCCTCGCCTCGGTGACGACGCGGCTGCGCTTCGGCACCGGCGTCGCGCTCGTGCCGCAGCGTAACCCGATCTATACGGCGAAGGAGATCGCCACGCTGGACTGGCTGACCGAGGGCCGGATCGATTTCGGCATCGGCGTCGGCTGGAACAAGGAGGAGGTTGAGGCCTGCGGCTACCGCTGGGAGGATCGCGGCGCCCGCTGCGACGAGTTCCTCGAGGTCATGCGCCGGCTGTGGACCGAACCCGTGGTGGATTTCGCCGGCAAATGGGTGAAGTTCGAGACCTGCCGGCTCGACCCCAAGCCGATCCAGCAGCCGCACGTGCCGATCATCGTCGGTGGCTATGCCGATGCGGCGCTGCGCCGCGCGGTGCGCTTCGGCGCGGGGTGGTACGGCTTCAACCGCGACCCGGCGGCGACGAAGGACATGATCGCCCGGCTCGACGCGGCCTTCGCCAAGGCCGGCCGCACGCGCGGGCCCGAGTTCGAGATCATCATCACCCCGCCGGCGGCGATGCCGATCGACGCCATGCAGGAATATGCCGAGATCGGCGTGCACCGGCTGGTGCTGCCGCTCGGCAGCCAGCGGGCGGAGAAGGTCGACGTGCGGTTGCAGGAGATCGAGCGGCTGGTGCCGCGCGCCGCGTAGGCCGCTACGGCGCCGCCGCGTCCAGGTATTCCAGCAGCGCGGCGCGGAACACCGGCAGGCTCTTGTAGGCGGCGATCGGCTGCGGCAGCGCGCGCACCGCGCCGGCCAGCCGCGCCGCCACGCCGGGGATCGCCGCGATGCGCGCGAGCGGCGTGCTGTGCACGCGGATGGTGAACAGCACGCGGCCGGTCTCCGGCAGCAGCCGGAAGGTCTGGCGTTCCGTGCGCAGGTGCAGCCGCGCGCCGGCATTGGCCGCGGTGAAGCCGGGGTCGCTGTCGGTGCGGTGCTTGCCGCCGAGCTGGAACAGCGCCGGGTCGTCCACCACGGACCAGTTCATCCGCAAGGCGATCCGCCCCGGCCGCAGCGCGCCCATGAAGCGGTCCACCGGCGTGCCCAGCCGCTCCGCATACATCGGCACCGCCTCGTGCACCGCCAGCAACGGCCGGCCGAGCTTCTCCGCGAGCCGCCAGCGGCTCGGGGCGCAGAGGATCGCCGCCTCCAGCACCGGCCCTTCGGCCTCGGGGCGGACCAGGCAGAGATCCTCCTGCACCAGCCGCCCGGCCAGCTCCAACGGGTCGCAGGGTGGCGCGGCGAGGTCCCAGGCCTCGCCGGTCAGGGCGTTGTGCAGCACGTCGCCGTCGCGGCGGAACCAGCCGGGGTAGCGCTGTGGCAGATGCGCCGCGAGCATCGCCAGCACCTCGGCCCGCGCCGCCTCCGATCCCGGGCAGGCGGCGAAGACCTCCGCGTGCCGGGTCGCCAGCAGGTCGCGACGCTCGGCCATCTCCGCCGGGTAGCGGTCGTCGAGCTCGATCCAATCGGCCTCGGCGCAGGCGACCAGGCCCATGGCCATGCGGAAGGGGCCGGCCTCGAACGGCAGGTGGATGGTCTCCGGCGGCAGGCCGGGCGCGGTCATCGCGGCGCCGCGGCCCGGGCCAGGCGGTCGTTGATGGCGGCGCCCAGCCCCGTCTCCGGCACCGGCATCACCGCGATGCGGGTGCAGCCACGTGCCGCGCCTTCCGCATCCAGCCAGCGCAGCCCGGCGAAGAGCCGCGCCGCGGCCTCGGCCAGGTCGCCGGTCGCCGACAGGTCCCAGGTCACCGCCGCGCCGGGCAGCGCCGGGCCGAAGGCCAGCAGCGCCTCCGCCGGCATCACCCGCGTCGCGCCCAGCCGCACCGGCAGGCCGGGCGCGTAGTGCGACAGCATCATGCCCGGCGAGCGCAGCGATTGCGTCGCCGCGGCCGCCGTGATCGGCAGCGCCCGGCCGACCGGGCCGAGCAGCGCGCAGAGCGCCTCCGCCGGCACGCCGCCGGGGCGGAGCAGCACCGGACCCGCGCCGGTGAGGTCCAGCACCGTGCTCTCGACGCCCACCGGGCAGGAGCCGCCATCCAGCACAGCGGCGATGCGGCCCGAGAGTCCTTCCAGCACGTGCCCGGCAGTGGTCGGGCTGACCGCGCCGGAGCGGTTGGCGGAAGGCGCCGCCACCGGCCGCCCCACCTGCCGCAGCAGGTCGAGCGCGAGCGCATTGGCCGGCACCCGCACCGCCAGCGTGTCCAGCCCCGCGCCGGCCAGCAGATCGACGCGGCATTCCGGCCGGCGCGGCAGCACCAGGGTCAGCGGCCCGGGCCAGAAGGCCGCCGCGGCTGCCCAGGCCCGGTCATCGGCGCGGACATCGGCGAAGGCGGCCTCCGCATCCGGGTAGTGGCAGATCAGCGGGTTGAAGTGGGGCCGGCCCTTGGCGGCGAAGATGCCGGCCACCGCGCGGCCATCGGTCGCGTCGCCGCCCAACCCGTACACCGTCTCGGTCGGGAAGCCGACGAGGTCGCCCTGCCGCAGCAGGGCAGCGGCGCGCGCGACGTCCCCGGGGCCGAGCCGCTCCGTCACGCGCCGTTGCCGCCGTAACAGACGAAATCCGGGTTGCGCCAGCCGGGCTTGCCGTAGCGCAGCGGCCGGCCGTCCACGTCCGTCACCGCGCCGCCGGCGGCTTCCACCAGCGCCTGGCCGGCGGCGGTGTCCCATTCCATCGTGCCGCCGAAGCGTGGGTAGAGGTCGGCCACGCCCTCCGCCACGCGGCAGAATTTCAGCGCGGAGGAAACCGGCCGCCGCTCGGCGATCGGCCGGCCGGCGAGGAAGGGGATCATGCGCGGATCATCGGCATAGGTGCGGCTGGCCAGCACGGTCAGCCCTTCCGGCGGCACGGCGCGGACGCGGACCGGGCGGCGGCCCGCCGCATCCTCCTTCCAGGCGCCGGCACCCAGCAACCCGCCGAACACTTCGCCCGTCGCCGGCAGGGCGAGGGCGCCGAGCACGGCGCGGCCATCCTCCACCAGCCCGATGCAGACGGCGTACTCGCTGCGGCCCTGGGCGAAGTCGCGCGTGCCGTCCAGCGGATCCACCAGCCAGTAGCGATGCGCGGCGGCGGTGACGATGCCGGCCGAGACCTCTTCCTCCGCCACCACGGGGTAGGCGGGCGTGGCCGCGCGCAGCGCCTCGACGATCAGCGCCTCGGCGATGCGGTCGGCCTCGGTCACCGGGCTTTCGTCGGTCTTGCGCTCCACCGCGAAGCCGGCGCGCTTCACAGCCTCTATGGCCTGGGCGGCCTGGCGGGCGAGGCGGGCGGCGAGTTCGAGCAATTCGGGATCGGTCATGCCGAAGGGTGTAGCAGGGCGGGGCTGCCGGCGGCAGTCGGGGATGCCCGCGAATGGCCACGCCGGTGGACCGCCAACAGAAAACCGCGATGAAAACTATTGGCATCCCGATCGGACCTGCTACGGTCGCGCAACGCCAAGTTGTAACGGGAAACGATGCCAGTGCCAGGCTCCATCCGCAATTCTTCCCCCGTTTCCTGGCGCCGGCCGGTGGCGGCCCTGTGCCTGGCCGGCGGCCTGCTGGCCGGCTGCGTGCCGCCGCCCCCCAACGCGGCGGGGTTCTCCACGATCGAGTTGGACCCGGCCACGCGCGGCCCGGCCGGCGGCGTCGGGATCGAGGGCCAGGACATCATGGCCATGACCGACCAGATGATGCGCGACATGCTGCAGAACCCGCTGCTGGCCAATGCCGCCCGGCCGCCGCAGGTCATCGTCGATGCCCAGTATTTCCAGAACCTTTCGGCGCAAAGGCTGAACGTCAACGCCATCACGGACCGCCTGCGGGTCGGCCTGGGCCGGGCCGCGAATGGCAGGATGGTCTTCGTCTCGCGCGAAAGCTTCGGCATGGTCGCGGAGGAGCGGTCGCTGCGCCGCACCGGGCGCGTCGATGTCGGGACCGCCGGCATGACCCGGGCGCAGGCCGGGGGCGATTTCCGCCTGGTCGGACGGGTGAACTCGATCGACCAGCGCAGCCCGCGCACCGGCGTGGTGCAGCGCTACAACCAGATCTCGTTCGAGATGGTCGATCTTGAACGCGGCACGATCGTCTGGTCCGGGCTGTATGAGTTCGCCCGCGCCGCGGCCGACGATGTGATCTACCGGTAGAGGGCTGCGGGATGCGCAATATTTCCGCGAATGGCCGTGCCGTTTCGGCGCTGGCCGGTGCCTGGCTGCTCTCCGCCTGCGCCGTGCAGCCGCCGGTGGCGGCGGTGCCGCAGGCGACGGTGGAGGCCTATGTGGCCGATCACCCCGCCGAATTGCGGCGCCTGACGCAGCAGGTCCCGCTGCAGGGGGACCGTAACCGCGCGCTCAACCAGATGCGCAGCGGCCTCGCGGCGATGGAACTCGGCCGGCTCGACATCGCCGCCGCGGCCTTCGACGACGCGCTGCGGATCATCGAGGCGATCTATGCCGACAACCCGGCCGCCGAGCGCGCGCGCTCGGTCTGGTATGCCGAGAGCGCCAAGGACTTCAAGGGCGAGCCCTATGAGCGCGCCATGGCCTATTACTACCGTGGCCTGGTCTACCTGATGCAGGGCGACTACCAGACTGCGCGGGCGTCCTTCCGTGGCGGCCTCCTCCAGGACAGCTTCATGGAGGAGAACCAGCGCATGACGTCCGATTTCGGCGCGCTGGCCTTCCTGGAGGGCTGGGCCGGCCGGTGTGCCGGGTTCGATGCGCAGACCGTCGCGGCATCCTTCTCCGAAGCGCATGGCCGCAATGCCGCCCTGGCCGAGCCGGCCGCCGGCAACTCCCTCATCGTGCTGTTCGAGACCGGGACCGGGCCGCAAAAGCGCACGGCCGGCTCGCGCAACGAGGTCCTGGGCTATACCCGCGGGACCGTCGCGCCCTTGACGGAAGCCGAATTCGTCGTCGGGGGACGCGGCGCGCGCGTGGTGCAGGCGGAGGATCTCTTCTACCAGGCCGCCACCCGCTCCGGCCGATGGGTCGATACCATCAACCAGGGCAAGGTGGTCTACCAGAGCACCACGCGGAGCGCCGGACAGGCCGCCACCATGGTGGGCGCGGGGTTGCTCGCGGCGTCCGGCTTCCAGGGCAATTCCCGCGCCTCGAACAACATGGCCGCGGCCGGCGGCGCCATCATGCTGGCCGGCCTTCTGGTGCAGGCCGCGGCCGAAGCGATGAAGACCGAGGCGGATGCCCGCCAGTGGGACAACCTGCCGGCCAACATCCTGCTCGGCACCGCGCCGCTGCCGCAGCCCGCGGCGGCGGCCCGCGGCAAGCCCGCCGCCGCGCCGCCGCACGCCGTATCCGTCTTTTTCGAACGGGGCGACACGCCGCAGCAGCGCGAGCTGCCGCTGCGCGCAACCGGCCGCTGCGCCATTGCCTGGGGGCGCGAGGTCCCGGCGCTGGCGGTCGCCGATATCGCGCCGAACACCGCGCGACCGCCGCGCTGAAGCAAGGGGGCGCAGGATGAGCATCCGACTATCCGCCGTCGCGGCCTGCACGGCATTGGCGCTGCTGCCGGGCTGCGAGACGCGGCCGCCGCTGCCGTGCGAGGCCCCGGCGAGCTACAACGCACAGGCGGCCAACGAGGCCGCGCCGGTGCCGCCCGGCCCGCAGCCGCTGGGCGCGGTCGGGCGGCGCGGCGTGCGCATGACGGACGGGCTGACCAACCTGGTCTATGTCGAGGAGGTGCGCGCCGGGCGGCGTCCGAACGGCGCGGCGGAAGCCTCTGTCCGCCTGCTGAATTGCAGCGCGACGCCGGTGCAACTCGAAGGGGCCACGCAGTTCTTCGACGCAGGCGGCGCGCAGGCGGAGCCGCCGAGCGTCTGGAAGCGCGTCTTCCTGCCGCCGCGCACCAGCCGGGACTACACCGAATTGTCGACCGGTCGCGCCGCCGGCAGCTTCTTCGTCGATATCCGCGGGGGGCAGTGAGCCGATGCCGCGCTTGCTCCTGCTGCGGTCGGCGATCGCGGTGGCTGTCCTGACGGCGCCGGCCGTGGCGCAGGATGCGCCCCGCGTCGGCCGCGACGGCTACCGGGAAGGCGTGCCGGCGGTCCTCTCGCCGCCGCGCCCGCCGCCGCGCCCGGCGCCGCCGCCCGAGACACCCTTCGCCGCGGCTTATCGTCGCGCCGGCTTCCCACGCCTGGTGCTGTTCTTCAACCGCGACCTGGCGGACACCGCGACCAGCACCGTTGTCCTGCAGCGGCAGGAGGTGGCGAATATCGAGCGGGACGGGCAACGCACCGCCCGCCTCCAGGACGGCAGCGGCTCCGCCGACACCGCCGCGCCGGTGAAGGAGGACGCGCTGCCGATCGGGCAACTGAAGGATGGCGTTCCGGTCGCGTCGCAGCCGCCCGCGCGGCGGCTCGACATCGACGCGCATGACAAGCTCCAGGCGGAGCGCCGCACCGAGGTTTCGGTCCAGCGGCAGCCGGTCGGCGCCCGCGCCGCGCCGCTGGATGAGGCAAGCCAGTGGTTGTTCGAGACCGGCTTCACCGCCCGGCTGGCCACGGAGCGCGTGCGCATGGTGGACCGCGCCGCGGCGGTCCGGCTCGCCAGCGTTGCGCGGGGCGTCGCCGACCCGCAGCTGTTGGAGGTCGCGGCGATCCGCGACCATGCCGATATCGCGGTGCTGGTCCGGGCGGCGGCGATGCCCGCGGTGCCCGGTGGCCAGCTGTTCCGCGTGACCGCGGTGGATACGCGCGGCGGGACGATCCTGGCCGATGAGGTCGTGACCCCCCCGGCTGGCGGCACCCCCGGTACGCTGGCGACGGCGGTCGGGGACATGGCGGCGGCGGGCCTGATGGCGCGGCTCACGACCACCTGGTCGCCGCCGCCACGGTGACCGGGCCAGCATCGGCCTCGCGCTCGATCGCACGCCGGCGCGCCTGATTGCCCCGGTCGCGGATCCTGCGCCCGCGGCGTAGGCGGGCGGCGAATCGCGGTTCCGGCCGGCCCTGTCCCGGGTCATGATGCGGCGCCACCGAAGCGCTGCCGATGCGCGGACCGGGACCAGCCCGCCGATGAACGGCCCGCGCCCGGACGCGGCTGCTGGATTCCGCGCTACGCAACATGGCGGCCGGCCTGCTGTTCATGGCCGTGGTGATGACCGCCGCCACCGCCGCCACCGCCGGCTGGTCCCTGGGCGATGCCGTCTGCATGGTCATCCTGACGGTCTATTCGGTCGGCTACGGGGAGGTCCGGCCGCTCGACACCGCGCTGCTGCGCGGCATCACCTTGCCACGATGCTGTTCGGCTGCACCGGCCTCATCTTCCTGACTGGCGCGCAGATCCAGTTCATCGCCGTCGACCAGCTCAACCAGATTCTGCGTTACAGGCGCATGGGCCCCAGATCGGCCGGCTCGCCGGCCATGTCATCATCCGCGGCCATGGCCGCATCGTCAGCCAGCTGGCGCAGGAGCTGACCTCCGGCGGCGCCTTCTTCGTGGTGCAGGTCAACCGGCGGGAGGGCGGGCCGATCACCAGGCCGGCGCCGGAGACCCGTGTGGAGGCTGGCGACGGGCTGGTCCTGATCGGCCGGCTGCCCGGTGCGCGCGCGCTGTTCGAGCCGCGTGCGGCGCGCGGCGGGTTCCGCGAATCGGCGCGGTAGGCCGGCGACGCGACGCGGCGGCGGCTCGATGCCCGGCGCGCCGCCCGAAAGGTGGCGGTGCGGCGGTGCGGTGCTATCCTTGCCGCGCGCCCGCCAACAAGGGATGACCCCGGAATGCTCGACATCGCCTTCGTGAAGCCTGCCCTGCCCCGCCACGGCGCCCTGGTGCTGCCCTTGGCCGAGGATGCGGCGCTGGCGGGCCTCGCCCAGGCGATCGACGTGGCCTCCGGCGGCGCCATCGCCCGGGCCCTGGCCGCCGCCGCCTTCAAGGGCCGCAAGGGCCAGTCCTGCACGATCTGGGCGCCCGCACTCGAAGGCGGCGCCGCCGGCCCCGCCAAGGTGGTCGCCATCGGCCTCGGCAAGGCCGGGGAGCTGACGCCGGACGGGCTGGAAGCCGTCGGCGGCGCCACCCTCGCGTTGGTCAGCGCCGAGCGCGAGGCGACCATCGCCGCCGAGACGCTCGCCGCCCCGCACGCCGCCGCCTTCGCGCTCGGCCTGCTGCTGAAGAGCTACCGCTTCGACCGCTACCGCACGACGGAGAAGGAGGAGGACAAGCCGAAGCTCGAACGCGTCGCCCTGGCGACCGACGCCGGCCCCGCCGCCAAGGCCGCCTGGGCGCCGATGCGCGCCGTCGCCGACGGCGTCTTCCTTGCCCGCGACCTGGTCTCCGAACCGCCGAACATCCTCCACCCGGAGGAAATGGCCGAGCGCTGCAAGGAGCTGGAGAAGCTCGGCATCGAGGTCGAGGTGCTCGGCCCGAAGGAGATGAAGAAGCTCGGCATGGGCGCGCTGCTCGGCGTCGCCCAGGGCTCCTCCAAGGAAGCCCGGCTGGTGGTGATGCAGTGGAACGGCGCCGGCGGGAAGGGGAAGAAGGCCGCCGGCAAGCCGGTGGCGTTCATCGGCAAGGGCGTCACCTTCGACACCGGCGGCATCTCCATCAAGCCGGCCGGCGGGATGGAGGACATGAAGTGGGACATGGCCGGCGCCGGCGCGGTGGTCGGGCTGATGGCCGCGCTCGCCGGGCGCAAGGCCAAGGTGGACGCGGTCGGCCTGGTCGGCCTCGTCGAGAACATGCCGTCCGGCGACGCGCAGCGCCCGGGCGACGTGGTGAAGACCGCGGCCGGCCTGACGGTGGAGGTCATCAACACCGATGCCGAGGGGCGGCTCGTGCTGGCCGACGTCATCCATTACTGCCAGGAGCGCTTCGAGCCGCGCTTCATGGTCGATCTGGCGACGCTGACCGGTGCGATCATCGTGGCGCTGGGCCATGAGCACGCCGGCATGTTCAGCAACGACGACGCGCTGGCGCAGCAGATCGCCGCCGCCGGCAAGGCGGTGGGCGAGGCCTGCTGGCGCATGCCGCTGGGCGAGGCCTACGACAAGCAGATCAAGTCCGACATCGCCGACATGAAGAATGTCGGCGGCCGCCCGGGCGGCTCCATCACCGCGGCGCAGTTCATCCAGCGCTTCGTCAGCAACAAGGCCGGGCCGATGCCCTGGGCGCATCTCGACATCGCCGGCACGGCCTGGAGCAGCAAGGACCTGCCGACGGTCCCCAAGGGCGCGACCGCTTTCGGGGTGCGGCTGCTGGATCGCCTGGTCGCCGACCACTACGAAGGCTGACCCGGGCGCCTGCCCCGCCATGCTGCGGGTGAAGCTGCGGCGCGCGCCGCGCGGGAAGGATCTGGTCCGCGCCATCCCGGTGGCGGAGGGCGACGGCGTGCCGCACGCCTTCCGCGCCGCCGCCGCAGCCGCCCGCTTCACCGGTGCGGCGGAACACTGCGTCGCCCTGGCCGAGCCGGAGGGGCGCGTGCTGCTGGTCGGCGCCGGCCCGGCGAAGCGCCTGCTGGACTGGGAGATTGCCGGCGGCACCGCCCTCGCCGCGGCGGGCGCCGCGACGCGGCTCTGCCTCGATGCCCGCGGCCTGGGGCCGGAGGTCGCGGCCTCGCTCGCCGCCGGCGCCTGCCTGCGCGCCTGGCGGTTCGACGCGCTGCGGCAGCGGGAGGAAACGGCGCCCGAGCAGCTCGACCTGGTCGTCGACAGCCCGGAGGCGGTGGCGCCGCACTGGGCGCGGATCTCCGCCGCGGTGCAGGGCTGCCTGCTGGCCCGCGACCTGGTCGCCGAGCCGGCCAACCACCTCACCACCCGGGCCTTCGCCGGGCGGCTGGAGGCGCTGGCCGAGCACGGCATCGCGGTCGACGTGCTCGGCCGCAAGCGGCTGGCGCGGGAGGGGCTGGGCGCGCTGCTCGCGGTCGGGCAGGGCAGTGCCGACCCGCCGCGGCTGGCGGTGCTGCGCTGGCGCGGCAGCCATGCCGGCGCGCCGATCGCCTTCATCGGCAAGGGGATCTGCTTCGACACCGGCGGCATCAGCCTCAAGCCGGCGCAGGGGATGGAGGCTATGCGCGCCGACATGGCCGGGGCCGCCGCCTGCGCCGGGGCGATGCTGGCGCTGGCGCTGCGGCGCTCCCCGGCCCCGGCCGTCGCGGTGCTGGCGCTGGCCGAGAACGCCACCGGCGCCGATGCCTACCGCCCGGGCGACGTGCTGCGCACCGGGTCGGGCCGGACGGTGGAGGTGATCGACACCGATGCCGAGGGGCGGCTGGTGCTGGCCGATGCGCTGCACTACGCGCGCCGCTTCCGGCCACAGGCGATGCTCGACCTGGCGACGCTGACGGGGGCGATCGTCACCGCGCTCGGCCACCATCGCGCCGGGCTGTTCGGCACCGATGCGGCTTTGCTGGCGCAGGTCGCCGCGGCGGGGGAGGCGGTGGGCGAGCGGGTCTGGCCGATGCCGATCGGCGCCCGGCACCGGGAGGATCTGAACAGCGACATCGCCGACCTGAAGCAATGCGCCAGCGGCCGGGGCCAGCCGGATGCCTGCCATGCGGCGGCGTTCCTGCGGGAATTCGTGGGCGATACCCCCTGGGCGCACCTCGATATCGCGGGGGTGGAGACGCGGGACGCGGCCGCGGCGCTGGGACCGGCGGGGCCGAGCGGCTTCGGGGCGCGGCTGCTGGACGCGCTGGTGTCCCACTACTTCGAGGATGCGGACCGGCACTGACCTGAAGACGGCAAGGAAACGCCTTTCCCTTCCTGGCCTTCCCTGCCGGACGCCGCGCCTACGCATTGACCGCGGGCGCGTGCTATCCAGGTGCCCGCGCATGACCGAGATCGCCTTCTACCACCTGACCCGGACGCCGCTCGACCAGGCGCTGCCCAAGCTGCTGGGCCGTGTGCTGGCGGGCGGCAGCCGGGCCTTCGTGCTGTGCGGGTCGGAGGAGCGGGTGGCGGCGCTCGATGCCGCGCTGTGGCTGAGCCCCGACCCGGACTGGCTGCCGCATGGCAGCAAGGCGATGGGCCACGCGGCGCGGCAACCGATCTGGCTGGCTGCCGAGGATGCCGGGGCGGAGGGCGCGCCGAACGGCGCCCGCTTCCTGGTTCTGGTCGACGGCGCCGAGAGCGCCCGGCTGGCGCTGTTCGACCGGGTGCTCGATCTGTTCGATGGCGGCGACGAGGCGGCGGTGGCCGCGGCGCGGCGCCGCTGGAGCGCGGCCAAGGCGGCCGGGCATGCGCTGTCCTACTGGCAGCAGGGCCAGCGGGGGTGGGAGAAGAAGGCGTGACGCCGGCGCGCCCGCCCGGCATCGGCCACAATGGCGGCCCGCCGCTCGACCCGGATGAGAGCTGGCGCGGCTATGTCTGGCGGAAGAAGGCGAAGCAGGCCTGGACGGTGCCGCGCGAGGTGGCGCTGAGCCGCCTCGCCCGGGCCGAGGCGGTGGGGATGAGCTACCGCGAATACACGCTGGAGATCATGGAGCGCGGCCGGTACCTGTAGCTCAGCCCTCGATCCGGATCCCCGTCAGCTCCACCAGCGCCCGCCACCGCGCCACCTCCGCCCGCTGGAATTCGCCGAACGTCGCGGCCTCCAGCGGCGCCGGGGTGAAGCCGAGGCCGGCCAGCTTCGCCGCCATCTCCGGCTCCGCCAGGATGCGCGGCAGCGCCCCGGACAGCCGGGCGATGATCGCCTCCGGCGTCCGTGCCGGCGCCCAGAGCCCGAACCAGGCATCCACCGCCATGTATGGCGCGCCCGCCTCGGCGAAGGTGGGCACCGCCGGCAGCGCCGCCAGCCGTGCCGGCGCGCCGATGCCAAGGCAGCGCAGCCGCCCGTCCTGCACCAGCGCCACCACCTGCGGCCAGGTGGAGACGAAGAAATCCACCGTGCCAGCCACCGTATCCGTCACCGCCTGGGCGCCGCCGCGGTACGGCACGTGCGTCGCCTCCAGCCCCTCCCGCCGGACGAAGCTCTCGGCGATGACATGGCTGGCGGAGCCGACGCCGGACGACGCATAGGTCAGCCGGCCGCCGCCCTTGCCGCGCGCGGCAAGCTCGGCCAGCGTCCGCGCCGGCGACGCCGCCGGCACCACCAGCGCGTGGTGCACCTCGGCCAGCCGGCCGATTGGGGCGAAATCCTCGACGGGGCGGTAGGGCAGGTCGCGCACCATCGCCGCATTCGCCGCATGGGTCTGGTTGTTGCCCAGTGCCAGGGTGTAGCCGTCCGCCGCCGCCACTGCCGCCGCCTGGGTGCCGACCACCGCGGCGCCGCCCGGCCGGTTCTCCACCACGAAGCTCGCGCCCGGGATCGCGACCGCCAGCCGCTCGGCCAGGGTGCGCGCGAGCACATCGGTGCTGCCGCCGGGCGGGTAGGCCAGCAGTATACGAACCGGGCGGGATGGCCAGGCCTCCGGCGCCTGGGCCTGCGCCAGCCCGGGGAGCAGCAGCGGGACGGCGAGCAGCCGGCGGCGGGCGATCATGGACATGGCTTCCTCGGTCGATGCGGGTGGGTTCGGCGGACATCCGGCCGCGGCGCCGGATGGTGGTCACCGGGATGTGAATCCCGTTGATACCGTAAACCGGCCGTTGGAAACATTCGGTATTGTTTCCGCCGCGATTACGCCACACGGGTTGTGCCATACTTGGGCTGCAACCAGGGGTACGGAGCATGTCGATCCTCGGCACATGCCCAATCCGGACGGGCCGGAGGTGAGGCGCATGGACAAGCGCGCCGATCCCTGGGCCGACTTCCTGCGGCGGCTGCTCCTCTCGGCCAGCCTCGCCGGCACCGCCCTGCCCGCCGCCGCGGCCGAGGAAGCCGACCAGCCCCCGGCCGAGGTGGCAGAGGCCGAGCAGCCGGTTCATCCCCTGGCGCGCGGCGAAACCCTGGCCAAAAGTTAAAGCGCGATGGCTTGAGGCGGAAGCGCCGGAGAGCCCGGATCGCGCGACAAGACAACGGCCAGCGCGGGATGCGGGAACAAATGCCAACCCATCACGCGCCAGAGCATGCTGCGTTCGGTTGCGCTCACTGTGCCTGCTCTAGCCACAGTTTGCTCGTGGGATTCAGCGTTTTCGGCGATTCTGCCTCAACGCATCCCGCTCTGGCGCCGCGCCGCGAAGAAATCGCGCAGCAACGCGCCGCACTCCGATTCGCGGAGGCCGCCCACCACCTCCGGCGCGTGGTGGCAACTCGGCGCCGCGAAGATCCGCGCGCCATGCTCCACCCCGCCGCCCTTCGGGTCATAGGCGCCGAACACCACCCGCCGCACCCGGAAGAAGCTCGCCGCCTGGGCGCACATCGGGCAGGGTTCCAGCGTCACCGTCAGGGTGCAGTCGGCCAGGAACTTGTTGCCGCGCGCCGCCGCAGCCGCGCGCAGCGCCAGGATCTCGGCATGGGCGGAAGGGTCGTGCCGCGCCTCCACGGCGTTCCCCGCCTGCGCCAGCACCAATCCGGCCGCGTCGGTCACCACCGCGCCGACCGGCACCTCGCCCCGCGACGCGGCGGCGCGGGCTTCGGCCAGGGCAAGGTCGATGGGGCTGGACATAGCGCGACCTTGTACCGGCAGGGCAATAGGGTCTAGCAACCGCCCATGCGCACCCGCCCCGTCATCGGCGTCACCCTGGATGCGGAGGAGCCGGGCGGCTACTCCAAGCTGCCCTGGTACGCCCTCCGCAAGAACTACTTCGCCGCCATTGCCGCCGCCGGCGGCCTGCCCGTCGCCCTGCCGCATGAAGCCGCGCTGGCCGAGGCCTATCTCGACGAGATCGACGGGCTGATGATCACCGGCGGCGCCTTCGACGTGGACCCCTCCCTGTACGGCGGTGGCGACGCGCACCCGACCGTCACCTTGAAGGCCGGGCGGACGGATTTCGAGCTGGCGGTGACCCGTGGCGCGCTGGCGCGCGACATGCCCGTTCTCGGCATCTGCGGCGGCCAGCAGCTTCTGGCGGTCGCCCTCGGCGGCACGCTGATCCAGCATATCCCGGACAGCGTCGCCGGCGCGCTGGAACACGAACAGCCCAACCCGCGGACCGAGCCGGGCCACGCCATCGCCATCGCGCCCGGCACCCTGCTGGCCCGCATCACCGGCACCGAACGGATGGCGGTGAACAGCGCCCATCACCAGGCGGTGGCGACGCCCGGCGCCGGCGCCGTGGTC
>JBMOJU010000341.1:0-5631 GCA_049315625.1 Paracraurococcus sp.
CATGCTCGAGCTCGGACGGCCGGAATACATCCGGATCGCATGATCCCAGTCGCAAGCAGGGATCACTGCGTCCGGGCTATCGACCCGTGCAACATGATGATTCCGCATCCAAGCCGTTTTCCCCGGCAGCTCGTGACCCCTGCCGCGGCCGGCCCCGCCCGCATCCCCCGCCGGCTGTGCAGGACGACCCCGGTCGATTAGCCTGCGACCCTGACTTGCAGGACGGGACATCGGAATGCGCGTATCGGATCTGCCCGCCTGATGTCGCCTGGTGTCGGGGCGGCGGCGGATCGGCTGGCCGCGCAGGGCGTCGCCGCCTACCGGGCCGGGCAACTGGCCGAGGCCATGCGCTGCGCCGAGGCGCTGCTGGCCGGCGACCCGGACCATCCGCAGGGCCTGCACCTGCTGGCGATGGCCGCTGCGCGCCAGGGCGACCCGGAGCGCGCCCTGGCGGTGCTGGAAGATGCCGCGGCCCGGCTGCCGCACCAGGCGGAGTTCCCCTACCAGCACGGCCTCATCCTCGCCCGGCTCGACCGGCTGGAGGCGGCGCTGCCCGGGTTCGACGCTGCGCTGCGGCAGGATCCCGGGCATGCCGGCGCGCTGCTCAACCGCAGCATCGCGCTGCATCACCTGGGTCGCCTGCCAGCGGCGCTGGCCGGCTTCGAGACCCTGCTGCGGCTGCAGCCCGGGTTGGCCGCCGCCTGGACCGCCTGCGCCACGACGCTGGAGGCGGTGGGCCGGCTGCCGGAGGCGATCGCCGCGGAAGCCCGCGCCGTGGCCCTGCTGCCGGGCGACGCCGCGGCGCAGCGGCGCTTCGCCATGCTGCTCGGCCGGGCGGGGGAGCCGGAGGCGGCGCTGGCGCATCTCGCCCAGGGCCTGGCGCTGGCGCCGGGTGACGCCGAGATGCTGCTCGGCCGCGCCCTGCTGCTGCAGATGGCGCGGCGCCATGCGGAGGCGGTGGGCGACCTGCGGGCCATTCTCGCCACGCGGGCCGACCATCCCAAAGCACTGGCCGCGCTCGCGGTCTCCCTGACCGCGCTCGGCGACTGGGCGGCGGCGGCAGCGTGCCGCGCGCAGGCGCTGGAGGCGCATGACCGGGCGCTGGCCGAGCGCCCAGGCGAGCTCGAGCTTCGTCGCGCGCGGGTGACGCTGCTCTACCAATCCGACCGCTTCGCCGAGGTGCTGACGGCACTCGACGACCTGGCGCCGGATGAGCCGGACGCTGCGCGGACCCTGGCCGACCGCGGCCTGGCGCTGTTCGCCCTGCAGCGGGAGGCGGAGGCGCTGCGCTGCTACGAGGAAGCCCTGGCGCTGCGGCCGGAGGCGCCGCGGGTACGCTACCATGCGGCCATGCACCGGATGGCGTTGGGCGACCTGGCGGCCGGCTGGGCGCAGTACGAATGCCGCTGGCAGGTGGCCGATTTCCCCGCGGTACGGCGGAATTTCCCGGCGCCGCCCTGGCTCGGCCAGGGCGATATCGCCGGCCGGCGGGTGCTGCTGCATGCCGAACAGGGGATCGGCGACACGCTGCAATTCTGCCGCTATGCCGCGCTGGTCGCGGCCCGCGGCGCCGAGGTGCTGCTGGAGGTCCAGCCACCGCTGGTGACGCTGATGCAGCGACTGGCCGGGCCAGCGCGGATCCTCACCCGGGGCGCACCGCTGCCCGGGTTCGACCTGCATTGCCCGCTGATGAGCCTGCCGCTGGCCTGCGGCACGACGCTCGACAGCATTCCCGCCGCGGTGCCCTACCTCAGCGCCGGTACCGAACACCGGGCCCGCTGGCGCGACCGGCTGGGGCCGGCGGGCGGGCGGCGCATCGGCCTGGTCTGGGCGGGCAACAGCGCGCATGGCAATGATGCGCGGCGGTCCATGAGCCTGGCGGCCGCGGCGCCGCTGCTGCGGCAGGGGCATGAGGTGATCGGGCTGCAGCACGAAGTGCCGGCGCGCGACCGGGCCACCCTGGCGGTGCTGCCGGAGCTGCGGCTGCTCGGCCCGGAATGCCGCGATTTCATGGACACCGCGGCGCTGGTCTCGCTGCTGGACGTGGTGGTGACAGTCGATACCGCGGTGGCGCACCTGGCCGGGGCGCTGGGCCGGCCGGTCTTCCTCCTGCTGCCGCTGCTGACCGAATGGCGCTGGCTGCTGCGGCGGGAGGACAGCCCCTGGTACCCGACCGCAAGGCTGTTCCGCCAGGCGCGGCACGGCGACTGGGACGGCGTGGTGGCGCGGGTGGCGTCGGCCCTGGTGGCTTAGTCCGGATGTGATCGCGCTCGTGATGAAAATTCACCTAGCTCTGGAGGCGCTCCTGCTGGAGATGATTGCGGCCTTCCAGAATGACGAGAAAATATATCGGGTGTCATTTCCCACCAAAACCGAGCTGCTTGAGAAGCAGGGAATCATCTGTTGTCCCTATCCGTAGTTGCGCTCAGCTGTGTGGCTTGTCTGCCGATCCCGCCTCTCGCTTTCTCAAGAGCTTCTTGTTTCGACGCTCAATCATCGGCGTCATTGAACAGGCTGCGCCTTGGTCCCTGCCGGCTTGCGCCGTGATGTCGGGCTATCACGCCCCGGACCGATTGTCCCTTCGGTGGTACCGCTTCAAGGCATCGCCTTGCTCGCCACTTGTCCACAATTCGGGAGGGTTAAACAACAAGGAGAGAAACAGAGTTTCTCTCCTGAGTTAAAAGGTTAAGGCTTTTTTCTGCCGATTTTCGCCTTGCGATTCAATAGCATAGCTGGGAGGCCCGTTCCTGATATCCCGACGCTTCGTTCCTGATATCCCGACGCTCAGCGTTCCTGATATCCCGACGCTATCCACAGGATCGGTGCCTCCTGCGTCCGGTGGTGCCCCGCGACTCGGACCGAGCCTCGTTGCCGTTCCTGATATACCGACGGTCGCAGCGGTGGAATGACGGGCCGGCTTCGGAAATCGGCTGAAGAACCGCCGCTAAGCCCTGATTGTGGGTCAGGATGACCCCAACTGGCCGTGCAGTACCGCAACAGCCATGCCCGATGCGGTGCTTCCTTCGGGATATCAGGAACGCCGCGCCACCGCCCGTCCGCCTTGACGCTTCCGTGGCAACTCGTAGCCCGGGTGGTCGAAGGCGAGGGCCGACCGCCGGGTCATGCGCAGCAGGGGCTCCGCCGCACCGGCGCGCGCGCCGGCCCCCTGCCCCGCCTCCCAGGCCAGGTGGAACTCGGGCAGCTCGTTCCTCAGCACGATGCGGTGCAGCTCGAACTTGAAGCGACGGTAGTCACCCTCGGCGCCGGACTTCTCGAACAGCGTGGGCATGGCAACGGCGAAGCCTTCCGCACCGTGGCCGCCGGCATGCTTTCGCGCAACGCGGTAGAGCCACCGCTCCCGGCCGCCGGTGATGCCGAAATAGGCCGGGTCCACGGCCAGCACGCCCCCGTCCATCAGGACGCCCTCGTGGAACCACTCCGAGACGGTCAGGGTCATGCCGCGGCTCTGCCCCGTCTCGTCGTCCACCAGGTCGGTCCAGCCCTCGATCCAGCCGAATTGCCGTTCCTTCCGGCGCCCCTTGGCGCGGATGTTCGTCTTCACGACGGTCGCCTGGAGGCGCGCTAGCGCCTCGCGCAGCAGGCGGTAGTCGTTGCCCCCCGTGCGTCTACCGATGGCACGCAGCAGGTCGAAGGGCTGGAAATTCAGTGTGCGCGGGATCTCGTTCGCCCGGCGCTTCTGCATCTCGGCGAGGACGGAGGCGGCCCAGATTAGGATGTCGGCGTCCCAGATGGTCGCCATGCCGTAGTCCTGGTGCGGGAGCACCTTCACCCAGACCTCGCCATCCGGGCTGCTGTAGTCGATCGGCTTCAGGCGTTTGCTCTTGGCGAGGCTGAAAAAGGGTCGCTCCATCGTCTCCCGCTGGTCGCGCAGAGGGAGGTCGGTGACGACCGGGACGAAGAGGTCGAATTGCCCGTTGCCGGTGCGGCGGTCAGCCATGCCCTTCCTTACTTACGTAACCGCGTCATGCCGTAAATGCGGCATCACGCCTTGCTCCGGAAGTAGTCGTCGAGGGCCTCAACAAGGATTTCCTGGTTGGTGCGCCGCACCCGCGCGCCATGGATCTTCAGCCGCTCGTAGCGCGCCGGGTCGAGGCGCACCGTCACGGCGATGGTGCCGTGCACCCCACGTGCCGCTGGCTGCCGCCCCACGTCCTCCGGCGCCGGCCCGTCGGCGGCGGCTGGAGCGAGCGGCACGGCGATGCGGGCCGCGGGCTCGATGATCGGGCCGGGCGGCTCCGGGACCGGCGCGGCAGGGACGGCTTGGCCCTTGCGGGCGATGAGGCCCGGATCAAGCCGGGAGGCGGTGCGGCTGCTCATGATGCTCGTCGGCCTTCGTCTTACTGAGACGCTTACTTACGTAACTCCATAACTCCGCAACCTCGCGTGCCGAGTTGGAACCGGCGCTGACCTCTCCGGCAGTCCGCCCGTCGATCATGCTGGAGGCGAAGTCCACGCGCTGGTGCAGGGTCGTCGGGGCGACCGTGCCGTGCTGCGACAGCGCCACCGCCGCGTCGGCGGTGATGCGCGCCCGAGGTGTCGCTCCGTTGACCACGAACACCATGGGGCAGCCGCACCGCTCGACGAGGTCCACGGTCGCGCCGATGGCGCGGAGGTCGTGCGGGCTGGGCCGGGTCGGGATCAGCACCAGGTCGGCCAAGCGGACCACGGCGGCGATGTTCTCCGTGATGGCTGGCGGGGTGTCGACGATGACCAGGTTGATGCCGTGTTCGCGCAACGCGGCGAGCTGGCGCGGCAGGTCGGGGATGGTCGCTTGGGCGAAGACCGGTGTCTCGGCCTCACGGCCGTTCCACCAGGCGGCAAGGCTGCCCTGTGGGTCGGTGTCGATGAGGGCGACGGGGCCGTGCCCGCACGCCTCCGCTTCCACGGCGAGGTGGCCGGCGAGGGTCGTCTTGCCAACCCCGCCCTTCTGGGATGCCAAGGCCAGGATACGCATGTCGATTCTCCGCAGTGGCGGACTTACGTAAATACTTACGCATTTTCGGATTTGCGGCAAGGATTGAATGATGAGCCGAAACAGAATGGTGGAAGTGATCTGTCGGCCCGCACCGACGCCGGAAGGCTGCCGCCGCAAATCCTGACGGGCTGGCTGGGCGCGGTGAAGATGGCGCGCCGGTCGCCGCGCAGCAGCCGCAGCCGGTGCGCAACGTACTGGGCATGGTCGAGCCGCGGCTCGGCCGCCGCCCAGAGCGCCAGGGTGTTGACGCCGCGGTAGGCGCCGCGGCTGGCAACGTTGACCGGCGGGGCAGGGGGAGGCGCCGGAGGCGTTGCCCGCGCCGCCCCGCTTGACGCTGACGATGCGCGGCGGCTGCCCGCGCGGCGGGTGGAAGCGCTGGCGTGCCTCGCGTGCGGTCAAGGCGGTCACCCGGGCGCGGAAGGAGAAGAACTGCCGGTGCTGGCTGCGCCAGTAGACGAAGAAGTCGGCGGCGCCGGCCCGGCCGTCGACGAGGGTGCGAGGCCGCGCTGGGGCTCGGGAAGGCCGCAACGCCGCAAGGTAGGGTCCGGCCCCGCGCAGCGAGGGGCACGCCCGAGCGCCTTCGGTAGCGTCCGTCAACGTGGTGGAATTTGCTGCAGGGCTTGAGGTGGCCACGG
>JBMOJU010000036.1:0-24035 GCA_049315625.1 Paracraurococcus sp.
GTCGTCGAGCGCCTTGCCCTGCTTGAGGTCGATGGTGACGGCGGTGAGGCTGTTGAGGTAGTCGGCGGTGACGGCGCTATCCGTGCCAGGCGCCCGCAGCACGTCGTTGCCGCCATCGCCGCGGACGAAGCTGCGGACGCCGCCCGCCAGCAGCGCGCCGGTCAGGTCATCGGCGAATTGGGTGCCGGTAACCGCCTCGATGTTCAGGAGGGTGTCGATGCCGTCCCAGGGGTTCACGGCGGTACCGGCGATGCCATCCTTCAGGTCGACCGTCGCGCCATGCGTCGGCGCCGTCAGGTTGGAGAAGTAGCGGTAATTCAGCGTGTCGTAGCCGGCGCGGCCGTCGATGCTGTTACTGCCGCTGGCGCCCGTCAGCTGGTTGTTGCCGGGCGAGCCGAGGATGATGTCGTTGCCGGAGCCGCCCTGGGCGTTGGCGAAGTTCAGCGCTGTATCAATGCCAGTGGTCTTGGCGATGCTGCCCTGGTAGCCGCCGAAGCCGTCCGCCGTCGCCACCGTGCCGAGGTCGAGGGTCACGTCGTCGGCACCAGCATACATGATGTCGTTGGTGCCGCCGCGGCCGTTGAAAAGGTGGGCTCCGCTGCTGCCGCTGATGAAGCGGTCGTTGGTCGCCGCACCCAGCATGGTGTCGTTGTTGTTCGAGGCGCGCGCCTGGACGATGCCGATCAGCGTATCGGTGCCGCCGAGGCCGTCCTGCGCCGTGCCGGCGGCGAGGTCGAGCGACACCGCTGCGGTACTATTGTTGTAGTCCGCCTTGTTGGCCTGGCTGCCGTAGCCGTACAGCGTGTCGTTGCCGGCATTGCCGCGGAGAACGGCGGTGTTCCAACTGTAGGCGACGCCCTGCAGGCCGAACAGCGTATCGGCCGCGCTGGTGGCGTTGACGGTGTTGATGCCGGTCAGCGCATCCGTCGCGCCGCTTGGCTTGGCGACGGAGGCGTTGGCGTAGCCGAACAGCCCGGCCGCGACGCCGGTGAAGGTGACGGTGACCGGGCCGACGAAGCCGTCCCGGAACAACCCGTTGTAGTCGACCGAATCCGACCCGCCATTTCCGTTGTAGAGATCGCTGCCGCGGGTGGCGATGAAGGTGTTGCCGTTGCTGGTGCCGACCAGCGTGTCGTTGCCGTTGTCCGAGCCGCGCATCCGGGTGAATCCCGCAACGCTGTCGGTGCCGCCCCAGCCATCCTGCGCGACGCCGGAGGCGAGGTTGACGTCGACGCCGTTCGGGCTGTCGAAGTAGTCGAGGTAGTTGAAGCCGCCCTGCCCATCGATGGTGTCGTTGCCGGCCTCGCCGCGCAGGACGAAATTGTTCGCGCCCGTGGTATCCGCCGTGCCCTGCAGCGAATCGCCGGCAACGGTGGCATAGATCCCGCGGATGCCGGTGAAGCTGTCCGTGCCGAAGCCGGGGCCCTTGCCGATGCTGCCGGAGAAGAACGCCGCGTTGCCGCCGGCATTGGTCACGCCGGTCAGGGTGATCGGCGTGGCATAGGCGCGGTAGTCGAGCAGGTCGGCGCCGCCGCCGCCATCGATCTTCCAACTGGTCTCGGGCGCCCCGCCGAGGATGGTGTCGGCATTGGTCGAGCCGCGGAGGGCGACCACGCTGAGCAGTGTGTCGGTGCCGCCCAGCCCGTCATTGACCTTCCCGGTGGCCAGGTTGGCGACGATGGCCGCCGTGCTGGCGGTGTTGCTGTAGTCGGCGATGCTGAAGGGGCTGCCGGCGCCGGAGATCGTATCGTTGCCTGCCGCACCGTAGTAATACTTCGCCGTCGCGTGGGTGATCGCGCCGTTGAAGGTATCGGCGCCGGTGCTGCCGTTGAAGTAGGCGATGCCGCTGAAGCTGTCCGTGCCGCCGCCGCTGGCCTTGGCCGCGGTGCCGCCGGTGGCGCTGGTCCAGGTGATGGTCACGGCGTTCGTCAGGGTGCTGTAGTCCAGCCGGTCGGCGCCGCCGCCGCCGGTGTAGCTGTCGCTGCCGGTGGTGGCGAAGAAGCGCTCATCCACGCTGCTGCCGGTGATGGTGTCGTTCTGGCCGCTGACGCCGTAGATGCCCTCGATCGAGGTCAGGCGGTCGGTGAAGCCCCAGGGATCGGTGGCGATGCCGGTGGCCAGGTTGACGTTGACGCCGGCCTGCGTCGACAGGATCCAGGGCGCCACCAGCCCCGCGGCGGTCGCGTAGCGCATGATGTCGAAGCCGTCGCGGCCATCAATGGTGTCGTTGCCGGCGACGGCGCGGAAGATATTGGCGCCCGCATCGCCCAGCAGCACGTCGTCGAAGTCGCTGCCGGAGACGTCCTCGATCCCGGCCAGCGTCTGGATGGCGCCGCCAACGGTGGCACGGCCGGCGGCCAGATCCACCGTGACGCCCGGTCCGGTGGTCGCGCCGGCAGCGGGCAGGTAGTCGTAGTACTCGATGCGGTCGGTGCCGCCGCCGCCGTTGATGCTGTCGGCGCCGCCGGCGCCGGCCATGAAGACCTCGTTGGCGCTGCTGCCGGTGATGGTGTCGGCGCCCTGGCTGCCGGCGATGTGCAGGATGGAATCGAGCACGTCGATCTCGCCGCCCGGCAGCGTCGCGCCGCCGGTGGTGCCGAGCACGGCGGTGATGGGGCCGGAACGGGCGCGGTAGTCGGCGATGGTCTCGCCAATGCCGAAGCCGCGCAGCGTGTCGTTGCCGGTGCCGCCGTCGAGGTAGACGAAGAAGCCGTTGACGCCGGCGGTGGTGCGGCCGCGCAACTCGTCGTTTCCGGCGTCGCCATAGGCGTAGTCGTTGTTCTCGCTCAGCGCGCCGACGATGATAACGTCGTCGCCATTGCCGCCATGCAGGATATCGCGGCCGGTCCCGCCATCCAGCGTGTCGCTGCCGTCGCCGCCGTTCAGCGTGTCGCCGCCGTCGAGGCCGAGGATCGAATCGGCCCCGGCGCCCGGCAGGCCGCCGGTCACGCCGCTGGTGTTGCCCGCCGGGTCGATGAAGTCATTGCCCGAGGTGCCGGTGATTGTCGCCATGCGCTGGTCGCCCCAACCCTGAGGCGACCAGTCTATAAAATTCGCTGCAATCTGGAAGATGTCTAACTATTATAAACTTCCATCCACGGGTGATGACCCGTTGTGGTCAGAGCAGCGTCCAGTCCGTACCCGGGCCCCCTTGCGGCGTGGCCGATGCCACCATCGTGCCGTCCATCAGCCACAGCGACAGCGAACCGTCGCTGTTGCGCCACAGGATGTCGGTCTTGCCATCGGCATTGTAGTCGCCGGCATCGGCGACGTTCCACGCCGTGCCGGGGGAGGCGATAGCGGTGCCGCCGGTCACGATCAGCCCGTCCATGGTCCAGATCGAAATCGACCCGTCCGTGCCGTTGCGCCAGAGGATGTCGGCCTTGCCGTCGCCGTCGAAGTCGCCCGTTCCCGCCACGGTCCAGGCGGTACCCGGGGTGGCGACCACGCCGCTGCCAAGCACGGCGACGCCGTCCATCAGCGAGATCGAAACGTCGCCATTGGCGTTGCGCATGACGATGTCGCTGCGGGCGTCGCCGTTGAAGTCGGCGAGCCCGACGACCTGCCAGGTGGCACCGGGCGTGGTGATGGGGCCGGCATCGACGCCGTTGATGCCGTCCATCAGCCAGGCCGTGACCACGCCGCTGCTGTGTTGCCAGATGATGTCGGCGCGGCCGTCGCCGTTGACGTCGCCGGCGCCGGCGATCTTCCAGCTGGCGTCCACGGTGGCGATGGTGCCACCGCCCAGGTAGGTGCCGCCATCCATCTGCCACTGGGCGACGTCGCCGTTGGCATTGCGCCAGAGGATGTCGGCCTTGCCGTCGCCGTTGAAGTCGGCCATGCCCGCCACCGTCCAGGCCGCGGCGACGGTCGAGATGCCGATGCTCGTGCCGGTGTTGCCCTGCATGGTCCAGGTGACCAGCGTCCCGTCGGCTTTCCGCCAGAGCAGGTCGGAGGTGCCGTCGCCGTTGATGTCGTTCGGCGTGGCCGATTGGCCGATCGTCACGGTGGCGTCGGTGAAGCGCAGTGCCTCCACGCCGACCAGCGTGTCGGTGCCTTCGGCGCTGGTCACGACCCAGGCGCCGCTGACCGGGTCGCGCGCCCAGGACGCCGCGCTGCTCAGCACGGAGAAGAGCGCCGTGTCGAAGCCGGCGCCGCCGGTGATCACGTCATTATCCGCGCCGCCACGCAGCAGGTCGTTGCCGGCGCCGCCCTGCAGGGTATCCGCGCCTGCCGCACCATCGATGGAATCCTGCCCGGCAGCGCCGAGCAGCACGTCGCCGGCGGCGGAGCCGACCAGGGTGTCGGCGAAGCCCGTGCCGGTCACGCCTTCGATGTTGGCCAGCGTGTCGGTGCCGCCCCAAGCGTCCGTCGCCTTGCCGGTGCCGAGGTTGACGGTGACGCCGGCGGTAATCGCGACGGTGCTGAAGACGCCGTAGTCGACCATGTCGAAGCCGCCGCGGCCATCGATCTGGTCGTTGCCGACATCACCGGACAGCGTGTTGTCGCCGTTGCTGCCCTTGATCGTGTCGAGGCCGAGGCCGCCATAGACCCGCTCGATCGAGGTGATGTTGTCGGTGAAGCCGGAATGGGTGGCGTAGGGCGTGCCGAAATCCGGCTGCAGATCGACGAAGATCGCCGCGCTGCCCTGGTAGCGATAGGTATCGTTGCCGTCGCCGCCATTGATGGTCTTGTTGCCGGTGCCGGAGATGATGAAGGTGTCGTCGTAGCCGCTGCCGCCGAGGGTGTCCTCGAAGGAGCGGGTCGAGACGACGGCGCGCACGTTGATCAGGGTATCGGTATTGCCCTGGCCATCCGTGGCGGTGCCGATGGCGAGGTCGACGTTGATCGCCGCGGTCACGTCGGTGTCGTTGTAGTCGGCGACGACGCGGTCGCTGCCGTTGCCGGTGATGGTGTCGGCGCCGATGCCGCCGCGCACCACGACCGACTGGTAGGCGGCGGAGGTGGTGACGGCCTGGAGGTCGAATTTGTCGCCCGACGTGCTGCCGTTGATCTGGTTGATGTTGCGCAGCACGTCGACGGGAAGGGGCGTGCCGAAACCGGCCTTGGCGACGGTGGCGGAGAAGCTGTCGCTGAAGGTCACCGTGATGGCGCCGCCGGCGTAGCCGGTCGAGCCGCGGTAATCCATGGTGTTGCGGGGAAGGGTGTCGCCGCCCTCCACGGTGTCGGCGCCGTTGCCGCCGCGGAAGACGTCGATGCCGGCGCCGCCGTCGAGGCTGTCATTGCCGTCGCCACCGGAGAGCACGTCATCACCGGCGCCGGCGATGAGCGTGTCGTTGCCGGCGCCGCCCACCAGCGTATCCGTGCCGGTGCCGCCGATGAGCAGGTCGTTGCCGCTGACGCCATTCGCCGAGCCGCCGGCATTGCCGAGGATGATCGTGTCGCCGAGCGAGGATCCGGTGGCTGCCTCGAAGCCGGTGAAGCTGTCGGTGCCGCCATACGCATCTGTCGCCGTGCCTGGGGCAAAGGCGGCTCCGCCGACGGTCACCTGGCTGGCAGAGAGGTTGACGACCACACCCTGGGTGCCGGTGCCCTCGTATTCGGTGAAATCGATCGTGTCGATCCCGTTGCCGCCATCCAGCGAATCGGCGCCCTTGCCACCGTTGATGGTGTCGTTGCCGTCGCCGCCGCGCAGCGTGTCGGCGCCGGCAAAGCCGTTGATGAACTCGGCAGCGCTGGAACCCGTCGCCGTATCGGCGGAGGATGTCAGCGTGTAGCTTTCCAGCCCGACCAGAATGTCGGTGCCCACGCTGGTGCCGGTGGCGGTGCCGGCGACGAGGTTGAGCAGGACCGCAGCGGTCTGGTTGGTGAAGGTGACCGCATCGGTACCGGCGCCGCCGTCGATCGATTCATTCTGGCCGCTGGCGATGAGCGAATCATTGCCGTCGCCGCCGAGGATCGTATTCGCGCCTGGGCCACCATCGATCGTGTCGTTACCGGCAAGACCACTGATCGAGTCCGCCCCGGCCGTTGGAAAACCTCCGGTAACCCCAGAAGAAAGTGACGCCGTCCGAATGGTATCGCTATTGGACGTGCCGGTGATGACGGCCATGAGTTGCTTCCCGTTCTCGACGCGCTGGGCGCACTAATACGAAATCTACCGGAGGTTGCTAGAGGGGAAATGCTGCAACGTATGATGATATGCTAGCCGCATGGCGCCGCGCGGCCTTCGATGAACTCGAAGACGCAGGCGCCATACAGCAGCGTGAACCTGGCATCGGCGCCGCCGCCATGGCCGGACACCTCGCGCGGCCGGTCGAGGAAGAGCACGGCGCCGACACGCGGCGTGCGCAGGCTGCGGAACAGCGAAGCGCGGCGATCCGGGTCAGGATCAAATTCGTCGCGAGCGAAATTCACCACCGCGACGCGCGTGGTGGGGCTTTGCGCGGCGTTCAACACGCGACGCAGATCGTCGAGTGCCCAGGCCCAGGCCGGGCTCCCGGTCGCGCCATGCGCCGCCGGGGCGATCGCCACCACGCCATCGACGAGGCCCGCCGTGTCCAGTGCCTGCAACGCGTTCCAGGCCCCGCGCGACTGGCCACCCAGCACGATCCTGGCGTAGCCGTGCGCGCGCAGCGTCCGCAGCGCGCCGTGCAGCCATTCGGCGGCCAGCTCGGTCTCGTCGGTTGCCGGGTCGCGGTCGAAGCGGAGCACGTCGTAGCCGGCGTTGTTGAACACGCGGACATGCGGCTGCGGCTGGCTGCCGCGGCTGTCCTGGCCGCCGGCGGCGCGGCCATGCGCCCAGACATAGGCCCCGCGGGCCGCGCGCGGTCCCTGCCAGAGGAAGCGCCCATCCGGCACCAGGGACCAACCGGCGCCGGCCTCGACCGGGGCGGTGGGCGCGGGCGGCGGGGCCGGGCTTTCCCGCCCGGGCCAGAGCACGGCGAGGTCCTGGGCGTAGAGCTGGCAGCCGCCGCTGCCCCAGCCGGCGCAGAGCTCGAGCGCCCGCGCCGCGGTGGCGGTGGCGTCCGGCAGGGCGGCGGCCCAGCCCCAGGCGCCTTCGGGCGAGAGGGCGAAGCTGCGCGGCGTGGCCTGCAGCAGGAAGCGGGCATAATCCGCCCGGCCCTCCGGCCCGAGATGGGGCACGGCTTCGGCATCGAGGACCCGGCCCTGCGGCGGCGCCTCGGCCCGGGCGGGGAGGATGGTGGCGAACAGGATAATGTACAATAGTATGTGATATCCCATGAATGTGAGGAAACCACATCTGCGGGGCGGTTTGCAACAAGGCTCTTGTCCGCCGCGCCCCAAGCGGGCAGGAGACCCGCAGTTTTGCAGGCCGCGGGCCGTTCCCCGGCCGACCAAGGAAGCCCCCGATGCGCGTGAAGGACGTGAAGAAGGTTGTGCTCGCCTATTCCGGCGGGCTCGACACCAGCGTCATCCTGAAATGGCTGCAGACCACCTATGCCTGCGAGGTGGTCACCTTCACCGCCGATCTCGGCCAGGGCGAGGAACTCGGCCCGGCCCGCGACAAGGCCCTGCTGCTCGGCATCAAGCCGGAGAACATCTTCATCGACGATCTGCGGGAGGAATTCATCCGCGACTTCGTCTTCCCGATGTTCCGGATGAACGCGCTGTATGAAGGCCAGTACCTGCTCGGCACCTCGATCGCCCGGCCGCTCATCTCCAAGCGGCAGATCGAGATCGCCGAGATGGTCGGCGCCGACGCCGTCTCGCATGGCGCCACCGGCAAGGGCAACGACCAGGTCCGCTTCGAGATCGGCTACTATTCCTTGAAGCCGGACGTGAAGGTCATCGCCCCCTGGCGCGAATGGGACCTGACCAGCCGCACCCGCCTGCTGGAATTCGCCGAGGCGAACCAGATCCCGATTGCCAAGGACAAGCGCGGCGAAGCGCCGTTCAGCGTCGACGCCAACCTGCTGCATTCCAGCTCGGAGGGTAAGATCCTGGAGGAGCCCTGGGACGCGCCGGAGGAGATCGTCTGGCAGCGTACCATCAGCCCGATGGAGGCGCCCGACACCCCGACCGAGATCATCGTCGAGTTCGAGCGCGGCGACGCCGTCGGCCTGAATGGCGAACGCCTGACGCCCGCCGCGCTGCTCACCGCCCTGAATGCGCTCGGCAAGGCCAACGGCATCGGCCGGCTCGACCTCGTCGAGAACCGCTTCGTCGGCATGAAGTCGCGCGGCTGCTACGAGACCCCGGGCGGCACCATCCTCTATCAGGCGCACCGGGCGATCGAGAGCATCACGCTCGACCGCGAGGCGGCGCACCTGAAGGACAGTCTCATGCCGCGCTATGCCGAGATCGTCTACAACGGCTTCTGGTTCAGCCCGGAACGCCGGATGATCCAGGCGATGGCCGATGCAAGCCAGGCCAGCGTCAGCGGCGAGGTGCGGCTCAAGCTCTACAAGGGCAACGTCATCGTCACCGGCCGCCGCTCGCCGCACAGCCTCTATTCGATGAAACACGTGACCTTCGAGGACGACCAGGGCGCCTACGACCAATTCGACGCCCAGGGCTTCATCAAGCTGAACGCGTTGCGGCTGCGGCTCGGCGCCATGGCCGGCCGCAAGGGCGGCGCGCTGTGAACCGCGGCGCCGTTCTCGGCGGCGCGCTGCTGGCAGCGCTGTTCGGCGCCGGTGAGGCGCGCGCCCAGGCCGCCTGTCCGGGGCATATCTCCGCCACCGCGCTGGCACCGGTCCCGGCCGGGGCGGTCTACGGCATCGCGCTGCGCAACGACGACGCCACCGGCCGGGCGCTGCGCGACCAGCTCTATGCCGCCCTGCGCGCCCGCGGCCAGACGGTGGGGGAGCCGGCGACGCATGTGCTCTCCTGGCGCGGCAGCCTGTCCTCCGACGGGATCGGCCGCGGCGGCGCGGACCCCTTCAGCTTCCGCGACGCCGACAACAACCGGGATGGCGACGACCTCGGCTGGATGCGGGATGTCCCGCGCAACCAGCGCCGCGGCGCGGCCCCGGCCCGCCGGCTGAACGGCAGTGTCGAGCTGCGCGACCGCGCCAGCGGGCGGGTGATCTGGACGGCCGTGATTTCCTGCGACCGGCAGGGCGACGACCAGGCGGCGCTGATCGGCACGCTGGTCGGCGTGGTGGTGCCGGCGATCGGCCATACGGTGGCCGGCCGGGCCTTCTGATCCCGGATGCCCGCCGCGACGCCCGGGCTGGAGGGAGGGGCGGCCGCCCGGCCGATCGCCGACGCCGCCTGGCGGCTGGCCTACCGGATCGCCTTCCGGCTGATGCGGATCTGGTGGGCGCTGCGCCGCCCGGCGCGCTACGGCGTGGTGATCGCCGTCTGGTACGACGGCCGGGTTCTGATCCTGCGGCAATCCTACCGGGCCGGCGCGACCTTCCCCGGCGGCGGGCTGCGGGGCGGGGAGGAGCCGGAAGCCGCCGCCAGGCGGGAGCTGATCGAGGAAGTCGGGCTTGACATTCCGCCCGGCCGGCTGCGCCTGGCACGCAGCATCGCCGTGCGGTTCGAGGGCTGCACCGACCATGTCCGGGTCTTCGAGCTGGCGCTGGAGGCCGAGCCGGTGCTCCGCCCCGACAACCGGGAGGTCGTCGCCGCCGGCTTCGTCCCGCCGGCGGAGGCGCTGCGCGACCCGGACATGCCGCCCTATATCCGGCGTTACCTGGAGGAGCGGGCGGCGGCTACTCCGCCTTGATCCCGGTTTCCTGCACGATCTTCCGCACCACCTCGCGCTCCCGCCGGATGCGGGCGCCGAAGACCGCGGCGCCCTCGGCCGCGGGGTCGTTGCCGGCGAGGATCAGCTTCTGCCGCGTCGGCTCATCCGCCAGCGCCGCTGCCATCGCTGCCTCCAGCCGGGCGATGACCGCCGGCGGGGTGCGGGCGGGGGCGAAGAACCCGTTCCAGCTCGTCAGATCGAAGCCGGGGAAGCCGCTCTCGGCGATGGTCGGCAGGCTGGCCAGTGAGCCGCGCCGTTCCCCGCTGGTCAGCGCGATGCCGGTGGCGCGGCCATCCTCGATCAGCGGGCGCAGGGTGTTGGCGGTGCTGATGCCGGCATCGACGGCGCCGGCGGCGATGTCCCGCGCCGCATCGGCGCCGCCGCGATAGGGGATGTGTTCCAGCCTGATCCCGGCGCGGGACGCCAGCAGCGCGCCGGCCAGGTGGCCGACCGTGCCGTTGCCGGGGGTGGCATAGCTGAGTCCCTGGTTGCGCTTCGCCGCCTCGACGAACTCGGCGAGGGTCCGCGCCGGGAAGCCGCGCTTCACCACCAGCACATAGGGGGCGGAGACCGCCATGCCGACCGGGGCGAAGGCGGTCTCGTGGTCATAGGGCAGGCCCTTGACCAGGAAGGGGACGATCAGGAAGCCGAAGCTGTCGAACAGCAGGGTGTAGCCATCGGCCGGCGCCTGCGCGACCATCCCGCCGGCGATCGAGCCACCGGCGCCGGTGCGGTTCTCGATCACCAGCGGCTGGCCCAGCGCCTCCGCCATCTTCGGCGCCAGCAGGCGTAGCACCGTGTCGGACTGGCCGCCGGGGGCGAAGGTGACGAGCACCCGGATCGGCCGGTCCGGGTAGGCGCCCTGGGCGCGGGCAAGGCCCGGCAGGGCGAGCATGGCGGCGAGCAAGGCGCGGCGACCCGGCATGGTTGCAGTCCCGTTTGTGGCGCGGCGGAGATTGGCGGGTGCCCGTGCGGCGTCAAGGCAACGATCGGTGCCCGACGGGCGACCGCCGGAACCGGCCCTGCCGCCCGGCGTTCCGCCAGCGGACCGACGGAGCGCATGATGGCGGAGCAGACCCCGAAGGATACCGGCAAGGGTACCGGCGAGCCGGGCTGGACCGAGGCGGAGAAGGGCCTGGGCGCCGGCACGCAGGAGGCGGCGGCCGGGGCGGCCGGCGAGGCGCGGCCCAAGGGCCGGCCGAACGACGACCGCGCGAAGACCGAAGGCGCGGCGGCCAGTACCGCCGCCGCCGCGAAGCGCTGAGGCCGGCGGCGCAGGTCCGGTCGGGGCGCAACCCGGACCCGCGCACGCCGCCGTTGCGGTGGCGGCCCGTCCTCCGGCAGGCTGGCCTGCATGTACAACCCGCCCGCCTTCCGGGAAGAGCGCCCGGACATCCTCCATGGCCTGATCCGCTCGGCCCGCCTCGCCATGCTCGTCTCGAACGGCGCCGGCGGCGTGCCGGACGTCACCCACCTGCCGCTGACGCTGGTGGAGGAGGAAGCTGTGCTGATCGGCCACGTCGCCCGCGCCAACCCGCACTGGCAGGCGCTGCGCGCGACCGGCCGGGCGATCGCGGTGTTCCAGGGCGCGGAGGGCTACGTCTCGCCCAACTGGTACCCGTCCAAGGCCGAGCACCACCGGGTCGTGCCGACCTGGAATTACGAGGCCGTGCACGCCGAGGGGCCGATCGAGGTGATCGAGGATTCGGCCCGGCTGCACGCCATCGTCTCGCTCCTGACCCGCGTGAAGGAGGCAGCGCAGCCGCGCCCCTGGTCGGTGGAGGACGCGCCGGCGCCCTTCGTGGCTGGGCAGCTCAAGGGCATCGTCGGCCTGTCGCTGCGGATCGAGCGGCTGGAGGGCAAGCGGAAGTTGAGCCAGAACCGGGCCGCACTGGATCGCGACGGCGCGGAGCGCGGCCTGGCGGCGAGCGAGGATAGGCGCGACCAGGCCGTGGCGGCGGCGATGCGGGCGGCGGCGGAGGGTGGGTGACTACCGTCGCGCCCGGAACAGCAGGGCCAGCCCGGCCAGCGTCACCGCCCCGCCGGCCAGGTCGGTCGGCGCCAGCCGTTCCCCCAGCAGCGCCCAGCCGAACACCGCGGCCAGCGGCGGTGCCAGCAATTGCAGCGCGGCGGCGGTCGCCGGCGGCAGCCGCTCCAGCATCTTGAAGTACAGCGCGTAGCCGCCGATCCCGACCACCACCACGCCATAGGCCAGCGACAGCACCAGCGTCAGGCTGGGCAGCGCCGGCCGCACCGGCTCCACCGCCGTCGCCAGCAGCAACAGGGTCGCCGCCGCCACATTGGTCTGCGCCGCATTGGCGGTCCAGGCATCGATCCGCCGGCGGGCCGGGGCGAAGGCCAGGATGCCCGCCGCCTGGCTCACCGCGCCACCCAGCGCCAGCGCGATGCCCCAGGCCTCGGCGGCGCCCACCCCGCCCAGGCCGCGGCCGGCGCCCAGCACCACCACGCCGAGCCAGCCGAGCCCGAGCCCGGCCCAGGCCAGCGGCGGCATGCGCTGCCGCAGCACCAGCACCTCCCCGGCCGCGACGAAGAGCGGCGCGGTCGAAGACAGCAGCGCCACCAGCCCGGAGGGCAAGGTGCGCGACGCCATCCAGGCCCCGGCCAGGTAGCCCGCGGTGCCGAAGACGCCCATCGCCGCCAGCCGCCAGCCATCGCCGCGCGTCGGCAGCGCCGCCCGTCGCCAGGCGACCACCATCAGCAGGATCGGCGCGACCAGCCCGAACCGCGCGGCCAGCCCCCAGAGCGGCGGCCATTCCGGCACCACGCCCTTGATGGCGGTGAAGGCGGAGGCCCAGATGGCGACGAAGAGGAGGCCGAGCCCGAGCCCCGCCAAGCGCCTAACCCGCGGCCGGCGCCTGCCGTTCCAGCGCCTTCTGCGCCCGGCGCAGCGTCCGGCTGAGCAGCAGCAGCGCCAGTGCCGGCAGGGCTGCGCCGGCGATCCGCAGCGACTCCGCCACGGTCAGCACCGGCAGGTCGATGGTGGCCAGCAGCGCCGCCGCCAGCAGCGCGACCGCGCCGGTCCCGCGTAGCAGGCGATACAGCCGCATCAGGCCACCCCACGGCGGGCCAGCGCCGCCTCCAGCGTGTTTTCCAGCAGGCAGGCAATGGTCATCGGGCCGACCCCGCCGGGGACCGGGGTGATGGCGGCGGCCCGCGCGGCGGCCTCGGCGAAGGCGACGTCGCCGACCAGTTTCCCCGCCGCGTCGCGGTTGATGCCGACATCGATCACCACCGCGCCCTCGCCGATCCAGTCGCCACGGACCATTTCCGCGCGGCCGACCGCGGCGACGAGGATGTCCGCCCGGCGGCATTCGGCGACGAGGTCGCGGGTGCGGGAATGCGCGATCGTCACCGTGCAGTCCGCCGCCAGCAGCAATTGGGCCATCGGCCGGCCGACGATCTGGCTGCGGCCGAGCACCACCGCCCGGGCGCCGGACAGGCTGGTCCCGGCCTCCCGCAGCAGGTGCATGACGCCCTTCGGCGTGCAGGGGACGAGGCCCGGCTGCTGCGCCGCCAGCCGCCCGGCATTGACCGGGTGGAAGCCGTCCACGTCCTTGGCCGGGTCGATCGCGGCGATCACCCGGTCCGGGTTGATCTCCGGCGGCAGCGGCAACTGCACCAGGATGCCATCCACCGCCGGGTCGGCGTTCAGGTCGCCGACCAGCGCCAGCAGCGCGGCCTCCGCGGTATCGGCGGGCAGGTGCAGGGTGGCGCTGTCGAAGCCGGCGGCCGCGGCGGCGCGGTCCTTGTTGCGGACATAGACGCCGCTGGCCGGGTCGTCACCGACCCGCACCACCCGCAGCCCGGGGCGGAAGGGCAGGCGGGCGATGCGGGCGGCCAAGCCGTCGCGCAGCCGTTCCGCCACCGCCTTGCCGTCGATGATCCGTGCCGTCACGCCAGCGCCTCCAATCGGGACGCCAGCGTCTCAGGATCGCCGGCGATGAAGACCAGCTTTTCCCGCGCCGCGTGGCCCTGGGCAACCTCGGCGGCGGAGGAAGGCATGCCGAGGGCGCGGGCCAGGGCAGCGTAGACCGCCCGGTTGGCGCGGCCATCCTCCGGCGCCTCGACCACCGCCAGCTTCAGCCGCGGCCCGTCGACACCGGGGGCGAGGCCCTGCAGCACCGCCCGCTTCGCCCGTGGCTGGACCTTCACCCGGATGGACACCCCGCCCGGGTCCGGCCGCCACCAATGGGTCAAAAATACATCCCGCTGCGCAGCAGCGCGTTGGCCGTCGCCCGCAGCAGCATCTGCCCGGCGGTAATGAGCAGCAGCACCACCAGCGGCGCGAGGTCGACCGGGCCGAAATTCGGCAGCACGCGGCGGATGCGGCCGAACAGCGGCTCCGTCACGCGGTAGAGGAAATCCGACACCGTCCACACCAGGCGGTTGCGGGTGTCCAGTACGCCGAATTGGATCAGCATCTGCACCACGACCGCCAGCAGCACCGCCCACCAGAGTAGGTCCAGCACCGCGCTTGCCAGGTAGAACACCACATCAAGGAACATCAGCCGGTCCCGTCAGAAACGCCGGCGCAACCTAGTGAGGGGAAAAGCCGGCTACAAGCGCCAGGGTACGCTTGACCTGCCCCGCGGGCTGGGGCATATCGCCGCTCCCCGCGGCCCCCAACGCCGCGCAGGGTGGTACGGGGCTGTAGCTCAGTTGGGAGAGCGCGTCGTTCGCAATGACGAGGCCAGCGGTTCGATCCCGCTCAGCTCCACCATCCCCCCTTTCAACTGACTGCTCTCAGACCGGCCGGGCCGCCATGACCGCGGCGATCGCCTGCCGCAGCCGGTCGGCCTGCAGCGGCTTGGTCTCGAACCTGTCCATCCCGGCGGCGAGGCATTCCTCCTCCGCCTCGGCGGAGGCATGTGCGGTGACCGCGATGATCGGCATCCGCGCCACCGAATCCGGCAGGGCGCGGATCGCCCGCGTGGCGGCGATGCCATCCATTCCCGGCATCATGATGTCCATCAGCACCAGGTCGTAGGCCTTGCCGCGCACCGCGGCGACGGCCGCGGCGCCATCCTCCACCGCCTCCGCCTCATGCCCCAGCCGCCGCAGCAGGGCGAGCGCCACCGCCCGGTTGGCCGCGATGTCCTCGGCCACCAGCACCCTGAGGCCGGCCGGCGCCGGCAAGGGCAGTGCCGCCGGCGGGAGACGAAGCGGCAATTCCACCCGGAACCGGCTACCGGCGCCGGAGGCGCTCTCCACCGCGATGCGGCCGCCCATGCTCTCCACCAGCAGCCGGCACACCGCGAGGCCGAGGCCCAGCCCGCCGAAGCGCCGCGCGGCCGAGCTGTCGGCCTGGGCGAAGGGCTCGAACAGCCGTGCCTCCGCCTCCGGCGTGATGCCGATGCCGGTATCGGTGATGGTGATGCAGAGCCGCCAGCCCTCGGCTGTCTCGCCCTCCGGCGCGGCGGCCAGGGTGATGCGGCCGGCCTCGGTGAACTTCACCGCATTGTCCAGCAGCTTCAGCAGCACCTGGCGCAGCCTCTCCTGGTCGCCCAGCGCCGCGTCCGGCAGGCGCGCGTCAAGCTCGAGCGCGAATTCCAGCCCCTTCGCCGCGGCGCGCGGCGCGGCCAGCGCGGCCATGGCGGCCAAGGTCTCGCGCGGGTCGAAGGCATCTTCCCGCAGGGTGACCCGGCCGCGCTCCAGCCGGGTGACGTCGAGGATATCGTCGACCAGCCCCAACAGCTGCCGGCCGGACTCGCCGATCATCTGCAGGTCCGGCACCTGGTCGGGGCGCGGCTTGTGCAGCATCAGCACGTCCGAAAGCCCGATCACCGCGTTCAGCGGCGTACGCAGCTCATGGCTGACGATGGAAAGGAATTCGGTGCGGCTGCGCAGCGCCGCCTCGGCCGCCAGCCGCGCGGTCTCCTGCGCCCGCAGCGCCGCGCGCCGTGCGGTCACGTCGGTATAGGTGCGGATCGTCCGGCCATCCGGCAGCCGGTTCGACCGCACCTCTATCACCCGGCCATCGCGCAGCGCGCGCTCATAGAGGGCACGGCCCTCGTTCGGGTCGCCCCGCGCGGCCACCGCTTCCGCCTTCAACTCGGGCTGTGTGTCGAGGTCGCCGCGGTCGATCTGCCACTGCAGGATATCGCGGACGTGGGTACCGGGCCTGGCGAGGTCGGCCGGCAGCTCCAGCAGGTCCGTGGCGATCCCGTTGATGAACTGGATGCGCCGGTCGGCGCCGAGCATCACGATGCCGAGCGGCGCGTTCTCGAAGGCGGCGGTCATCGCCGCCCGCGCCGCCTCGGCCGCCGCCCGCGCCGCGGCCTCGGCCCCGAGTGCGAGGTGGCGGGCGGTGATGTCGGTGAAGGTGCGGATGATCCGCCCGTCCTCCAGCCGCGTGGTGCGGACATCGACCATCCGGCCGTCGCGCAGCCGGCGCTCGTATTCGGGCAGCGGCGGTTCGTCGGTCTGGATCGCGGTCTGCGCCGCCTCCGCCACCCGCGGCGCATCGGCGAAATCGCCGCGTGCGAGCTGGAAGGCGAGGATGTCGCGGATGCCCACGCCGGGCCGGCCGAGTTCGGGTGGCAGGTCCATCACCTCGGCGGCGATGCGGTTGATGACCTGCACCGTCCGGTCGGCGCCGATCAGCAGCAGCCCGTGCGGCACGTTCTCGAAGGCGGCGGCGAGCGCGGCCTGCGCCGTCTCCTGCGCCCGCAGCGCCATCACGTGCACGGTGACGTCGGTATAGGTGCGGATCAGGCGGCCATCCGCCAGGCCGGTGCTGCGGACCTCGATGACCCGGCCATCGGGCTTGACCCGCTGATAGGCCAGCGCCTCGCCACGCCGGTCCCGGATGGCGACCAGGGCGTCCCGGATCAGGCGCGAGTCGCGGTCGATCTCGCCGGCCGCCATCTGCCATTCCAGGACGGTATCCAGCGAGGTTCCGGGACGCGCGAGGTCGGCCGGGATGCCGGCCAGGTCGATCGCCGCCTTGTTCAGCACCTGGATGCGGTTGTCCGCCCCCGCGAGCAGGACGCCGTGCGGCACGTTCTCCAGCGCCGCGGCCAGCGCCGCCTCGGCCGCCAAGGCGCGGTCGCGTGCCTCGGCGATGGCCGCGGCGCTGCGGCGTGCCTCGGTGATGTCGGTGAAGGTCCGGACATGGCTGCCATCCGCCGCATAGGCGGTGCGGATCTCGAGCACGGTGCCGTCCGGCCGGGTGCGGAACGTGACGACGGGGGGCGACTCGGGGCCGCCGAAGCTGTCGATATGCCGGTGCGGCGCCGGGCCGCCGTCGAACTCACCGGCCGTCTCCTGCCAGGCGACGATGTCCGCCACGGGCCGGCCGGGTGCGGCGAAGCCCGGCGGCAGGCCGAGCATGTCCGTCGCCCGGCTGTTGGCCACTGCCAGGCGCTTCGCCGGGTCGATCAGCATGATGCCCTGGCCGACATGGGCGACCACCGATTCGAGCTGGGCGCGCGAACGTTTCTCCTGCCGCCGGACATGCGCCACGGCGAGGCAGAAGGCGACGATCAGCAGGGTCAGCAGGCCGCCCAGGGCGACCAGCTGGGTGCGTTCCTTGCGCGGTTCCGCCAGGACCTGGTCGGCGGCCAGCCCGACCGAGACCAGCAGCGGCTGGCCTTCGACCCGCCGGTAGGTGAAGAACCGGTCCACCCCGTCGAGCACGCTGACGGTGCGGCGGGTTGCCTCCGGCGCGCCGGCGCGGAGCGGGGCGATGCTGGCATCGGGTACCCGGGCACCAAGCAGCGTGTCGGGTCCCGGCACCCGGGCGCGGAAGATCCCGTCCAGGCCGATCAGCGCCACCACGCCGTTGCGCAGGCCAAGCGTCCGATAGACGCGGGAGAAGCTGTTGCTGTCGACCGCGATGAGGATGACGCCGGCGAAGCCGCCGTCGCGGTCGCGCAGCGGGCGGGCGATGTTGATGCTCTGCCGGCCGGTGACGCGGCCGGTGAGCGGCTCGCTGATCTCCAGCCGGTCCCGCGTCGGATCGGCCAGGATGGCGGCGATATAGGGCCGGTCACGCAGGTCGATCGGCGTGGCCGGGACGCCGTCCGAGTTGATCCGGACGAAGCCGTCGGGGCCGACGATGGCGGCCTGCAGGATATCGGCATCCGGCTCGACCGCGATCCAGGCGGCGGGGGAGAAGCGGTCCGGGTCCTGGGCGTGCAGGGCGCTGCCGAAGCGCAGGATGGTTTCGACGTTCCGCAGCCGGCCGGCGACCTCCGCTTCCAGGGTGCGGGCGAGGGTGGCGGTGTCCTGCAGGGCGGCGTCGGTCGCACGCCGGAACTCCGCGGCGATGCCGAGCCAGACGGCGATCCAGATGAAAGCCACCATGGCCGCGGCAAGGCCGAGGCCTGCCCGATCCATCCAACGCCCAGGCCGGCCAGCCTGGATCACCGATTCTGCCGCCAACCCGACTCTCCGGACCCGGCGGGCCAGGGATCCGCCCCCGGATCCCGGCCACCGCGCTGCCTGTGCCCGGCGTGTATCACATTGGTGTAAAAGGTACCTAGCGCTGGACGGCGAAGCGACCCCCGCCGTCCCGGCGACGACGGGCCGACCGGATCAGGCCGCCATCCGCTCCGGCATCCGTGGCTCCAGCCGGTAGGCGCCGCGGTCGGTGAGCAGCAGTTGCGGGTTGGCCGGGTCGGATTCCATCTTCTGCCGCAGCCGGTAGATATGGGTCTCCAGCGTGTGGGTGGTGACGCCGCTGTTGAAGCCCCAGACATCGGCCAGCAGCGTGGCCCGGTTCACCGGCGCGGCATTCGCCCGCAGCAGGTACTTCAGGATCCGGCATTCCTTGTCGGTCAGCCGAACCTTGCGGTTCTTCGCCGGGTCCAGCAGCAGCCGGACGCTGGGGCGGAAGACGTAGTGGCCGATGGTGAAGCTCGCATCCTCGGAGTTGTCGAAGACGCGGAGCTGGGCGCGCAGCCGGGCCAGCAATTCCGGCAGCCGGAACGGCTTGGCGATGTAGTCGTTGGCGCCGGCGTCGAGCCCGCGGACCACGTCCTGTTCGGCATCCGCGCCGGTCAGCATGATGACCGGCATCTTGCGGCCATCCCGCCGCAGCCGGGCGCAGAACTCCCGGCCATCGGCATCCGGCAGGCCGATATCGAGCAATATTGCATCGTACCGCATGTCGTCCTCGGCCAGTCTGGTGGTGGCCTCGGCGGCGCTCGCGGCCTCGACCGCGACGAACTCGCCTTCCATGGCGATCTGCTCGGCCAGGGTGGCGCGCAGTTCCGCGTCGTCCTCGATGATCAGGATCGGGCGAGCGAGGGTCATGCGTGTCTCCTTCGTTTCGAAATCCGGCACAAAGGCTGGGTGACGCTAAAAATGCGCGCCAATGATCAACCTGTGAGATTGGATACGAGATATTGTGTGCGTTGCGCCATGGAATAAACCGCACTCCGCGAACACGTTGATGTGCGCCGACGCACACCCTATTCGCTTAGTTATGTGAAGTAACACCACGGCCTGCGCGCAGGCGATGGCGGCATGGCGGCGATGTCGCGGCAGTGACCGACGGCTCCGCCTGGCGTTGCCTGCGGACCACACCGCACCGGATGCCCCACAACCATGGATCCCTACATCCTCCTGCTCGCCGGGACCGGTGCGCTCATTCTGCTCGTCGCCTGGCTGCCCATGGCGCTGAAGGAACTGCCGCTCTCGCTGCCGATGGTCTGCGTCGGGGTCGGCTTCGCCGTGTTTGGCCTTTCGGCCGGCAACACGCCGCACCCGCTGCACGACCCGGCGGTGACCGAACGCCTGACCGAACTCGTGGTCATCGTCGCCCTGACCGGCGCCGGGCTGAAGCTGGACCGCCCGGTCGGCTGGCGGGCCTGGGCGATGACCTGGCGGCTGCTGGGGGTGGCCATGCCGCTCTCGATCGCCGGGATCGCGCTGGTCGCGCATGGGTTGCTCGGCCTCGGCCCTGCTGCCGCGCTGCTGCTGGGCGCGGCGCTGGCGCCGACCGACCCGGTGCTGGCCGCCGATGTCCAGGTCGGCCCGCCGCAATCCGGCGAGGAGGACGAGGTCCGCTTCACCCTGACCGCCGAGGCCGGGCTGAACGACGGGCTGGCCTTCCCCTTCGTCAACCTCGCCATCGCGCTGTCCCTGAACGACGCCCTGCCGGGTGCCTGGGCCTGGAATTGGGCGGCGATCGACGTGGTCTGGCGGCTCGGCGCCGGCATCCTCGCCGGCTGGGCGGTGGGCGCGGCGCTGGGCTGGCTGAGCTTCCACATGCCGAACCGCGCCAGGCTGTCCCGCACCGGGGATGGCTTCGTCGCGCTCGGCGTCACCTTCCTCGCCTATGGGGTGACGGAGCTGATCCATGGCTACGGCTTCCTCGCCGTCTTCGTCGCGGCGCTGGCGCTGCGCGCGGCGGAACGCAACCACCACTACCACGAACGCCTGCACGACTTCGCCGAGCAGACCGAGCGGCTGCTGATGATGGTGCTGCTGGTGCTGTTCGGTGGCGCGCTCGCCGGCGGGCTGCTGGATGCGCTGGATGGGTGGGGCGTGGCGGCGGTGCTGGCCTTCCTGTTCGTGGTCCGGCCGCTGGCCGGCTGGATCTCGTTGCTGGGGGCACCGGTGCCGCGGCCGGAGCGCGCGGCCATCGCCTTCTTCGGCATTCGCGGCGTCGGCAGCGTCTACTACCTGGCCTATGCGCTGAACCAGGCGCCCTTCGGGCCGCCCGGGCCGCTCTGGGCGGTGGTGGGGCTGACCATCCTGGTCTCCATCGGGCTGCACGGGATGACGGTGACGCCGGCGATGCGGGCGCTCGACGGCCAGCGGCGACGGCAGGGCGTGCTGCCGCTGGAGCGGGTGTGACCGGCCCGGCCCCGCCTGTCACCTCGCGGCGCTTGGCGCCCCGGCAGGCGCGTGCCTAGCTGGAACACGCAAAAGAAGGAGACCCGCGCATGTCCGGCACCCAGGCCACGCCGCCGAGCCTTACCGGCCATCTCCCGCTGGTCCGCCTGATGGCGCGCGGCTGGTGGGTGTTCGTCCTGCGCGGTGTGGTGGCCATCCTGTTCGGCCTGATCGCCTTCCTGGCGCCGGGTCTCGGCCTCGCCTTCATCCTCGGCATGCTGGCGGCCTGGATGGCGATCGACGGCGTGTCCACGCTGTATCAGGCGATCAACGGCCCGCCGGAGCGGAACGGCATCTGGTTCTGGGTGGACGGCATCGCCTCCCTCGCCGCCGCTGCCTTCCTGCTCTTCGCGCCGGGTGCTTCGGCGCTGACGCTGGTCTATGTCGCCAGCTTCTGGAGCATTGCGATCGGCATCTTCCGGCTGATCATGGCCTTCCGGCTGGGCAGCATCATCATGGCGCTGTTCGGCGCGATCGCGGCCTTCTTCGGCGTCTGGCTGCTGCTGAACCCGGGGCCGGGCCTGGTCGCGCTGATCTGGATCGTCGGCATCGAGGCGATGGTCGCCGGCGCGCTGATGATCGGCCTCGGCTGGCGGCTGCGGCGGGTGGCGAACGACCCGCACGGACCGGCGGCGGGGCGCGGCTGAACATCCCGGGGCGTTGCCGCCCCGGGAGTTTGCAGCGAGCATGGGCGGGTCCCGGAGAGAGCACCGCCTTGCCCGACGCGCCACCGCCCACGGTCGTCCCGACCCGGCCCGAGCTGTTCCTCGGCTACCTGAAGATCGGCCTGTTCGGCTTCGGCGGCGTCGCCGCCTGGGCCCGCCGCGTCATCGTCGAGGAGCGCCGCTGGCTCACCGAGCGCGAATACGCCGAAGTGCTGGGGCTGGGCCAGGTGCTGCCGGGGCCGAATGTCGGCAATGCGGCGGTGATGATCGGCCGGCGCTTCCACGGGCTGCCGGGGGCGCTGCTGGCGACGGCGGGGATCTACTGCGCGCCGCTGGTGATCCTGATCGCGCTCTGCCTGCTGTATGACCGCTACGGGCAATTGCCCGCGGTGGCGCCGGCGATGGCGGGCATCGCCGCGGCGGCGGCGGGGATGGTGATCGGCACCGCGGCGAAGATGGTGGGGAAACTGAAACTGGCGCCGGAGGCGATCGGCCTGCTGCTGCTGGCCGCCTTCGCCGCCGCCTGGCTGCGGCTGCCGCTGCCGCTGATCGTGCTGGCGCTGGCGCCGGTCTCGATCTTCGCCTCGCTGTGGCGGGCCGGGCTGGTGCTGCGCGACGAGTCGGCGCGATGACGCTGCTGCTGCAGATCCTGGTCACCTTCTCCATCCTGTCGCTGGTCGCGGTGGGCGGGGCGAACGCCGTGCTGCCGGAGATGCATCGGCAGCTGGTGGAGCTGCGCGGCTGGCTGGACGATGCGACCTTCTCCCAGCTCTACGCCCTGGCGCAGGCGGCGCCGGGGCCGAACATCCTGGTCGCCAGCGTGATGGGCTGGCGGATCGGCGGCTGGGGCGGGATGGCGATGGCGACCGTGGGGATGCTGCTGCCTGCGGCGGTGCTGGCCTGGATCATGGCCGGGCTGGTGCAGCGGCTGCGCGGCGCGCGCTGGCTGAAGCCGGCGCAGGGCGGGCTGGTGCCGGTGCCGGTGGGGCTGCTGCTGGCGGCCGGGCTGGTGATGGCGGAGGCGTCGAGCCAGTTCGGCCTGCTGCCGCTGGTGGTGGTGGCGGTGTCGAGCGTGTTCGTCTGGCGGACGAATTACAGCCCGCTCTGGGTGCTGGTGGGGGGCGGGGTGCTGGGGTTGGTGCTGCTGCGCTGAGGTCAGAACAGCGGAATCACCCCGATCAACACCCCCGTCGCCAGCATCACCGCCGCCATCCCCAGCGCCCAGGGCAGCGTGAAGCGCTGGTGCGCGCCGAAATCCACCTCGCACAGCCCGACCAACAGGTAGGTCGAGGCCACCAGCGGGCTCAGCAGGTGCACCTGCTGTCCGACCAGCGAAGCCCGCCCCATCGCCTCCGCGCTGTGGCCATAGGCCGCCCCGGCCTCGGCCAGGATCGGCAGGATGCCGAAGTAGAAGGCATCGTTGGAGACCAGGAAGGTGAAGGGGATGCTCAGCAGCGCGGTGATCGCCGGCAGGTAGGGCCCGGCGCTGTCGGGGATGATGGCCGTCACGCTCTTCGCCATCGCATCCACCATCCCGGTGCCGGACAGGATGCCGGTGAAGATGCCGGCGGCGAAGATCAGCGACACCACCGCCAGCACGTTCGGCGCATGCGCCGCGATGCGCTGCTTCTGCTCCGCCAGGTTGGGGTAGTTGACCGCCGTGGCGATGGCGAAGCCGACCATGAAGAGGATCGGCAGCGGCAGCACGCCGAACAGCAGGCAGGCCATCAGCACCATGGTCAGGCCGAAATTGAACATCAGCAGGCGCGGCCGGCGATAGGCCGGCAGCGGCTCGACCGTGTCGACCTCCCCGCCCACCGGCGAGGCGATGTTGTCGAGGCCCGGCAGGTTGGCGATGCCGATCCGCGCGCGTTCCCGCTTGCCCAGCACCCAGGCGACGAAGATGGCGAAGGCCAGGCAGGCGAGCATCGTCGGGATCAGCGGCACGAACAGCGCATTGGCGTCCACGTGCAGCGCGCTGGCGGCGCGCGCCGTAGGTCCCCCCCAGGGCGTCAGGTTCATGTTGCCGGCGGCCAGCATGATGACGCAGGCGGCGTAGTGCGGCTTCATCCCCAGGCGCTTGAACAGCGGCAGCATCGCCGTGGTGGTGATGATGTAGGAGGTCGAGCTGTCGCCATCGAGCGAGACGATCGAGGCCAGCACCGTGGTGCCGACCATGATCCGCACCGGGTCGCCCTTGACCAGGCCGAGCACGGTCCGGGCGACCGGGTCGAACAGCCCGGCATCGATCATGATGCCGAAGTAGAGGATGGCGAAGAGCAGCAGCACGCCGGTCGGCGCCAGGTTGCGGATGCCGGCGATCATCATCGGCCCCATGGTGCCGGCGAAGCCGCCGATCAGCGCGAAGGCGATCGGCACCAGGATCAGCGCCAGCAGCGCCGAAAGCCGGTCGGTCATGATCAGCGTCATGAAGACCAGCACCATGCCATAGGCGAGCAGCGTCAGCATGCATCCTCCCCGGCCGCCGCCGGGCGGGGCGGGGGCGTCTCCGATTCGAGGCGTTCGCGCCCGCGGATGCCCATTGGCGTAGCGAGAGGCACCGGCCGCCACAAGACGCCGTGGCGGCGGACCGGATCAGAAGGCGAACCGCGTGCCCAGGTACAGGCTGCGGCCCTCGCCCGGGTAGAACACCGCGGTCGAGACCTTGCGGGCATCGGTGATGGTGCTGAGGTCGGAGACGTAGCGCTTGTTGGTCAGGTTCCGCGCGTCGAGGAAGAAGGAGACGCCGGGCGCGACCGTCACCCCGGCCTCCAGCCCCAGCTTCACGTAGCTGTTGGCCCGCAGGGTGTTGGCGTAGTCGG
>JBMOJU010000342.1:0-5566 GCA_049315625.1 Paracraurococcus sp.
GCTGGTGGCGCCGGGCTACCTGCTGCTCGGCGCCTATTCCGGCATGGCGCTGCTGGCCGCGGTCTCGGCACTCGGCGGCGTGGTCGCCGGGCCGGCCAGTTTCATCGTCACCCTCGGCCTCGCCGGGCTGGTGCTGAAGCTGGCCTATTGGCGCATGGTCGATGGCGGCCTGGGCGAATCCACGGCGGAAAGCGCCACCAGCCTCGGCGCCATCGGCACGGTGCGGCCGCTCGACCCGCCGCATACGGAGACCAACTACCTGCTGCGGGAGATGGGCTTTCGCCTCGCCCGCAAGCATGCGGCGAAGCTGCGCAACCTGACGCTGCTGATCGGCTTCGGCCTGCCGATCCTGCTGACCCTGGTCGCGACCCAGCTCGGCTTCGGCGGGCTGTTGCTGCCGCTGGCGGCCATCATCGCGCTTGGCGGCATGCTGCTGGAGCGCTGGCTGATGTTCGCCGAGGCCCGCCATACCGTGACGCTCTACTACCGCGGCACGTAACCGGCCTCGCCCGCTGGCCCGGCGCTTGCAACGCTGAGTGGCGGAAACGGGAAGGGGCGGGCCGATGCGGAAGCAGGTTCTCGGGCTGGCGATGGCGGCGGCGCTGGCGCTGCCGGCGCGCGCAGCGGATATCACCATCGCGGTGGGCGGCGCCTTCACCTCGATGGACCCGCATTTCTTCGACCTTTCGCCCAACCATGCACTGACCTGGCATGTCTTCGACCGGCTGGTGCATCCGGATGCCGACCAACGGCCCTCCCCCGGCCTTGCCACCGCCTGGAAGCCGATCGACGAGCGGACCTGGGAGTTCAAGCTGCGGCAGGGCGTGACCTTCCATGACGGCACGCCCTTCACCGCCGACGACGTGGTCTTCACCTTCGCCCGCGCCCCCAACGTGCCGAACAGCCCGACCTCCATGGGCCAGTACATCCGCCCGGTCACCCGGCTGGAGGTGGTGGACGCCCACACCATCCGCCTGCACACCGCCGAGCCCGTGCCGCTGATCCCGCAGATGATGAGCAGCTTCTCCGTCATCGGCCGCAAGCAGGGGGAGGGACCGGGTGGCGTGCCGCTCGGCACCGCCGACTACAACAACGGCCGCGCGGCGATCGGCACGGGGCCGTACAAACTCGTTTCCTTCACCCTGGGCGATCGCGCGGTCTTCGCGAAGAACCCGGCCTGGTGGGGGCCGGCGCAGCCCTGGGACAAGGTGACCTACCGGCTGATCACCAACGACTCTTCCCGGGTCGCGGCACTGCAATCGGGCGACGTGGACGCCATCGATGCCGTGCCGACCCGCGACGTGGCACGGCTGCAGAAGGATGCGAAGCTCAGCGTCACCTCCAGGCCCGGCCTGCGGCTGATCTATCTGTATGTCGATGCCAACCGGCCGGTGACGCCGCATGTGACGGACAAGGCCGGCAACCCGCTGCCGAAGAACCCGCTGATGGATGTGCGGGTACGCCAGGCGCTCAGCCTCGCGCTGAACCGGGAGGGCATCCGCCGGCAGATCATGGAAGGCTATTCGCTGCCCACCGGCCAGGGGATGCCGGAAGGCGCCATGGGCTACGACCCATCGATCAAGGTGCCGGCCTACGACGTGGAGGGGGCGAAGCGCCTGCTGGCCGAGGCCGGCTATCCGGACGGCTTCGCCATCACCTTGCACGGCCCGAACGACCGTTACGTGAACGATGACGCCATCGCCCAGGCCATCGCCCAGATGTGGAGCCGCATCGGCGTGAAGACCGCGGTGCAGACCAGCCCGGCCAGCGTCTTCTTCACCGCCGGCGGCGTGCGGGACGAACACTCCATCGCGCTGACCGGCTGGAGCACCTCGACCGGCGAGCCGGACACGCATCTGTCCCTGATGCTGGCGACACCAGACCCGCCGCGCGGGCGCGGCTCGCGGCCGCGGCCCTCGCACTACAGCAACCCGGAGATCGACCGCCTGGTGGACCGGGCGCTGACGACGATCGACCAGGAAGCGCGGGAGAAGCTGTATTTCGAGGCGATCCGCATGGGCTTCCAACGCGACGCCGCGGTGATCCCGATCCATCACCAGGTGAACATCTGGGCGATGCGGAAGGGCATCGGCTACACGGCGATGCTGTCGGAGCAGACCAGGGCGCAGGAATTCGTACTGGTGAAGTAGCGCGGCCCACCCCCCCCCGCTGCGCGGGGAGGGGATGGTGAACGGCAATCATTCCGCGCGGATGTTGTTCGCCTTCACCACCTCGCCCCACCGCGCGTGGTCGCGGCGGACCACGCCGGCCAAATCCGCCGCCGTGCCGCCACCCGGCATGTCGCCGCGGCTGGTGATGCGCTCCCGCGTCGTCGGATCATTGGTCGCGGCATTCACCGCGGCATTGGCGCGGTCCAGGATCTCCTTCGGCGTGCCCTTCGGGGCGAACAGCCCGATCCAGGCCAGGACGACGAAGTCCTTGAGACCCTGCTCGCCCGCGGTCGGGACGTCCTTGAAGGCGGGGATTCTCTCGGCGGTGGTCACCATCAGGGCGTTGAGCTGCTTCGCCTCGATGAAGGGGGCGAGCACGCTGGCGCCGTCGGCCATGATCTGGAAGCGGCCGGCGATGAAATCCTGCACCGCCGGCCCGCTGCCGCGATACGGCACATGGGTGATCTCCGGGCTGCCGATGCGGGTACGGAACAGCTCCATCGCCACGTGGGAGAGGCTGCCGGCGCTGGCCGAGCCGTAATCGACATCGCCCTTCCGCGCCTTCGCCCAGGCGGCGAATTCGTCGACGGTCTTCGCCGGTACGGAGGGATGCGTGGCGAAGACCAGGCCGCTCTGCAGCATCATCGCGATCGGCTCGAGCTCGAGCGGATTGAAGGTCATCGACGGCATGGTGTGCGGGTTGATGACGATCGGGTTGGCATTGCCGACCAGCAGCGTGTAGCCGTCCGGCTTCGCCCGCAGGACCGCTTCCGTGCCGAGATTGCCGCCGGCGCCGCCACGGTTGTCGATGACGACGGATTGGCCGAGCGCCTGCTGCAGCCCGTTCTGCAGTACCCGGGCGGCGAAATCGGTCTGCCCGCCGGGCGGGAAGCCGACGACGAGGGTGATGGGGCGGTTCGGCCACGGTGCCTGGGCCAGGGCCGGGGCGGCGAGGCCGCCGGCACCGAGCGCCAGCGCGGCACGGCGGGTGATGGTCTGGGTCATGCGTGTCGCCTCCCGGATGGGCCGCCGGCGGCAGCGGCCGCGGCTGGCGGCGGATAGCAGACCCGGCACGGTTTCCCCAAGTCACGGCCGCGCTTCTGGCGGGACGCCGCCCGCCGGGGCAGAGTGGCGGCAAGGACGACCCCGGGAGGACCGCCATGATGATCACCCGCCGCGCGGCGCTGGCCGCGCCCGCCCTGCTGCCCGCCCTGGCGGCGCGGGCTCAGGCGGCATTCCCCAACCGCCCGGTGCGCATCATCGTCCCCTATACGCCGGGCGGCGTCTCCGACATCACCGCGCGGCTGATGGCCGAGGCGCTGGCGCCCGCCTGGGGCCAGCCGGTGCCGGTGGAGAACCGCGCCGGGGCGGATGGCGTCATCGGCTCGGAGGTCCTGGCCCGCAGCACGCCGGATGGCCACACCCTGGGCCTGGTCTCGGTCGGCCATCCGGTGAACCCGGCCTACTACAAGCTGCCCTACGACACCCTGCGCGACTTCTCCTTCGTGACGCAGACCACCTCGACTCCGCTTGTGCTGTGTGCCGGCAAGGATTTCGGGCCAAGCACCGTGGCGGAGCTGATCGCCCACGCGAAAAAGAATCCCGGCGTCACCTTCGCCGGCACCGGCGGCGTGGTGCGGCTGGCGCCGGTGCTGTTCGGCCAGCAGACCGGGACGGAACTGGCCTATATCCCCTATCGCGGCAGCACCCAGGCGCATCCGGACCTGATGGCCGGGCGCGTCGACATCATGTTCGACACCGTGCCCGCGGCGCTGCCGCATATCCAATCCGGCGCCTTCAAGGCGCTGGCGACCACCGGGGCGAAGCGCTCCGCGCAATTGCCCGAGGTGCCGACGGTGGCAGAGACGCTGCCGGGCTTCGAGGCCGCGACCTGGGGCATGGTGATCGCCCCGGCCGGCCTGCCGGAGGCGGTGCTGGCCAAGCTGAACGCCGACTGCGTCGCGGCGCTGACGCGGCCGGAGGTGGTGGAGAAGCACCGGGTGCTGGGCGCGGCGGTGGTGACCTCCTCCCCCGCCGCCATCCGTGCCTTCACCGAAAGCGAGATGCGGAAATGGGGCGAGGCGGCGCGCCAGGCGGGGATCGTGCCGCAGTAGCGCGGATCGCCGCGGGGCGAAGGCCCGGAGGCATGAATCCGCGCGGGCGCACATCGCTTGACGGCGTGCGGTCCCCGGGCGGACGCTTCGGGCAACCCAGGGAGGAAACCCATGCGTCGCGCCATTCTCGCGCTCGGCCTGCTGCTGGCCGCGGCCCTGCCCGCTGCCGCGCAGGTACCGCAATACCAGGTCGACCCCTTCTGGCCGAAGCCGCTGCCCAATCGCTGGGGCATCGGCCAGGCGGCCGGCGTCGCCACCGATGCGCGCGACCATGTCTGGATGATCCACCGGCCGCGCACCATGACGGTGGATGAACGCGGCGCGGCGCAGACCCCGCCGCTGTCGGAATGCTGCATCCCGGCGCCCTCGGTCATCGAGTTCGACCCGGACGGCAACGTCGTGCAGGGCTGGGGCGGGCCGGGCCACCACCCGTCCTGGCCGGAGAACGAGCACGGCATCTACGTCGATCATAAGGACAATGTCTGGATCGCCGGCAACGGCAACAACGACCACGTCCTGCTGAAATTCACCCGCGACGGGAAATTCCTGCTGCAGATCGGCCGGAAGGGCGAGACCGGCGGCAGCAACGACCCCGAACGGCTCGGCCGGCCCGCGGATGTCGAGGTCGATCCGGCGAGCAACGAGATCTTCGTCGCCGACGGCTACGGCAACCGCCGCGTCATCGTCTTCGATGCCGAGACGGGGGCCTACAAGCGCCACTGGGGCGCCTACGGCGAGAAGCCGCCGGCCGACGATCCGCTGCCGGCCTACAAGCCCGGCGAATCGGCCACGACGCCGGCGCGCTTCTTCCGCAACCCGGTGCATTGCGTGCGGCTGGCGAAGGACGGGCTGCTCTATGTCTGCGACCGCGCCAACGACCGCATCCAGGTCTTCCGCAAGGACGGGTCCTTCGTGAAGGAGTTCATCGTGGCGCCGGCGACGCTCGGCAGCGGCTCGGTCTGGGACCTGGATTTTGTGCCCGACCCGACGCAGAGCGTGCTGCTGGCCGCCGATGGCTCCAACAACGTCGTCCGGCTGCTCGGCCGCGGCGACGGCGCCGAGCTCGGACGGTTCGGGCGGAACGGCCGCAATGCCGGCGAATTCCACTGGGTGCACAACATGGCGGTGGACAGCCGCGGCAACGTGTTCACGACGGAGGTGGACACGGGCAAGCGGGTGCAGCGGTTCCGGCTGGTGAGCCAGTTGCCGCGGTGAGGCGCGACCACACCCCCGCGCGCGAACACACCCCCACCCCAACCCTCCCCCGCGGGGCGGGGGAGG
>JBMOJU010000343.1:0-5483 GCA_049315625.1 Paracraurococcus sp.
GGATCGCCAGCTCGTTCAGCGCGGTGGGGATCGAGGAGTTGAAGCGCAGATATTCGCCGAGCTTCTGGAAGCGCTCGGCGACCTCCGGGCTGCGCAGCATGGCCGGGAAGGGACCGCGCAGACCGCCGCGCGGGCCGGAGACGATCCCCTCGACCACCCGCTTCTGCTCGGGCGTCATTGCTTCGGCCGGGATCGGCGGCAGCCGCCCTGCCTTTCCATCGTCGGCCGGCAGGCCCGTATCGCTTGGCATGGTGTTCCTCCCATAGGCGTGGCGGCATTCTCGCCCCGCCTGCCGCCGGGCGGCAACACCAGGCCGAAAGGCGGCGGCACGCATCTCGCTTGACCCTTCGCAACCCGCCCCCGCTGCCGTAGCGTGGCGGCGACAGGGGCTTCTCGGCCGGGAGACAGAATGGCCTATGCGCTGCAGCAGCTGATCAACGGGATCAGCCTGGGGATGATCTACGGCCTGATCGCGGTGGGCTACACCATGGTCTACGGCATCATCGGTATGATCAATTTCGCCCATGGCGACGTGTTCATGATCGGCGCCTTCATCGCTCTGATCACCGTGCTGCTGCTTCAGATGGGCGGGATGATGGACGGGCCGGCGGCGATCCTGCTGGTGCTGCTGGTCTCCATGGCCTTCACCGCTCTGTACGGCTGGTCAGTGGAACGGGTCGCCTACCGGCCGCTGCGCGGCAGCTTCCGCCTTGCGCCGCTGATCAGCGCGATCGGCATCTCCATCGTGCTGCAGAACTTCGTCCAGGTCAGCCAGGGCGCCCGGGTCAAGCCGATCGGCACGCTGGTGCCGGGCGGGGTCGAGGTGATGCGCGACGGCCCCTTCGTCGTGCAATTCTCCTATATCCAGATGCTGATCATCGCGGTCACGCTCGGCGTGCTGGCGATCTTCACCGTGGTGGTGACGCGAACACCGCTCGGCCGAGCCATGCGGGCCTGCGAGCAGGACCAGAAGATGGCGGCGCTCCTGGGCATCGACACCAACCGCACCATCAGCCTGACCTTCGTCATCGGCGCTGCGCTCGCGGCCGTGGCCGGCACGCTCTACATGATCCGCTACGGCGTGATCGACTTCTACATCGGCTTCCTGGCCGGGGTGAAAGCCTTCACCGCGGCGGTGCTCGGCGGCATCGGCTCGCTGCCCGGGGCGGTGCTCGGCGGGCTGCTGATCGGCCTGATCGAGACCTTCTGGTCGGCCTATTTCAGCGCCCAGTACAAGGATGTCGCCGCCTTCTCGATCCTGGTGCTGACGCTGATCTTCCTGCCCACCGGCCTGCTCGGCCGGCAGGAGGTCGAGAAGGTATGACCCCGGTCCAAGCGGTCCGCGACGCGGCCATCGCCGCCGCCGTCGCCTTCGGCCTGTTCGTCATGCTGGTCGGGCTGCGCACGGATGTCGGCCCGACCGGCGGGCTGATCCTGCGGCAGCGCTGGGTCGACCTCGCCATCCTCTGCGGCATCGTCTTCGTCGGGCGGCTGGCGATCACGACGCTCGCTGGCCGCCGGGCGCTGCGCGCCAGCACCGCGCCCGGCCGCTGGACCGAGGCGCTGCAACGCGCCGGAAGGCTGGTGGCGCCGGCGCTGCTGGCGCTGGCACTGGTGCTGCCCGCCATCCCCGGCATCGGGCGCTACGAGCTCGACATCGGCATCCTCGTGCTGACCTACGTCATGCTCGGCTGGGGGCTGAACATCGTGGTCGGCCTGGCCGGGCTGCTCGACCTCGGCTACGTCGCCTTCTATGCCATCGGCGCCTATTCCTACGCCCTGCTGGCACAGGCATTCGGGCTTTCGTTCTGGGTCTGCCTGCCGCTGGCCGGCATCCTCGCCGCCTTCTGGGGCGTGCTGCTGGGCTTCCCCGTGCTGCGGCTGCGGGGCGACTACCTGGCGATCGTGACGCTGGCCTTCGGCGAGATCATCCGCGTCGTCCTGCTGAACTGGACCACGTTGACCGGCGGCCCCAACGGCATCAGCGGCATCCCGCGCCCCAGCTTCTTCGGCCTGCCCTTCAGCATGGCGGGCGGGGAGGGGAGTTTCGCCGGCTTCTTCGGGCTGGAGCCTTCGCCCAGCCACCGCGTGATCTTCCTGTACTACGTGATCTTCGGCCTCGCCCTGCTGACCAACTGGGTCACCATCCGGCTGCGCCGCCAGCCGCTCGGCCGGGCGTGGGAGGCGCTGCGGGAGGACGAGATCGCCTGCCGCGCCTTGGGCATCAACATCACGACCACCAAGCTGACCGCCTTCGCGCTGGGTGCCATGTTCGGCGGCTTCGCCGGCGCCTTCTTCGCCACCCGCCAGGCCTTCATCAGCCCGGAAAGCTTCACCTTCATCGAAAGCGCCATCATCCTGGCGATCGTCGTGCTCGGCGGCCTCGGCAGCCAGCTGGGCGTCGCCATCGCCGCGCTGGTCATGATCGGCGGGTTCGAGGTGTTCCGCGGCCTGGATGAGTGGCGGATGCTGGTCTTCGGCGGCGCCATGGTGGTGATCATGGTGCTGCGGCCGCGCGGCCTGGTCGGCACCCGCACACCCTCCATCGCGCTCGGGGAGAAACGCGCCATCGGCGGCGACCTGGTCGGCGAGGGCCGCGGTTGATGCCCGCCGACGCCCCGCCGCGGCCGGAGGCCGATGGCCTGTCCCGGCCGATGACGACGGATCGCCGCCTGCACCGCGAGATGATTCTCGAGGTCGCCTCCCTGACCATGCGCTTTGGCGGGCTGACCGCCGTCTCCGCCGTCTCCTTCGCCGCGCATCGCGGCGAGATCACCGCCGTCATCGGCCCAAACGGCGCCGGCAAGACCACGCTGTTCAACTGCATCACCGGCTTCTACCGGCCGAGCAGCGGCGCCATCCGGCTGCACCGGCCGGGCGAGCTGCCGACCGACCTGCACCTGCTGGCCGGCCACCGCATCGCCCGCGCCGGCGTCGCGCGGACCTTCCAGAACATCCGGCTGTTTCCCGGCATGACGGCGCTGGAGAACCTGCTGGTCGCGCAGCACGTGAAGCTGATGGCGGCGACCGGCTTCGGCATCGGCGCGGTGCTCGGCCTGTCGCGCTACCCGAAGGCGGAGCGCCAGGCGGTGGAATTGGCGCGGCAATGGCTGACCGCCACCAACCTGCTCGACCGCGCCGACGACCCGGCCGGCGCGCTGCCCTATGGCGCGCAGCGGCGGCTGGAGATCGCCCGCGCCATGTGCACCGAGCCGGCGCTGCTCTGCCTGGATGAACCCGCCGCCGGTCTCAACCCGCGCGAATCGGACGAATTGGCCCGGCTGCTGATGGATATCCGCGGCCAGGGCACCTCCCTGCTGCTGATCGAGCACGACATGGGCGTGGTGATGCGCATCTCCGACCGGGTGGTGGTGCTGGACCATGGCAAGCTGATCGCCGACGCGGCGCCGGCCGCGGTGCGGGCCGACCCCAAGGTCATCGCCGCCTATCTCGGTGAGGGCGACGAAGACGAGGCGGAGGCCGAAGCATGACCGCCCCGCTGCTCGACATCGACCGCGTCTCCGCCGGCTACGGCGCCGTGCAGGCGCTGGACGAGGTGTCGCTGTACGTCCAGCCCGGCGAGATCGTCACGCTTATCGGCGCCAACGGCGCCGGCAAATCCACCCTGCTGATGACCATCTGCGGCCAGCCCAAGCCGCGCAGCGGCCGGGTCCGGCTGGCCGGGGAGGACATCACCGGCCAGCCGACCCATGCCATCATGCGCCGCGGCGTGGCGCAGTCGCCGGAAGGCCGCCGCGTCTTCCCGCGGATGACGGTGCAGGAGAACCTGCTGATGGGCGCCGAGGCGCTCACGAAGGATGATCCCGGGCCGCAGATGGAGCAGGCCTTCACCCTGTTCCCCCGCCTGAAGGAGCGGCTCTGGCAGCGCGGCGGCACGCTCTCGGGCGGCGAGCAACAAATGCTCGCCATCGGCCGGGCGCTGATGTCGAAGCCGAAGCTCCTGCTGCTGGATGAGCCCTCGCTCGGCCTCGCCCCCCTGGTGGTGAAGCAGATCTTCGACGCCATCCGGTTGCTGAATGCCGAGACCGGGCTGACCGTGCTGCTGGTCGAGCAGAATGCCAACCAGGCGCTACGGCTGGCGCATCGGGGCTATGTGCTGGTGAACGGCCGGATCACCATGGAGGGCCCGGGGCGGGCCCTGCTGGCCCGGCCGGAGATCCGCGACGCCTATCTGGGCGGTGGCCACGGCTGACAAGCGGCGGCCGGGTCCGTTACCCTGCCGCAAGCGGCGCCGTCCCATATCGGGCGGGACCGGCAACCAAAAGGAGAGACAGGGATGCTCAAGCGCAGGACGCTACTCCAGGCCGCCACGGCGCTGCCGGCGGTCATGGCTTCCACCGATGCCTTCGCCCAGGGCTCGGGCCCGATCCGCATCGCCTGCGCCGGGCCGCTTACCGGCTCCAACGCCGCGGCGGGCGACCAGATGAAGATCGGCGCGCAGCAGGCGGTGGCCGATTTCAACGCCGCCGGCGGCGTGCTCGGCCGCCAGTTGATCCTGGAACTGGGTGACGATGCCTGCGACCCGCGCCAGGCGGTTTCGGTCGCCAACCAGCTGTCCGGCCGCAAGGTGGCGATGGTCGCCGGCCACTACTGCTCGGGCAGCTCGATCCCGGCCAGCAAGGTCTACGCCGAGGAAGGCGTGCTGCAGATCAGCCCGGCCAGCACCAATCCGAAGTTCACCGACGAAGGCAGCTGGAACACCTTCCGCGTCTGCGGCCGGGACGACCAGCAGGGCCAGGTGGCAGGCGCCTATATCGCCAAGAACTTCAAGGGCAAGAAGGTCGCGATTCTGCACGACAACCAGGCTTACGGTAAGGGCCTGGCCGAGGAGACCAAGAAGTCGCTGAACGCCGGCGGCATGACCGAGGTGCTGTTCAGCGCCTACACCCCGGGCGAGCGCGACTACAGCGCCCTGGTGTCCCGCATGAAGGGCGCGGGCGTCGAGGTCATGTACATCGGCGGCTATTACACCGAGGCCGGGCTGATCCTCCGCCAGGCCAAGGAACAGGGCATGGCGGTGACCATGATCGGCGGCGACGCGCTGGTCACCAAGGATTTCTGGCAGATCACCGGTGCCGCCGGCGAGGGCGCGCTGATGACCTTCAGCTCCGACCCGCGCAACCGTCCCTCCGCGGCCAAGGTGGTGCAGAGCTTCAAGGCGAAGAACGTCGATCCGGAGGGCTACGTCCTCTACACCTACGCCGCCATCCAGATCTGGGCCGCCGCGGCCGAGAAGCTGAAGACCATCGACCCGAAGAAGATCGCCGAGGCGATGAAGGCCTCCGGCCCCTGGCAGACCGTGCTGGGCCCGATCAGCTTCGACAAGAAGGGCGACGTGACGGTGCCCGACTACGTCTTCTACGTGTGGAAGAACGGCACCTACGTCGAGATCTGACTTGCGGCGGGACGGGTTCCGGCCCACCCTTGCCGTGTCGTCAACAACCGAAAGGAGGTGATCCAGT
>JBMOJU010000037.1:0-23610 GCA_049315625.1 Paracraurococcus sp.
GAGCATCTCACGCGGGGCGGGCGGCGACAGGGGCATGCGGAGGGCTCCGGAGGGCGGTCGACCAACTGGGTAGACCGGATCGGCCCGGCTTTGAACCACCGGCAGGCGTGGATCAGCCCTGCGGCAGTGCGACATGTGAGGGGGGCGCGCCGCGGTCCCCTGGCTGTGATGCGGCCAGCGGTGCCGCGTCATCGTCCAGGGCACTTCAACCTGCTAATGGTTCCCCCGGAGGTCATGTCCGGGGGGACCTCTCACCATGCCCGATGATGGCCGGCCGGCCCTGCCCGACATCGATTGCATCCGCGGCTTCGCCGGGGCCTCCCCCATGGCCGTCGCGGTGCTGCACGGGCCGTCGCACCGCATCCGCTACGTCAACCCGGCCTTCCTCGCCACCACTGGCGCGGCAGAAGCTGCCCTGCTTGGCTGCCGGGTGGCGGATGCCTTCCCGGCGCTGGACCGGCAGCGGCTCGCGGCGCTCGACGAGGTTCATGGCAGTGGCAGGCCGTGCCGGGCGAAAGCCATCGAGCTGCCGCTCTCCGCCCATGCCGGCGGGCTCAGGCTCTGGGATGCCGAGGTTTCGTCGGTGCGCGGCGGCGGCGGCGCCGTCGCCGGCGTGCTGGTCCTGCTGCGCGACGTGACGACGCAGGAGGCGCAGGCCGCCCGCTACCGCGCCCTGGTCGAGGCCGGATCGCTGGCGGTCTGGATTGCCAGGCCCGATGGCAGGCTGCGCGAGAGCGCCGGCTGGGACGCCGTGACCGGCCAGCCGGCCGGTGCATCCGGCGGCCTCGGCTGGCTGGACGCGATCCATCCGGACGACCGTCGAGGGGTCCGCGACGCCTGGCTCGGCGCCATCGCCACCGGCGGCTGCTACGAGAGCGAGTACCGCCTGGCCCGGCCCGAGGGCGGCTGGCGCTGGACCGCGGCGCGGGCGGTGCCGCGGCGCGACCCGGCGGGCCGCATCCTCGAATGGGTCGGCGCCAACCGCGACATCGCGGCGCGGCGGCTGGCGGAGGAGGGGCTGCGCGAGGCGCTGGCGGCGCAGGACATGCTGGTCCGCGCGGCCGACCACCGTATCAAGAACAGCCTGCAACTGGTGGCCGGCCTGCTGCGGCTGCAATCCGGCCGGATGGAGGAGGCGGCCGGGCGGGAGGCGCTGGAGGCAGCGACCGCGCGGGTGCAGGCGGTGGCGGAGGCGCACCGCGCCCTGCAGATGAGCCCCGACCTGCGCCGCGTGCGGCTGGCCGACATGCTGCGGGAATTGGCCGCCGGCGCCTCCGTGCAGCATCCGGGCTCGGATATCCGCATCGCCGCGCCGGATGACCTGGCGCTGGATGCCGAGCGCGCCATCCCGCTGGCGCTGATCCTGTCGGAGCTGGTGGCCGAGGCGCTGCGGCACCGCCGGCCGGAGATGGCGACGCACCCGGTCCGCCTGGAGGCGGCGGTGGCGGGGGGCCGGCTGGCGGTGATGGTGGCCGATGGCGGGCTGGAACTGCCGGACGGCACCGCGGCGGGGCGGCTGGGGGAGACGGTGATCCGCGCCCTGGCGAAGCAGATCGGCGCCGAGCTGCTGCGCGGTCCGGATGGCGATGGCGGCACGCGGGTGACGCTGCGGCTTGGGCTGGAGGCGGGCTGAGCGTTTGTGAAGGACGGCCCTACAGCGTTGGGATCGCAGGAAAAGCTCAACGATTCCAAAGGGCGTTGTTTCGCACCCTCGATTGCGTCACAGGATCTGATACCCAGCGCACGAAGGTTTCACCCTCGTGCCCCTCAGACGCCGGGCGCCGCGCCTCCGCGCGGCTTGGCTTCGCCGCATAGGCGGCGGGCGCCATTCGGCGCCTCGGCCCTTCGGGCCGCAGGTCGGAACTTCGTGCGTAGGGTATGAGCGGCGGCGGCCGGCGCCAGCGGGACCTCCAGCGCGCAGGACAGCCCATCCGCCCCCTGCGCCAGGCTGACCTTGCCGCCCAATTGGCGCCGCACCGTGCCGTCCAGCTCCCGGCGGCCGCATCCCGCCCGGTCCGGCGGGCGGTTCTGGCCCTCCACCACCAGCGTGTCGTCGCGCAGCATGCGGGCCAGGCATCCGGCGAAGCTCATCTCCGCGAGGGCCAGCGGCACCGGGCTGTCCATCCCCGCCAGGGCGGTGGGCGGCCAGCCGGTGACCACCGCGATGTCGCCGCCGCGGTGGCCGCGCCGGGAGGTACCGTCGGCGGCGCAATCGCGGTGGAAGACGAGCGCCGGCAGCCCGGCCATGGACCGGTCGATCTCGGCGCGGCTGGACGCGATGGCCGCGGCCTGCCGCCGCACCACGGCAGCAACCAGGCCGGCGTCGCGCTCGCCGGCCTGGACCTTGGCCAGCGCGACGACGACGCAGCCGGTCTCCACGCGGAGCAGTACGCCGAGCGGGAAAGCGGCCCCGCTGAAGGTGACCGGACCGCCGTGCAGGATCTGCCAGAGGGGCAGGAGGCCGACCGCCAGGATGCCGGGCGGCCAGGCCGGGCTGCGCGTGCAGCCGGATTGCGACCATGCCCAGGCCGCATAACCCACCCAGGCTGCCAGGTCGGCGGGGCGGCCCGCGGCCGGCCAGGTGCTCGGCAGCAGCAGGGTGGACAGCTCTGTCGGCCCAGCTCCCGCCGGCAACACCGCGCCGAGCGTGAGCATCATGGCGGTCGGCGGACGCCATCCGGTCGTATGGGCCCGAGCCTGGTCGACACTACCAGTGATGGTATACGTGGTAGAATTCTTGCTGTTCGCGCGAGATGCCGGCTACTCCACGCAGCAGCTCGCGGCGCTCCTCGCCGGCGGTACGTCGAGCGCCGGGTTCTCCGCGAAGAACCCCTCCGGATGCAGGGCGAAGCCGGAGGTGATGACCGGCTGCACCGGGAAATCCTCCGGGCGCGGAATGTGGTGCAGGCCGAAGCTGTGCCAGACGACGAGGTCGGCACCGTCCAGCGGCCGGTCGGCGGCGGTCCAGGCCGGCAGCCCGTCGCCGCCGCTGCTCTGGTTGGGGTAGCGGCCGGCGGCGTGCAACTCCTCCGGGTCGAAGGCGGTGACCCAGAGCTGCTTCGTCATGAAGGCGGCGCGGCGGGTGACGCTGGCCTCCGGCCGGGAGAAGGTGGGCAGCGGGTTCTGCACCACCAGCCGGTAGCCGGTCGGCTGGCCGAGCGGGTTGCGCGCCGCCGTGCTCTCGATCCGCCAGCCGCGGGCGTGGTTGAAATCGACGTTGCGCTGGGCCTGCAACTCGCTGGCCAGCACCGTCTCGGCCAGGGTGAAGGCGTTGCCGTGCGGGTTCTCCGGTCCTTCGGGAAGCGCGACGGTGTCGACCTCGACCACCCGGTTCGCCGTGCCGTCCACATCCATGTCGAGCCGCATGTTGAAGACGTGCTGGTGGTAATGCGCATAGACGCCGGGCGAGACGATGCTGCCGAAGCGCGGCACCTCCCCCGGCGGCAGCGCCGCGGTGTTCATGATGCCGGTCGCCTTCATCTCGAAATGGATCGAGCCGTCCTGGTGCAGGTACCAGAAGGAGCCGTATTCGTAGTTGCCGATCGTCGAGATGGAGGAGATCACCAGGCGGCGGGCGCGGCGCACCTCGACCTTGCCGGTGAACAGGTCGGTGTGCTTCCAGAGGATGCCGTGGTCTTCCTCATGCAGGCAGACCGCGCTCTTGATGCAGTAGGGGTCGCCCTTGCTGTCGGCCAGCCAGGCGTCGAAGTAGCGGATGACGCCGAGGCAGTCGCAGCCCAGCGTCAGGGAATTGGTCAGCACGCCGATGCCGTATTCGCCGACATCGAAGGCGTTCTTGCGGAAATGGCCGCCGCCGGGATGGGCATAGGGCACCACCATCTCGGACAGCGCGGCGCGGTGCAGCACGGGGCGGAGCCGGCCGGCATCCTCGTAGCCGAGCGCGTGCAGCACCAGGCCCTCGCGGGCGTTGAAGCCGACGCGGAAGCGCCATTTCTGCCAGGCGACCGCGTTGCCTTCCACCGTGAAGCTGGGGCCGGCGGGCTGGATGATCTCCAGCGGCCGGATGTCGTCGCGGAAGCTGTCGCGGAATTTGGCGGCGTAGTTGCGGTCCTCCATCGGGACCGGCGCCGCGCCGTAATCATCCACCCGCAGCACCTCGGCGCGGTCGAGGTCGATGACGGCACACAGCCCCTCGATCGGGTGGGCATAGCCGTTGTCGTCCGGCGAGGACCGGTACCAGCAGAAGGTATGTGAGATCCGCCGCCCGACCTCGTCCGGCAGGCCGTAATTGCCGGCCGACCAGGGGTCGACCTGGACGCTGTCGATATCGGTGATGCCGCGCTTCGCAAGCGCCGCGACGAAGCGCGGATCGGCCCGCGCAACGCGGCCGACCAAAAGGATGTCGTCGATCAGGATGCGCGGGCGGACGCCGGGGATGTGCCGCCAGTCCAGCACCGTGCCGGCGGCGAGGTCGAGCCGCGCCTCGAAGACCCGGCCATCGGTGCGGTCGAAGGCGCAGACGAAGGCGCGGCGCGGGATGGGATCGCCGGTCCGGAAGGTGCCGACGACCGCCTTCGCGGGTTCGTCGAGCGAGATGGTCTCGAACATCATCCCGGGCCCGAGGTCATGCGCGGCGCGCACCAGGGCGGCGGCCTGGCGGATCTCGTCGGGTGTCAGCGGGTCGAGCGGATGGGTCGCGGCGGGGAAGGTCATGGCGGCTGCTCTCACGCTGTCTGCGCGGCAGGCTACGCGGTTGCCGGGCGTCAGGTAAGTTGCGACCGCGCGCCCCTACGCCTCCGCTCCCTCGTCCCGCAGCAGGCTCTCCACCATCGCCACCGGCACGTCGCCGGCGGTATAGGCCTCGCCGGCGCCGTGCAGCAGGACGAAGCGCAGCGCCCCGTCGCGCACCTTCTTGTCCTTCCGCATCCGCCCCAGCAGCGCCGCGGTCGAATACGTGCGGGGCAGGTCGCGGATGCGCGCCGGCATGCCACAGGCCTCGAGATGGGAGATCACCCGCCCCGGCAATTCCTGGCTGCACTGGCCGAGCCGGGCCGAGAGCGCCGCGGCGAGGCCGAGCCCGACGCCCACGGCTTCCCCGTGCAGCACGAGCCCGCCATAGCCGCTTTCCGATTCCAGCGCATGGCCGAAGGTGTGCCCCAGGTTGAGCAGGGCGCGGCCGCCCTCGGCGCTTTCCTCCCGCTCATCCCCCGCCACCACCGCCGCTTTCAGCCGGCAGCTTTCCAGCACCGCATGCGCCTGCGCGGCTGCATCGCCGGCGACCAGCGCCGGCCCCTGCGCCTCGCACCAGCGCCACAGCGTCTCGCCCGAGAGCAGCCCGTGCTTGGCCACCTCGCCATAGCCGGCGCGCAGCTCGCGCGGCGGCAGGGTGCGCAAGGTCGCCATGTCGGCCAGGACGATGCGCGGCTGGTGGAAGGCGCCGACCAGGTTCTTGCCGAGCGCCAGGTTCACGCCGGTCTTGCCTCCGACGCTGCTGTCCACCTGCGCCAGGAGGCTGGTCGGCACCTGCACGAAGGGCAGGCCGCGCAGCGCCACCGCGGCGGCAAAGCCGGCCAGGTCGCCGACCACCCCGCCGCCCAGCGCCACCACGGCGGTGCGGCGGTCGGCGCCGGCGGCCAGGATCTGCTCCAGCACCGATTGCAGCGTCGCCAGGTCCTTGCTGGCCTCGCCGGGCGGGACGATGATTTCGGCCAGCGTGGCGAAGCCGGCTTCCTCCAGCCCGGCGCGCAGCGTCGGCAGGTGCAGCGGTGCGACATTGGCGTCGGTGACCACCACCACGCGCCGCGTCGGCAGCACCGGGGCCAGCAGCGCGCCGGCCCGTTCCAGCAATCCCTCGCCGACCACGATGTCGTAGCTCCGCTCCCCCAGCGTCACCGGCAGGCGGGCGGGCGGCGTCCACGCCTCCAGCGCGTCCTGCACCCGGCGGGTGGTCGTCTCGGGGCTTTCATCGCTGCACTGGATCACGAGATCGGCCTCGGCATAGAGGGGGTGGCGCGCCGTCATCAGCCGCTGGAGCACCTCGGCAGGGTCGGCGTTGAGGAACATCGGCCGGTGGTCGCGCCCGGCCACCCGGCGCATCAGCACCGGCAGCTTGCAGCGCAGCCAGACCGAGATGGCGCCCGACCGGCGGATCGCCGCCCGGGTCCGCGCATCGGCGAAGGCGCCGCCGCCGGTGGCCAGCACCACCGGCGGGCCGGCCAGCAGCCGGGTGATCACCCGGCGCTCGCCATCGCGGAAATGCGGCTCCCCGTAGCGGGAGAAGATCTCGGTGATGGGCAGGCCGGCCGCCGCCTCGATCTCGGTATCCGCGTCGAGGAAAGGCAGCCCGAGCCGTGTCGAGATGCGGCGGCCGATCGAGGATTTGCCCGATCCGGGCATGCCGACGAGCACGACACTGCGACCCTGCTGCCAGGGCCTGGCGGCAGCGGCGGGTTCGGGCGCGGTCCCGGCCCAGTCGGGGCCAAGGGCCGGGGTCAGACCAGCGCCGGGACTCAGCGGCTGGATGGCCCCCTGGCCGGATGATGCGGAGGCGGCGGCGATGTTGCGTGACACGGTGCCCAAGGCTAGCACACCGCGGCTTCCGCGCGAGGACCCCGCCCGCAATGTTCCGTCGGCCTATTTTGCTGCTCGCCGCGATCCTGCTTGCGCTGGTCGCCGCGGGGCTGCTCGTCGTCGGGGCCTTCCCGCCCTCCGCCACGCCGAAGCCGGTGGAGCGGGTGCTGCCGAACGACCGGTTCCAGACCCGCTAGGGCGGCAACTTGGCCGCCGCCCGGCACCTCGAAGCCTTCCTGGAGATGCTGGCGGCCGAGCGTGGCGCCGCCCGCAACACGCTGGCGGCGTATACCGGCGATTTGCAGGATGTCTTCGCCTTCTGCGCCGGGCGGGGCGAGGCCGCCGAGGCGGCGGGGCCGGAGACTCTGCGCGCCTATCTGCGGCGGCTGACCGATCTCGGCCTGCGGCCGCGCACCGCGGCGCGGCGGCTCTCGGCGCTGCGGCAATTCTACCGCTTCCTGGCGCGGGAAGGCATCCGGCCCGACGACCCGACCGAGTTGCTGGACGGGCCGAAGACCCCGGCCAGCCTGCCCAGGGCGATCACCGAGGCGGAGGTGGAGACGCTGCTGGACGGCGCCGCGAAACTGCCCGGACATCGCGGCGCGCAGGCGGCGGCGGCGGTGGAGCTGCTCTACTGCTCCGGCCTCCGGGCCAGCGAACTGGTCGCGCTGCCGGCGGCGGCGCTGCGACCCGACGCGCCGCTGGTCGCGGTCCGCGGCAAGGGCGGGCGGGAACGGCTGGTGCCGATCTCCGCCCGCGCCCGCGCCGCGGCGGTGGCGGCGCGGGAGGCCCTGGCCGACACTGGCCGGCCCTCGGCGACCGGGGTGCGGGCGCAGCGCTGGCTGTTCCCGGCCCGCGCCGCGTCCGGCCACATGACGCGCCAGGCACTGGGGCTGCTGCTGAAGGATGCGGCGCTGGCGGCCGGGCTGGACCCGGACAAGGTCAGCCCGCACGTGCTGCGGCATTCCTTCGCCAGCCACCTGCTGGCCCGCGGCGCCGATTTGCGCAGCCTGCAGGTGCTGCTCGGCCATGCCGACATCGCCACCACGCAGATCTACACCAAGGTGCTGGAGGAACGGCTGAAGGCGCTGGTGGAGGCGCACCACCCGCTGGCGGAGGGCAACGCGGTCGGGTGAGGCTCAGGCCGGGACCGGCCCCGCGCCGGTCACGCCTTCACCGCCGCCAGCGAGTAGGCCAGCGGCAGCCAGGGCCGGTCCGGCCAGGCCCAGAGCCCGTCGGCGTCGCGCTCCAGCGACCGGAAGATCCGCGAGGTGACGCGCGGATGCTCGTGCAGCCAGTCGAGCGTCATCCCGGCGCCCCGCAGCGCGCCCACCACCGCCGCCAGCGGGTGCATCCAGACGGTCTCCATCCGGTGCTCCAGCGGGGCGTCGGGGTTGGCGTAGTCCTCCGTCTGTTCGTAGATCAGCGCCTCGCGCTGGAAATACGGCACGAGCCAGCCGGGCCGGCCGGGCATCTGGCTCGGCGCCTGGTCGTCGAAGACCAGGGCCACGGGGTGCCCCTCGGCGAGGTAGAGCCGCCCGCCGGGCCGCAGGAAGCCGGCGACGATCCGTGCCCATCCGGCGATATCCGGCAGCCAGCCGAGCGCGCCCCAGGTGACGAAGACGAGGTCGAAGCCGGCCGGCTCCGCCACGGCTGCGGCGGCATCGTAGAGGTCGGCCTCGACGAAGCGGGCACGCTCGCCCAGGCCCAGCTCCGCCGTCAGCGCCCGCGCCGCGGCGATGGCGGCGCCGGAGAAGTCGAGCCCGACCACCGTCGCCCCGCGCTGCGCCAGGGTCAGCGTATCCGCGCCGAAGTGGCATTGCAGGTGCAGCACCCGCAGCCCGGCGACCGGGCCGAGCTCCGCCTCGACGATCGCGTCCAGCCGGCCCTGCCCGGCCCGCAGCGGGCCGAGGTCGTAGCCACCGGGGGCCAGGTGGATGGCGGTCCGCTCGTCCCAGAGCGCCCGGTTCGTCGCGCGCCAGTCCGGCGCCGCTGCACCCTGCTCCGCTGCCATCGGCCCGCCTCCGCTCCGCCGCCGGCACCCTGCCGGGCCACCCCGCCCTGGGGCAAGCCTTCATTCCACTTCGCGCCGCCCTACCCCCCGCTGGCGTTTTGCGCTAACCCGCCGCGCCATGCGCCACTTTCTCGACTTCGAAAAACCCATCGCCGAACTCGAAGGCAAGATCGAGGAGTTGCGCCGCACCACGGATGCCGGCGGCATCGACGTGGCCGACGAGGTCGGCAAGCTGCGCGACAAGGCGCAGGCCCTGCTGCGCGCCACCTACGCCAAGCTCAGCCCGTGGCAAAAGGCGCTGGTCGCCCGGCACCCGGACCGGCCGAAATGCCTGGACTACATCCGCGCCCATATCGACGAATGGACGCCCTTGGCCGGCGACCGCGCCTTCGCCGACGACGCCGCGGTGGTCGGCGGGCTCGGCCGCTTCCGCGGCCGCGCGGTGGCGGTGCTCGGCACCGAGAAGGGCGCCGACACCGAAAGCCGGGTGAAGCATAATTTCGGCATGGCGCGGCCGGAGGGTTACCGGAAGGCCCGCCGGATCATGGAACTCGCCGGCCGCTTCGGCTTGCCGATCCTCTCCTTCGTCGACACCGCCGGCGCATTCCCGGGCATCGAGGCCGAGGCGCGCGGCCAGGCCGAAGCGATCGCGCGGTCGATCGAGGCCGGGCTCGAAGCCCCGGTGCCCTTCGTCGCCACCATCATCGGGGAGGGCGGCTCGGGCGGCGCCATCGCGCTGGCGGCGGCCGATCGCGTGCTCATGCTGGAACACAGCATCTATTCGGTGATCAGCCCCGAAGGCTGCGCCAGCATCCTGTGGCGCGACGCCGCCCAGGCCCCGGCGGCGGCCGAGGCACTGAAGCTGACCGCGGAAGACCTCCGCCGGCTCAACCTGGTGGATGCGGTGGTGCCGGAACCGATGGGCGGCGCGCATCGCGATCCGGCGGCGACGCTGGCCGCCGTGGGCGACAAGGTGTGGGAGAGCCTGGAGCCGCTCCTGGCCTATGACGGCGCCACGCTGCGTGCCCGGCGGCGGGAGAAATTCCTGGAGATGGGCCGCAACAGCGTGGTGTGACGCCGGGCGTCTCCGTTTCGTCCATTCATTGAATGTGCCGCGGCGCACAGCCGCCGGCGGCGGGGTTGCGGACACTCCTCTCGGACGCGAGAGGGGCAATGCCGCATGACAACGCAGACGATCGCCGTGGCCCGGCCGGCCTTCCGGTTCGCCCGCCCGTCGCTGGACAGCCTGCCGGCCCCGCTGCTGATCGGCCTCACCATCATCGTCGCCGGCAGCTGGGGCTGGTTGCTGCACGCCACCGGCGCCACCACGGCATTGTCGGTCGCCTTCCTCGCGGTCGGCCTGGCCGCGGCGCTGGCCAGCATCGGCGGCTTCGCCTTCGGCCCGATCTGCGGCGCCATGCTGCTGCCACTGGCGGAAAGCCCGATGCAGTCGGTCCAGGTGGTCCTGGTCTGCAGCATCGCCAACCAGGCGATGAGCCTGTGGTCGATGCGCCGCGACATCGCCTGGCGCGCGCTGCTGCCCTATCTGGCGGGCGGCGTGGTCGGCGTGCCGCTCGGGGTCGGGCTGTTGCTCGGCACGGATCCGGGACTCTACCCGCGCCTGCTGGGCGGGGTGGTGGTGGCCTATGCGCTCTGGATGGCATTCGGCCGGCCCGTGGTGCTGCCGCCGCTGGGGCGGCCGGTCGAAGCCATGGTCGGGCTTGCCGGCGGGCTGACGGGCGGCCTCGCCGGCTTCCCGAGCGGTCCGATGACAATCTGGTGCGGCCTGCAGGGCTGGGACAAGGCGCGCCAGCGTGGCCTGTATCAGCCCTTCATCCTGCCGACCCAGGTGCTGGCGCTGGTGCTGCTGGCGGTGCTGGCGCCAGGGCGGGGCGCGTCCCCTGGGATCGGCTTCGATGTGCTGCTGTTCCTGCCCGCCTCGATGGTCGGCACCGCCTGCGGCCTGGCGCTGTTCCGCCGGATGACGGACCGCCAGTTCGGCCGGGTGATCGCCCTGATGCTGCTGGCCGCGGGCCTGGCGATGGCGCTGCGCTGAGCGGCGACCGGCCGCGCGGCGCCGGCCTGAGCGTCGTCCAGGCGACATCACTATTGCAGGAGGGGCAGAATCCTCGATAAGTGCGGGGATTGATGGCCGGATCAGCCCGCCATCGGGGCATGTCGGATGAAACGGTCGATGTTCAGGCCGCGCTCGAAGCCATGGCGCTGCTGCTACGGCCCGCCCGCCTGAGCGCCAGGGCCTGAGGACGACCGCCAGTTCCGCCACGGTCCAGGGCACGCCGCCCACCGCCGGCCAACGGGCGACCGGTTCCTCCCGACACCCCATCCAACATCCGCCAAGGCAATCATTCCCAGGCCAGAGGCCGCCGGTCCGCGCCCCGCGAGCCGGCGCAAAAGATTCGTTTCTGGATTGATCGGCCGTTCATAGCACGCCGGCCTGCCGTCACGCGCGCGTCGACCCGCTGCGGTCCGACGCCGTGGCGCGCCTGCCAGGCCATCAGAGGATCGAGATCCGCCATGTTCGAACTTTGGGAAGATGCGCTGCGCGCGCTGGGTGACGTCCTCGCGCCGCACGGGCCGGCCGTGACGCTGGCGCAGACCTACACGCCCGGCGACTACAGCGTTCACTTCTTTCTCCAGCTCGCCATCATCATCCTGGCCTGCCGGATCGCCGGCTGGCTGGGCCGCAAGCTGCTGCACCAGCCCCAGGTGGTCTGCGAAATGATCGCCGGCGTGGTCCTGGGCCCGTCGCTGCTGGGCTTCCTCGCCCCCGACATCCAGAACACGATCTTCCCGGCGCAGACGCGCAACGTGCTGTATGTCGGCGCGCAGCTCGGCGTCGGTCTCTACATGTTCATCGTCGGCCTGACCCTGCAGCTCGATCATTTCCAGTCCAAGGCGAAAAGCGCCGCCTTCGTCTCGGCCGCCGGCATCGCCGCGCCCTTCGCCTTCGCCATCGTCCTCACGCCCTTCCTGCTGACCATTCCCGACCTCTTCTCCCCCGACATCAGCCGAAGCAGCGCGACCCTGTTCATGGGCGCCTGCATCGCGCTGACCGCATTCCCCATGCTGGCCCGCATCATCAACGAACGCGGCCTGTCGAACTCCTCGCTCGGCACCCTCTCGCTCACCGCCGGGGCGTTCGACGATGCGGCCTCCTGGTGCGTCCTCGCCATCGTGCTCGCCACCTTCGGCGCCGGTCCCGGCGTCGCGGTGATCGCCATCGGCGGGGCGGTGATGTACGCCACCTTCATGCTGACCATCGGCCGCCGGCTGCTGGCCCCGCTGGGCCGGATGGTCGAGACGCGCGGCCGCATGACGACGCATGTCCTGGCGATCACCCTGATGCTGTTCTGCACCTCCGCCTTCCTGATGGACGCCATCGGCATCCACGCCATCTTCGGCGGCTTCCTGATGGGCGCCTGCATGCCGCGCGGCCTGTTCGTCGAGGAGCTGAAGCGCAAGGTGGAGCCGGTGGCGGTGGTCCTGCTGCTGCCGATGTTCTTCACCTATTCCGGCCTCAACACCCGGATGGACATGGTGAACTCGCTCGGCCTGCTGGCGATCGCGCTGCTGATCCTGGCGGTGTCGATCCTGGCCAAGTTCGGCGCCTGCTACGCCGCGGCCCGCCTGGCCGGGGAGGACAACCGCACCGCGCTCGGCATCGGCGCGCTGATGAACTCGCGCGGGCTGATGGAGCTGATCATCATCAACATCGGCCTGCAGAAGGGCATCATCGGCCCGACCCTGTTCTCGATGCTGGTGCTGATGGCGATCGTCACGACGGTGATGGCCACGCCGCTGTTCGAATATGTCTATGGCCGCCGCGCCCGCGCCGCGGGCGAGCTGGCCCGGCTGGACGCGGTCGCCTCCTGAACCAGGCCGGCGCGGGCCCGCGGCCCGCGCCGGTTTTCGGGCCACGACGCGAGCGGCGCCGCATCGCCCCGGCGGTTTTATTGACTTTTTTCCTATATTCGTGGTTCGTTCTCGGTGGTGCCGCCGCCGAGGACCAGCCCATGCCCCGCCGCTTCCGCCCCCGCCGCCCGGAACATCCGATGCCCCCGGGCCTGATCCCGGCCGATTTCGTCCACCGCCACGAATTCTGGCGCCGCCTCTTCCTCGACCCGCTCACCTGCCTCACCCCCCGGCACGGCTGGGCGCCGCTGACGGATGCCGAGTGGGAGGCCCTCATCCCCTTGCTGCAGGCCACCGGCTGCGGCCTCGCTGCCCCGGGCCGGGCGGGCGAGCGCATGGCCGATGTCCGCGGCCGGCTCGACGCCATCTTCCGCGCCGTCATGCTCAAGCGCCCGCCGGAGCAGGGCGGCGGCCGCGCCGCCTGGCATGCTCTGCCGCCGCACTTCGGCAGGCACGACACCGTGGCGCGCACCTATCGCCGCTGGACGCATCGCGGCCTCTGGCTGCGGCTGCTGGCCGCCGTCGCCCTGCCGGAGGCCCCGGCGGCGCTGAAGGCGCTGACCTACCGCGCCTGCTGCGCGCTGCGGCGGGGGATCCGCCTCATGGGCCTGGCGGCGCTGATGCTGGCGCGGCGGCTCAGGCTGTTCTCGGCGCTGCCCGCGCCCTCCCAATGGCTGCCCGATCCCGAACTGTCCGCGATCCACACCCCCGTCCTGCTGCGCGTGGCCGATCATGGGCTGCGGCACCCGCCTCCGGCGGGACTGGGAACCGGCGTGAGGCGGCCCCCGGTCAGGCCGGCGCCGCAGCCGCCACCCCCATCGCCGGCGGCCCCGGCCGTGGCGCCGGCTCGGTCAGCATCGGCGGCGCGGCGGTGCCGGCCTGCTCGGTCGCCAAGTCCACCGCCTCCACCAGGCCGCCAGCCAGCAGCAGCGGCGCCGTCTGGCCCTCCGTCCGCAATGCCGCCGCCAGGCCGCCGTCCGGTTCCGCCGACCAGGCCAGGGCCAGCGCCGGCGTGCCCGGAAGCCGCCGCCGCGCCCGGCGCAACAGGTAGCGCGCCGTCGCCGCACTGCTGCCGCCTTCGATGAACACCAGGCAGAGCAGCTTCGGCGGCGCCCCCGGCCCGGCCGCGACGCCGCCGACCCGCACCCCGAAGCCGCGCCGCCGCAGCACCTGGCCCAGCATCACCGCGGCCACCGCGTCGAATGGTCCGCGCCCCGGCAGGCACAGCACCGCCCCGGGCACCGCCCAGGCCGGCGGCACGGGGGCCGGCGGCTCGCCCGCGGCGGGCGCCGGATCCTCGGCCTCCTCCAGATCCTCGACCAGCAATTCGACGCTGCGCTGCAGCGCGTCCCGCCGTTCCGGCGACAACGCGCCATGCACCGCATCCGCCTGCGCCAGCCGCAGCGCCGGCAGGGCGACGGAATCGAGGTACTCGGCCAGCGGCTTGTCCTTCAGGCATTTCTCCGCCTGCTCGGCCAGCGCGTCGGCATCGCCCGCCAGCGCCCGTTGGTAGAAGGTCTCCTCCGGGTCGAGCGGCGGGCTGTCGCCCAGCATGACCTCGAGGAATTCCAGCCGGTCCACATGCCGTCCCAGCACCACCAGGCAGACGGTCAGCGGCACCGCCAGCAGCAGCCCGATCGGGCCCCAGAGCCAGGTCCAGAAAGTCGCCGCGGCAATCACCGCGATCGGCGACAGGCCGGTGGAATGGCCGAAGACCAGCGGTTCGAACACCTGGCCCATCAGCAACTCGCTGACCGCGAACAGCGCCACCACCCAGGCCAGCGTGCCCCAGCCGGGGTCGACCGCCAGCGCCAGCAGCAGCGGGCCGGTGACGGTGACGAAGACGCCGATGAAGGGGACGAAGCGCATCAGCCCGGCGACGAAGCCCCAGAGAAAGGGGTTGGGAATGCCGATCAGCCAGAGCGCGCCGGAGACATACAGGCCGAAGGCGATGTTCATGGCCGTCTGCGCCAGGAAGAAGCGCGACAGGCGGTAGGCCGCGTCATCCATCGCCGCCATGGTCCGGTGCAGGTCGCGGGCGCCGGCCAGGCGGATCAGCCGGTCGCGCAGGTCCTCTCGGTAGAGCAGGATGAAGATCACCAGGATGGCAACGATGCCGGTGGTGGCCAGCGGCCCGAGCAGCGGCTCCGCCACCCGCTGGATCAGCTCGAACGGGGTCGGCTCCGGCGCGTGGATCTCGACCGCGATGGGATCGGTGGACGGCCGGCTGGGCGCCGCGCGCGGCAGGGCCGGCGCCGGCGGCTTTTCCGGGCCGCTGGTCCGGCCCATCTCCCGCGCCATGCCGGCCAGGCGGTCCAGGACCCCGCCCGAGGCCTGCAGCCGGCCGACCTTCTGCATGACCGCCGACTGGTAGGCCGGCAGGTTTTCCGCCAGCGAGGTCGCCTGGCCACCGACCAGCGCGCCGATGCCAAGGATGGCGGCCCCGGCCAGCAGCACCGCCACCAGCACCGCGGCGGGGCGCGGCAGGTAGACCCGCCGCAGCAGCCGCGCCACCGGCGCCAGCACGAAGGACAGCAGCACGGCCAGCACCAGCGGGATCAGCAGCTCCCGGCCGAAATACAGCACCGCGCCGACCAGCAGCGCGCCCTGGAGGAGTTGCAGGCCGGAGCCAGGGACGCCGGCGGCGGCGATGCCGCGGACCTGGCTGGTGGGCACCACGCCGCGCGTCGGGGCGGCGGGCGAGGGAGGCGGCGTATCGGGCATGCGGTGGGCGGCGCCTCCACGGCCGGGGATCGGCCGCCCGAGCCGAACGCCATGGACCCGCCTGCGTTGCCGGCGTTCGTTCTTCTCGGCGCGCGGCTGAGGCCGTCCCCGAATCGCGCGGAGGCCGGTCCAGGCTAACGGTTGCGCAGCGTCACCACCGTGCGCACCTCGCCGGCCGCCGGCACCGCGACCGCGGCGGCGGTCCACTCCGGCGGGCCGAACCGGCCGATCGGCGCGTCGTTGCCGAACCCCACCGGCTCGGTCGGGCGGCCCACCCAATCGGTGCCGAGCTTCCCGTCGCCATTCAGGTCGTGGAAGACCGAGACGCCGTGCCGCCCCTCCGGCAGCCCGGCGATGCGGAATTCCATGCTGCCGGGACGCGCCGCGTCACGCGCGATGAACCGGCAGGTGCCGGCGGGGTAGCCCTCCGGCGGGCAGGCGGCGACCCGGACCATCCCTTCGGCCGAGGCGACGTCGCGCACGGTGATGAGCAGATCGCCGGCGCGGGCCGGGCCGGCGAGGAGGAGGAGAGCGCAGGCGAGGCCGTGACGGCGAATGGACAAGGCGGGTGCTCCGGTGTGGGACACGTGGTACCGCGGGCGGCGGGCCTTGCGGAGGGGCCCACGGAAATCCGCTTGCCGCAGCCCCTGCGCGGTGTAGCCTCGCCGGATCGGTGCAGAGACACCGCAGGAGGATGTCCCATGGATGGCAGTGTCGCCGGCGCCTCGCGCCCCGCCTTCAAGCTGAAGATCACCAAGAAGGCGGAGACCCCGCTGGTCGCCGGCCGCCGGCGCTTCTTCAAGTACCGCGACCTCGGCGTGGCGGATGCCACCGATGGCGCGGTCCGCGCCCAGGTGATGGAAGCCGTCACCGGCATGACCGAGCCGACCGGCTGGCACGTGCACCACTGCGAGGCGCAGTTCATCTACGTCCTCAAGGGCTGGGTCGAACTGGAATTCGAGGACGGCTCGCAGCACCGCATGGAAGCCGGCGACAGCGGCCTGATCCCGGGCGAGATGAAGCACAACGAGATCGCCACTTCGGACGACGTCGAGATCCTCGAGCTCTCGGTCCCCGGCCCGATGGGCACCACGCCCTGCGAGCCGCCCCCCGGCATGGGCTGAGCCGATCCGAAGGCCGCGGGCGCCGCGCGGCGGCGGCGCCCCGGCTCGCCTGGCCGCCGGGGGGAAGAAGCAATGATACTCGATCGACGCGCGCTGCTGCTCGGCGGCGCCGCCTTCGGCGCGCTGCCGCGCCTGGCGAAGGCCCAGGCGAAGGACACCATCCGGCTCGGCATCATCTCCGACATGAGCGGGCCTTTCGCCGACCTTTCGGGGCCGAATTCGGTGCTGGCGGTGCGCCAGGCGATCCAGGATGCGGCCCCGCTCGGCCTCAAGGTCGACCTCGTCGCCGCCGACCACCAGAACAAGCCGGATGTCGCCACCAACATCGCCCGGCAATGGCTGGACCGCGACGGCATCGACGCACTGATCGACGTGCCGGCCAGCAGCGCCGCGCTGGCGGTGAACGGCGTGGTGAGGGAAAAGAACAAGGTCTTCCTCGCCTCCGCCCCCGGCACCGCGGAACTCACCGGCGCGCAATGCAGCCCGAACACGGTGCAGTGGACCTACGATACCTGGATGCTGGCGAATTCCACCGCGCGCGCCATGACGCGGGAAGGCGGCGACAGCTGGTTCTTCGTCACCGCCGACTATGCCTTCGGCCATTCGATGGAAGCCGAGGGCGGCAAGATCATCGGCGTCGAGGGCGGCAAGGTGTTCGGCAATGCCCGCTTCCCCTTCCCTGGCACCACCGATTTCTCCGCCTTCCTGCTGCGGGCGCAGGCCAGCAAGGCGAAGATCATTGGCATCGCCGCCGGCGGGACGGATCTGGTGAATTGCGTGAAGCAGGCGGCCGAGTTCGGCATCCAGAAGCGCGGCCAGAAGCTGGCGGCGCTGATCCTCTTCATCTCGGAGGTCCATTCGATGGGCCTGGAGACGGCGAAGGGGCTGGTCTGCTCGGAAAGCTTCTACTGGGACCTGAACGACCGCACGCGCGGGCTGACGCGGCGGTTGCGCGCCAACTTCAACGCCCCGCCGCCGACCATGGTGCAGGCCGGCTGCTACGGCGTGGTGCAGCACTACCTGAAGGCGGTGGCGGAGATGGGCGTCGCCGCGGCGAAGGCGGATGGCGGCGCGGCGGTGGCGCGGATGAAGGCGATGCCCTGCGACGACGACGCCTTCGGCCCGGGCAAGATCCGCGTCGATGGGCGCAAGCTGCACCCGGCCTATTTGCTGGAGGTGAAGACCCCCGCCGAGAGCAAGGCGCCTTGGGACTACTACAAGGTGCTGGCCACCGTCGCCGGCGACCAGGCGTTCCGGCCGCTGGCGGATGGGGGCTGTCCGCTGGTCTGAATAAAGTGCCGCCGTTGTGGGATCGCTCGTATACTGCTGACCGGTGGAGAGGCCACGCGCTCCGCCCCGAAGCAGGAGCGTCCCATGCACCATCGTAGGGCCATTGCCGCCGCCGCCTTGCTGATATCGGCAGGCGGCGCATGCGCGGGAGAGGATCACGCGGGACACGCCGGGAAAGACAAGGTCGGCACCGTCCGCTTCGTCAATTCCTGCGTGCCGGCGGTGCAGGCAGATATCGCGCGCGGCGTCGCGATGCTGCATTCCTTCTGGTACAGCGCGGCGGAGGAGACCTTTCAGGCCGTCCTCGCCAGGGATCCGGGCTGCGCTGTCGCAACCTGGGGCATCGCCGCGATCCTGATGAACAACCCGCTGGCCGGCGCCGGCGCCACGCCGAAAGGCGCGGAGCAGGCGCAGGCGGCGATCGACCAGGGCCGTGCGATCGGCGCCAAGACCCAGCGCGAGCGCGACTACATCGAGGCGGTCGCCGCCTACTACCAGGATTTCGCCGTCCGCCCCGAACGTGAACGTCAGGCCAGCCGGTCCAAGGCGTTCGAGGCCCTGGCAGCACGCTACCCCGAGGATGACGAGGCGCAGATCTTCAGCGCGCTCTATATCGCCGGCACGCAGTCCCAGGCCGACCAGACCTACGGCGCCTATGCGCGGTCGGCTGCGATCCTCGCCCGCGAGGCGGCGAAATATCCCGACCATCCCGGGATCTCGCACTACCTGATCCATGTCTACGACGCGCCGCCGTTGGCCGCGCAGGGCCTGCCGTCGGCACGGAGATATTCCGACCTGGCGCCGGATGCGCCGCATGCGCTGCACATGCCGTCGCACATCTTCACCCGGGTCGGCGCCTGGGCGGAGTCGGCCGCGACCAATGAGCGGTCCTTCCATTCCGCCATGCGCGGCAACGAGCAGCCGGAGGCCTACCACGCCACCGATTATGCGGTGTACGCCGACCTGCAGCTGGCCCGCGACGCTGCCGCGCTCGGGCTGATGGAGCGCGCCTTTACGGTGAAGGTGCCGGCAAATGCCGGGCAGGTCGTCGCCTACCCGACCGCGGCGATGCCGGCCCGCTACGCCATGGAACGCGGCGACTGGAACGCCGCTGCGCAACTGATCCCGCCGGCTGGTGGCACGCCCTTCACCCAGGCGCTGAGCTGGTTCGCCAAGGCGGTGGGCGCCGCGCGCAGCGGCCAGCCCGCTTTGGCCGAGCAGGCGGCCGCCGAACTCGCCACGCGGCAGCGGGCGCTGACCGCCGCGGGCAATGTCTATTGGGCCAAGGAGGTCGAGATCCAGCAGCGCACCGCCATGGCCTGGATCGCCTTCGCCGGCAAGAACACCGCGATGGGGCTGCGGCTGATGCGCGAGGCCGCCGACCTGGAGGACCGCAACGAGAAGCATATCGTCACGCCGGGCCGCATCCTTCCGGCCCGCGAGCTGCTGGGCGACATGCTGCTGGAGGCTGGCCAGCCGGCGGCGGCGCTGGATGAATACGAGGCATCGCAGCAGCGCGAGCCGAACCGCTTCCGCGGCTATGCCGGCGCGGCGAGGGCGGCGGCCATGGCGGGCGATGCGGAGAAGGCGGCGACCCAGTACCGGCGGCTGCTGACGCTGGCCGAGACGGCCGACACGCAGCGGCCGGAGATCATGCAGGCCAGGGCGTTCCTGGCCAGATAGGCAAGCGTGGGGAGGGCGCACATGCCCTCCCCGACGCGGGCTGCCCCCGCTGCCTCAGCCGCGCCCGAAGGTGCGCAGCTCGGCCTCCGCCCAGGCCATGGCCTGCGCCATGGTCTGGCCGCCCTGGGCGATGCGGGCGATCATCTTGGTGTTGATCGCCTGGTTGTAGGCCTGCACCGCAATCTCCGCCGGCGCCGGGGCGAAGGCGACCGTCAGCTTGCCCTGCTGGTGCGGCTTGTCCGGGTAGTTGTAGGCGAAGCCGGTCGGCGGCCCCTCGGTTTCCCAGATCCTGAAGTCGGACATGCTCTGGAAGGGCGGGATGTCGTAGCCCGCGGTCGCGCTCGACTGCCGTTCGGCGCTGGTGCGATCCGACAGGAACTCCAGCAGCGCCTTCGCTGCGGTCTTGTTCTTCGAGAAGCTCCAGATGCCCCAGAAGAACGGCAGGAAGGGCGTGAAGCGGCCCTCCGCCCCGGCCGGGAAGGGCGCGTACCAGCATTTCTCGGCAACCGCGGGGGCGTCCCGCTTCGCCACCGCCCAGGCCGAGGGCGGGTTGAACACCAGCGCCGAGCGGCCGGCGATCAGCGCGCGGTTGTTCGACGCGTCGTCCCAGGCCCAGACATCGGCCGGCAGGTGCTTCGACAGGCGGATCACGTACTCGGTCGCCTGGCGCAGCTTGTCGTTGCCGCGGATGGTCACCTGGCCTTCGGCATCCATCATGCTGGCGCCGAAGCTGCGGAACAGCGCGCCGACCCAGTCCACCGCGTCGGAGTACTGGCCCATCGGCAGGGCGAAGGGGAAGCCGGCGGCGCTGCACCGCTCGGCTGCCTTGAGGAAGGTGTCCCAGTTCCAGGCCTCGGCGCCCGGGCCGCGTTCCGGCTTCGCCGGCCACATGGCGCGCATGTCGATCCCGGCGTGCTGCTCGAACAGGTCGAAGCGGATGCAGGCGGGCTTGGTCTGGGTGCCGGCCACGGCGGGCACCGCGCGCCAGGCGCCGTCGCGTCGCGCCAGGTACTCCGCCGCCGGGGTGATGGCGCCGTATTTCTGCTGCAGCCGGCCGACCACGTCGTCCACCGGTTCCAGCAGGCGGGCGTGGGAGGATGGCTCCCAGGTCGGCATGGCGATGATGTCGTGCCCGCTGCGCGACTGCGCCTCGGACGCGATGGTCAGCAGGATCTGGTTGCCGGCGGAGACCAGCCGGTCGATCTTCACCTCGACCCGGTTCTTCGCGCCCCACTCCTCGCACAAGTCGCGGATGATGTCGTTGCCCGCCGGCACCCAGTGTTCCCAGAAGCCGCAGCGCAGGACGCCGGCCGAGCCCTGGGCCTGGATGTTGAACACCGGCAGCGTGGCCCCGGCCACGCCCGCCACGCCCGCCCGCAGCGCCGCGCGCCGCGTCACCCCGTATCTGGTCATGGTTGTTTGCCTCCCGCGTGCGGCTTGCCGCCGCCTCGCGGGGTGGGATGCTAGCGCGGGGTTCCGCGGGCGGCGGCAAAACCCGCCGCCGCGCCGGAGGCTGTGATCAGGCCTTGCCGGGCAATTCCTTTTCCACCACCGCGGCCAGGATGCCGGCGCCGTAGGGGATCGCCGCGTCGTTGAAATCGTAGCCCGGGTTGTGCACCTCGCAGCTGCCCTCCCCGGCGCCGTTGCCGACCAGGATGTAGGCGCCGGGCCGTTCGGCCAGCATGTAGGAGAAATCCTCCGACCCCATGGCGGCGACCCGGGCGCGGTCGACATGCGGCTCGCCGACCATCGCCGCCGCGGCATCGGCGATCAGCGTGGTCTGCTCGGCGCTGTTGACGACGGGGACGGTGATCTCGCGGAAGTCGAGTTCGGCAGTCGCGCCGAAGCCGGCGGCGATGCTGGTCGCCAGCGCCCGCATGCGGGCTTCCAGCAGCGCCATCGTCTCGGTCCGGAAGGCCCGCACGGTGCCGCGCAGCGCGACGCGCTCGGGGATGACGTTGTAGGCGGTGCCGGCTTCGAACCCCGTCACGCTGATCACGGCGGTGTCGTAGGGCGCGACGTTGCGGCCGACGATGCTCTGCCAGGCGGAGATCACCTGGGCGCCGCAGACCACCGGGTCCACCGTCGCCTCGGGCCGTGCCGCATGGCCGCCCTTGCCGTGGATCGCCAGGTCGAAGAAGGCGCAGCCAGCCATCATGGCGCCGGTGCGGATGCCGTAATGGCCCACCGGCATGCCGGGCCGGTTGTGCAGGCCATAGACGGCGTCGCAGGGGAAGCGCTCGAACAGCCCGTCGGCGATCATCGCCTGGGCGCCGCCCTGGCCTTCCTCGGCCGGCTGGAAGATGAAGTGGACGATGCCGTCGAAGGCCTTGGTTTCCGCCAGGTAGCGGGCGGCGCCGAGCAGCATGGTGGTGTGCCCGTCATGGCCGCAGCCATGCATCTTGCCCGGCACGGTGGAGCGATGCGCGAAGCCGTTGCTCTCCGGCATGTCGAGCGCATCCATGTCGGCGCGAAGCCCGATGGCGCGGTTGCCGTGGCCGCTGCGCAGCACGCCCACCACGCCGGTGCGGCCGACGCCGCGATGCACCTCGATCCCCCAGGATTCCAGCCGTTCGGCAACCAGGGCGGCGGTGCGGTGCTCCTCGAAGCCGGTCTCGGGGTGGGCGTGGAAGTCGCGGCGCCACGCGGTCAGCTGGTCCTGGTAGCCGCGGATATGCTCGATGGGGTTCAATTCTCTGCTCCTGCCCGTGACACCGGCCGCGGGGGCGGGGGTCGCCGGAAAACCGCTGCGGGACGCCACGGCCCGGCGCACAGTATCGGCGGGCGGCCGGGGCGACCGCAAACACCGTTACGCGGAGGCTGCGGCCCCCGCGCAGCGTTGTGGCGGCGGATTGCCGTGACGGGGCGTTTCCGCGCCGCGGCCATCTGCTCTATGCCTGACGGACAGGAGGCAGCAACCGACCCTGATGGAACAGCGCACCGAGGATACGGCGCGGCCGAAGCGCATCGTGCCGGCGCCGCCCGGCCTGGCCCGCGGCGCCCCGGTGCCGTGGTGGGCGAAGCTCGGCCTGAAGCTGGGGCTGGCGGCGCTGGGGCTGCACGGCGCCCGGGCGCGGGCGCTCGGCCTGGCAAGACCCTCCTTCGAGGCCGCGTCGCCGGCCAAGCTGGTCGGCGCGCCGCAGGGCTGGCTGGACCGGGCGGAGGCGCTGATGGGCCGCCGGCCGCGGACGATGCTGGAAATCGGGCCGGGGGCGATGGTGGTGCGGGCGCCGGTGCTGGCCGCGCTGGGCGCCCGGCGGATCTGGTTCGTCGATCCGGCGGACAGCGCGCCGACCGCGCTCGCCCCCTATGGCGCCGCCGCCGCGGCGGCCAAGGCGCAGGGGCTGGTGCCGCCCGACCTCTCCGGCTGCACCGACCGCAGCACGGTGCTGGCGCGCAGCGGTGCGACGCTGCTGATCGGCGGGCCGGCGGCGCTGGCCGGCATCCCGGATGGCGCGATCGACCTGGTGGTGAGCGAGGCGGTGCTGGAGCATGTCCGGCGGGAGGATCTGGCGCCGCTGCTGCGGCAGTTGCGGCGGGTGACGGCGCCGGACGGCGTCGGGCTGCATTTCATCGACTTCCAGGACCATCTGGGCGGCGGGCTGCAGCACCTGCGGTTCAGCGATGCCTTCTGGGCCAGCCCGCTGGTCGGCCGCGCCGGGGTGTATGTGAACCGGCTGGGGCTGTCCGCCATGGTCGGGCGATTCCGCCATGCCGGTTTCGCGGTGACCGTGGCGGAGGCGGTGGTGTGGGACCGGCGGCCGGCGGGTCCGGCGCGGCCGCATCCGGAGGGGATGCGCCCGGCGGCGGATGACCTGGTGGCGCGGGCGGCGCTGGAGGTGCGGCCGGGGTGAGGTCAGGCACGTTTGTTGTCCACGCAGCCAGGGCAACCCTCGATCTATTCCGGTTAATATCTTGATACGAAGTCGGATTTGCAATAAAGTACCCCTTGAATCATCGGGCGGGCATTGATTCGATGGCAACGATAACCGGCACCTCGGGCAACGACACCATCCAGCCGGGCCTGGTTTCGCCCGGCGTGACGGGCGGGACGCCGACCGCAGGCGACGATTCCATCCAGGGCCTTGCCGGCAACGACAGCATCGATGGCGGCGACGGCAACGACACCATCGATGGCGGCTCCGGCAGCGACAGTCTGCGGGGCGGCGGCGGCAACGACCTCGTCATCATCGGCCTGAACAGTGAGGACATCGACTATGCCTATGGCGACGCGGGCAACGATGAGCTCCAGGGGCGCACCAGTCCCTCGGCACTGAGCACGGCGCTGCCGGTGACCGGCAGGCTCGCGGC
>JBMOJU010000344.1:0-5441 GCA_049315625.1 Paracraurococcus sp.
CCATTACCCCGTCATCTGGGACGCACCCTGACGCCTCTCTCCCCCGCATTGCGGGGAGGGCCGGGGTGGGGGTGCGCGCTACTCCGCCGCCGCCGCGTCCAGAACCTTCTCCCAGGCCGGGTTCACCAACGGACTCCGCACGCCAAGCCGCTGCCGCGCCGCCGCATATTCCAGCCGGAATCGCTCCACCAGCGCACCGGCCGGCTGCACCGCCTTGACCGAGCCGATGCCCTGGCCGGAGCCCCAGATATCCTTCCAGCGCTTCTTGCGGTCGGAACTGAAATCCATCGCGCTGGGGTCGGAGACCGGCAGGTTGTCGGGGTCCAGCCCGGCCTTCTTCAGCGACGGCTTGAGGTAGTTGCCGTGCACGCCGGTGATGAGATTGGTGTAGATGATGTCCTCGGCGCCGCTGTCGACGATCATCTGCTGCTGGTCGGGCTGCGCGCGGGCCTCCTGCGTGGCGATGAAGGCGCTGCCGATATAGGCGAAGTCGGCGCCCAGCGCCTCGGCCGCCAGAATGGAGCGGCCATGCGCGATGGCGCCCGACAGCGCGATCGGCCCGTCGAACCATTCCCGCGTCTCCTGCAGGAAGCCGAAGGGCGACAGCGCGCCTGCATGGCCGCCGGCCCCGGCCGAGACCAGCACCAGCCCGTCCGCGCCCTTGTCGATGGCGCTGTGGCAGAAGCGCTGGCTGATCACGTCGTGCAGCACATACCCGCCGTAGGAATGGATCGCCTGGTTCACCTCCGGCCGCGCGCCGAGGCTGCTGATGATCAGCGGCACCTTCTGCTTCACGCAGATCGCCAGGTCGTGCTCCAGCCGGTCGTTCGACTTGTGCACGATGAGGTTGATGGCGAAGGGCGCCGCGGGCCGGTCCGGGTGGCGCGCGTCATGCGCCGCCAGGCGTTCCTTGATCTCGATCACCCATTCCTCGAACAACTCGCCGGGCCGGGCATTCAGCGAGGGCATCGAGCCGATGATGCCGGCGGTGCATTGCGCAACCACCAGGTCGGGCACAGAGATGATGAAGAGCGGCGAGCCGATGACGGGCAGCGAGAGCCGGCCCTTCACCATATCCAGCAGCGACATGCGAACGTGTCCTTTTAACGCTTGGGCTTCAGCACGTTGGCCATGATGGCCTGGGTTTCCGGGGCGCGCAGGCGCTCGGCGATCAGCGCGCGCTCCTCCTCCATCCGTTCGATCAGCGGCGGCATGTCGGGGCGGAGCAGCCGCTTGGTCAGCCGCATCGCCTCCACCGGCTTGGCGGCCAGCGCCTGCGCGGTCGCCGTGGCGTTCGGCAGCAGCTCGGCGCGGTCCATGATGCGGTTGACGAAGCCCATCCGCTCGGCCGCGGCCGCATCGAAGAACTCGCCCAGCAGCATCAGCTCGGCCGCCTTGTGCTTGCCGACCAGCCAGGGGACGAGGCGCGAGGCACCGAGCTCCGGCACCAGGCCGAGATCGACGAAGGGCAGCCGGAAGCGCGCCTCGGGCGCGGCGTAGACGATGTCGGCGTGCAGCAGCATGGTGCAGCCGATGCCGATGGCGAGGCCATGGACGGCCGCGACCACCGGCTTCTCGAAATTGGTCAGGCCGAAATAGAAGCGGTGGCTGGGGCCGGGGTCCTTCGGGTCTTCCGGCGGGCGGGGCTTCTGGAAATCGGCGATGTCATTGCCGGCGCAGAAGACCTCCGCCGTGCCGGTCAGCAGCAGGCAGCGGATGGCGGGATCGGCGGCGCTGCGCTCGATCGCCTCGGCCAGGCCGAGATACATGTCGCGGGTCAGCGCATTCTTCTTCTCGGGCCGGTGCATGGCGACGGTGCAGACGCCGTCCGCCACCGAGACGCGGATATGCTCGGACATGGTTATCCTCCTGTCGCCCCATTAGCAGGGCGCGGCGGGGCCGGCGTCAAGCACGGCCCATTCCCGGCCGGGCCCGGCCGTGGCAGCCTGACGGCAAGAACGCGGGAGGCGAGGATGCGGCGGATAACGCTCGGGCGGCGGCCCTTTCTGGTGCTGGGCGCGGCCGGGCTGGCCGCGCCGGCCCTGGCCCAGGCGCGCCCCATCACGCTGGTGGTCCCCTTCCCGCCTGGCGGCTCCACCGACGTCATGGGACGGCTGCTGGCGGAACGCATGCAGGTGGTGCTCGGCCAGCCGGTGATCGTCGAGAACCGGCCCGGCGCAGCGACGGTGGTAGGCGCGGAATCGGTCGCCCGGGCGGCGCCGGATGGCTTCACCGCACTGGTCAATTCCGGCACGACGCTGACGCTCAATCCGCTGCTGATGCGGAACCTGTCCTACAAGCCGGCGGATTTCGCGCCGGTCTCACTGCTCTCGACCCTGCCCTTCGCCTTCCTGCTGCAAAACCGGCTGCCGGCGACCATCGATGATTTCGTCACGCTGGCGAAGGCGAAGCCGGGGGCGCTGAACTACGGCACCAACGGACCGTCCAGCTTCAACAATATCGCCGCCGTGCTGGTGGCCGACCGGCTCGGTATCCGCATGCAGGACGTGACCTACAAGGGCGATGCGCAGCAGTTGAACGATTTCATGGCCGGCACGCTGGACCTGCTGGTGGTGGGCGGCGCCAGCGCCATCCAACCGCACCGCAACGGCCAGGGCCGCATCCTCGCCTGGACCGGCGACCGGCCAATGACGGTGACGCCGGGCGTGCCGAACTTCGTCGATACCGTGCCGGACACGGTGGCGCAGACCTATTTCGGGCTGGTGGTGCCGGCGCGGACGCCACGCGCGGCGATCGACCGGCTGTCCCACGCGGCCTCGACCGCGCTGCAGGAGCAGGGGTTCCGCGACCGCCTGCTGGCCGAGGGGCAATTCGCCCTCGGCACCGGGCCGGAGGAATGCGGCGCCTTCATGCAGCGCGAGGCGGCGCGTTGGGCGCCCGTGCTGAAGCGGATGGACCTGCAGGTGGATTGAGCCGGCTCACGCCATCGGCGGCGCCTCGCCCTTCACCTGCGTCCGGTGCATCACCCGCCGCGCTGCGGCGTCGAAGGGGTCGCGGCGGTGCATGGTGCAGCGGTTGTCCCACAGCACCAGGTCGCCCACCCGCCAGACATTCTTCCAGCACAGCGCCGGCTTCGTCGCATGCGACCAAAGCTCGTCGAGCAGCGCCTCGCTCTCGGCCAGCGACAGCCCCTCGATATAGGCCATGCGCCGTCGGCCCAGATACAGCATGGACCGCCCGGTTTCGGGATGCCGGCATACCAGCGGGTGCAGGTGCCCCGGCGCCTGGCGTGGATCATCGGTCGGCGTCACCCCGGCGCGAACGAAGCCGCCGCTGTTGTAGGTGCCGTCATGCTTCACCATCAACCTTTGCGCCCGGGCCCGCAGCGCCGCCGGCAAGGCCTCGTAGGCCGCGTACATCGATGCGAAATGCGTGTCGCCACCGGCTGGCGGAACCTCCAGTGCGTAGAGCATGGAGGCCTTGGGCGGCCGCGGCAGGTAGGACATATCGGTGTGCCACACCGCCTCCCCGTTCCCCAGGCTGCCGATCGGCTTGCCGGCCGCGTCCAGCACGTTGGAGACGATGTAGAGCTCCGGCCGGCCGGCGACGATGCTCTGGCCATGCTCCTGCACCGGCGCGTGGTCCAGCGCGCCGAAGCGGCGGCTGTAGGCGATCAGGTCATCCGGTGTCAGGCGCTGGCCGCGGAACAGCAGCACCGCATGGGCGTGCCACGCCTCGACGATCGCGGCGAAGGCCGCGTCGTCCAGGCTGCGGAGGTCGACGCCGCGCACCTCGGCGCCCAGCGCGGCGCCGGTCGGCACCACCTCCGGCCCGGCGTGCGCGATCGTGGCTGCGCTCGACATCGCATTATCCCTTTCTTGGCCGTGGATTAGTAGGCTACCACCGCCGGCGCGGCCGGGGAAAGTCGCCCTTTGACGGCCCCGCCCGGCCCGCCCACCCTGGAAGGCGGGGGTGACGACATGACGACTCGCAGGGCAGCGATGGCAGGGGGCATGGCGGCGCTGCTGGCGCTGCTGGCGCGGCGGGCAGCGGCGCAGGATGGGCCGGTGACGCTCGTGGTGCCCTACACGCCCGGCACCGGGCCGGACATCCTGGCGCGTCTCCTCGCGCCGCAGCTGCAGCAGGGGATCGGCCAGCCGGTGGTGGTCGAGAACCGTGCCGGCGCCTCGGGCAATATCGGTACCCAGGCGGTGGCGCGGGCGGCGCCGGATGGCCGCACCCTGCTGCTCCAGGCCAATACCTTCGTGATGAACCCAAGCCTGTTTCGCCAGGTGCCCTACGACCCGGTGGGCAGCTTCACCCCCATCATCCGTCTCAGCCGCGGGGAGCTCGTGCTGGCGGTCAATCCCGACATCGCCGCCACCGATGCGCGCGGCTTCGCCGACCTCGCCCGCCGGCAGTCGTTGGATTATGCCAGCCCCGGGATCGGCACGCCGCAGCACCTCGGCATGGCGCTGTTCGGACTGGAGGCGAGGGTCACGCTCAACCACGTGCCCTATCGCGGCAGCGCACCGGCGATCCAGGACCTGATCGGCCGCCGGGTGGCGGCCATGGTGCTGCCGCTGCACACCGCCCTGCCGCTGGCGCAGGCCGGCCAGGTGCGGCTGCTGGCGCTCGGCAGCCCGCAGCGGGCCGGCGCGGCGCCGGCGCTGCCGACCATGGCGGAGGCCGGCTTCCCCGGCGCGGAGGTCGATCTGTGGTACGGTCTGCTCGGCCCGGCCGGCCTGCCGGCCCCGTTGGTCGCCCGCCTGAACGCTGCGTTGAACGATTGGCTGGCCGCGCCCGGTCCGCAGGAGCAACTGCGGACGCAGGGCATGCTGCCGGTCGGCGGGACGCCGGTGGCCTTCGCCGAACTCATCGCCGCCGACCTGGCGCGTTGGGCCGGCGTGATCCGTGCCGCCGGCATCTCGGCGGAGTAGACTGAGGCTTCCATCGGGCGCCGCGAAGCCCTACGCTCCTGACGATTGAAGGAACTCGTCATAGGATGTCCGGCCAGACCACTGCCGAATCGGTTGCGGCCCGCGCCGGGGCGACGCGCGCCCGGATCGAGGAAACCGCCGAGCGGCTGTTCCGCAGCATGGGCTACCAGAAGACCGCGGTCGCCGACATCGCCCGCGACCTTGGCATGTCGCCGGCCAATGTCTACCGCTTCTTCCCCTCGAAAAGCGCGATCAACGAGGCCATCGCCCAGCGCACGCTGGGCGTCATCCAGGCGGAGGTCGAAGCGCTGGCCCGCGGCCCCGGCACCGCCGGCGCCAGGCTGCGCCGGATGTTCAGCCGGATGTTCGAGCTGACCATTGAGGGTTTCTTCGAGGAACGCCGGCTGCACGACATGGTCAATGCCGCCATGGACGAACATTGGGGGGTGATCCAGCGGCACCTCGCAGCCGTCACCGCTGCCATTGCCCAGGTGGTGCAGGACGGCATGGCGGCGGGCGAGTTCGCCGCCGGCGACGCGG
>JBMOJU010000038.1:0-23456 GCA_049315625.1 Paracraurococcus sp.
GGCTGGCTGACGCCGAAGGTGCCCTTGTGGACGAAGGTGAAGTGGGCGTTGTCGAAGCTGTTCTCCATCAGCCGCAGCGGCGCGGTGTCCCAGCCCTCGTAGAATTGGTGGATGCGGCGGAAGGCCGGGTCGCGGTCCTCCGGGATGTCGATGATGGGTTGCAGCGGGTCGTCCAGCGCGACCCAGACATAGCCGTAGCGCTCGGCGCAATGGTAGGCGGGCACGCTGTGCTTCGGCACCGGCGTGGCCGGGTCGAATTGCGGGATGCGGACCAGCGCGCCGCTGCGGTCGTAGGTCCAGCCATGGTAGCCGCAGACGATCCGTCCCGCCTCGGCATAGCCCTTGGAAAGCTTCGCGGTGCGGTGGCAGCAGCGGTCGGCCAGCGCCGCGGGCTGGCCGTCCTCGGCGAGGAACAGGACGATGTCCTCCCCCATAAGCCGGAAGGGGACGGGGCCGTCGGCCAGCGCCGAGACCGGCACGGTGGCGTGCCAGAAGCGGCGCAGCACCTGTTGCTTCGTGGTGAGCATGGGCGTCCTTTCAGCGTTCGGCCTTCAGCGCGCTGTCGTGCCATTGCCCCAGCAGCGCCTGCTGCAGCCCCGCCATCAGCAGGAACAGCAGGATGCCGGCCAGCGTGATCAGCAGCAGCGCCGCGAACATGCGCGGGATGTCGAGCTGGAAGCCGGATTGCAGGATTTCATAGGCAAGGCCGGCGCTGCGCCCGCCGGTGCCGGCGACGAATTCGGCGACGACGGCGCCGATCAGCGACAGGCCGGAGGAAATGCGCAGCCCGGCCATGAAGAACGGCAAGGCGGAGGGGATGCGCAGCCGCAGCAGCGTTTCCGCCCGCCCCACCTTGTTCATCGCGAAGTAGCTCAGCAGGCCGGGGTCGACGCTGCGCAGCCCGATGGTGGTGTTGGCGATGATCGGGAAGATCGCCACCAGCGTGGCGCAGACGGTCAGCGCGATGCCGGTGTCCTTGACCAGGATGATGATCAGCGGCGCGACGGCGACCACCGGCGTCACCTGCAGCAGCACCGCATAGGGCAGCAGCGCCATCTCGATGAAGCGCGACTGCACGAAGAGGAAGGCGGTCAGGCTGCCCAGCACCACGGCCAGCGCGAAGGCCTGGAAGGTGATCCGCAGGGTCGCCCACAGCGCGCCCAGCAGGGTCGGCCAGTCGGCGATGAATTTCGCCCAGATCGCCGAGGGCATGGGGAAGAGATAGGCCGGCACCGCGAAGGCGCGGCAGCCGGCTTCCCAGCCGCCGAACAGCAGCAGCCCGACCAGCAGCGGCATCAGCGCCGGCCAGAACCATGCGCGTTGGCTGAGCGGGCGCATCACGGCCGGCTCGCCATGGAGGCATCGGTCAGCACGGCCGACAGCTCCCGGCACAGCGCGGCGAAGCGTGGGCTGGCGCGGAATTCGGCGTCGCGGGGGAAGGGCTCGTCCACGGTCACGCTCGCAAAGACGCGGCCCGGATTGGCCGCCATGACGATGATGCGGGAGGAGAGGAACACCGCCTCGTAGATGGAATGCGTCACGAACAGCGTGGTCAGCCCGCTGCCCTGCGCCAGCCGCGCCAGATCCTCATCCAGCCGGTTGCGGGTGAACTCGTCCAGCGCGCCGAAGGGCTCGTCCATCAGCAGCAGATCGGGCTGCGTCACCAGCGCGCGGGCGATCGAAACGCGCATCCGCATGCCGCCCGAAAGCTGCCGCGGGTACATGTCGGCCGCGGCCGTCAGCTCCACCTGGCGCAGCGCGGCCTCCACCCGTGCCGTCGCCTCCGCCCGCGGCACGCGGGCGAAGTCCAGCGGCAGCCGCACGTTCCGCGCGACGCGCGACCAGGGCATCAGGGTCGGCTCCTGGAACACGAAGGCGAGTTGCCGCCCGGGCTGGCCGATGCGGGCGAAGTCGCCGCGCCACCAGGAGATGCGGCCGTCGCTCGGCTCGATCAGGTTCGCCACCAGCTTCAGCAGCGTCGACTTGCCGCAGCCGGAGGGGCCGATGAGGCTGACGAATTCGCCGCGGCCGATCGCCAGGTCGATCGGCGCCAGGGCGCGGGTGCCGTTGGCGAAGACCTTGTCCGCCGCCAGCACTTCCACCACCGGCACCGCGATGCCGCCATCCATCACGGCATCATCACGCGGATGTCCCGGATGAAGCGGGTGGTGAAGGCCTTCTGCCATTCCACCGTCGGCTTCAGCAGCCCGCCTTCGACCAGGAAGTCGTAGGTCTGCTTCCAGCGCGCCTCGGTGATCACGCCGATGCCGTGCGTCGCCGCATCGCCGCGGTTCAGCGCCTTGACCTCGCCAAGTTTGGCGATGGCGAAGGCGATGCGGTCGTCGGTCATCTTCGGGTTGTCGCGCTTGATCAGCAGGTTCGCCGCCTCGGGCCTGGCGAAATAGCTCTTCCAGCCCTCCAGCGATGCCTCGACGAAGGCCTTCACCACGCCGGGGTCCTTGTCGACCAGCGGGGTGCGGGTGACCATGGTGCTGCCATAGGGCGGGTAGCCGTCATCGGCGAGGAGGAAGAATTTCGGCTTCGCCCCGGCCGCCGCCGCCTCGAAGGGCTCGGAGGACAGGTAGCCCTGCAGCGCCAACTCCTTGTCCGCCAGGAAGGGCTGCAGGTTGAAGGTGTAGACGCCGGCCTGCGCATCGGTGAAGCCGAAGCGCTTCTTCAGCCAGGGCCAGAAGGTCGCGTGGCTGCTGCTGGCGATCAGGATGCGCTTGCCCTTGAGGTCGGCCAGGCCGTTTACCTGCTCATGCGTCATGATGCCCTGCAGGTCGAACTGGAAGCTGGTGCCCACCGTGGTCACCGGCAGCCCGTTCTCGATGCCCTTCAGCACCTGGATGTCGTAGCCCATGATCAGGTCGACCTCGCCGGCCGCCAGCAGCTGCATGCCGTTGACCTGCGGCCCGCCCATCTTGACCGTGACGTCGAGCCCGGCCGTCTTGTACAGGCCGGTCGCCAGCGCCTGGTAGAAGCCGCCATGCTCGGCCTGGGCGAACCAGCTGGTCAGGAAGGTCAGCTTCCGGGCCTGGGCCAGCGCAGGCGTGGCGAGGCCCGCCGCAAGGGCGCCGAGCGCGGCGCGGCGGGTCAGCGAAATCGTCATCGGCACTCGGTCCCCGGATCGGTTGGGCGCCGTGCTGCTGGCTTCCTGCGCCGATGCGGGGATGGGGAATCCCCATCGCCTCTGCCGGTCGTGCGCGGCGTGAGCATACCCAGGGCGCCGCGTCAGGCAAACCGGCTAAAGCGCCAGCATCTCCCGCCGTACCCGGGCGATGAAGCGCGCCCGCTGCGTCTGGCTGGCTTGGTTCATGTGGTACTGCGCGATGTAGCGGGTGGGCGCCTTGCCGGTCAGCCAGCGCAGGTAGCGCATCACCACCATCCGCGGCGGGTTGCCGCAGGACCACACCATCCACCAGGGCCGGCCGTAGGTAACGATCGCCGCCAGCCGGCGGATATGCGTCAGCCCCGGCTGCACCGGCCTGCCCTCCGCCAGGTGGAAGGCGAAGCCGGGAACCAGCACGCGGTCGCAGAACCCCTTCAGGATGGCGGGCAGCCCCATGCACCACGTCGGGAAGCACAGCACCAGCGCCTCGGCGCGCGCCAGCCGCGCCACGTAGCCGGCCACAGGTGCGCGGTTGCGCGTCTCGTCGTGGTAGTGCCGCCGTTCCTCCTCGCTGAGCACCGGGTTGAAGCCCTCGGCATTCAGGTCCAGGTCGTCGACCTCGTGCCCCGCCTCCCGCAATGCCTCGACCGCGGTGCGGTGCAGGGTGGCGTGGAAGCTTTCCGGCAGCGGGTGGGCGTAGATCACCAGCACCCGCATCAGCCGGCGCCCGTCAGCACCGCCAGATCCTCCGGTGCCAATTCCACCGGCGTGCCGTTCCGGATCAGCTCGGCGAAGCCCTCGTTCGGCGCCATGAAGGTCAGGCAATACAGCTTGCCCGGGCCGGGATTCTCCACCACATGCTCCACCCCCGGCCGCAGCACCATGGTGTCGCCGGGGCCGAGGTCGATCGCCGCGCCATCGGCCAGCGCCCGGCCGCGGCCGCGGAGGACGAAGAAGGCTTCCTCCGCCACCGTATGGGTGTTCGGCGGGGTCGCGCCGCCGGGCTGGAAGATTTCCACCACCAGGGTGAAGGACACGCCATCCGCCAGCGGGTCCAGCAGGCAGGCGAAGTAGTTCGAATCGGTCGGGGCGATGCGGAAGGCCTGCCAGGTGCCGGCCTTCCGGTGCAGCGCGGGCACCGCCATCATGGCGAGGCTCCGGCATGGGTATGGGCGTGCGGCAAACGCGCCTCCTGGCAGCGATCGGTTTGGCCCGTGGCGGCGAACTCCCAGCCAAAGGTTAGCGGCGGCGGCGCGTGGCGGCCAGCCCGCGCGGCTGTTACGCTGCCGCCAAACGAGGGGAGGACGACCATGCGCCGGATCATCGCGCTGCTGCTGCTGTGTGCCCTGGCCACGCCGGCCGGCGCCGCCTGGCCCGACCGGCCGATTACCCTGATCGTCCCCTTCAGCCCGGGCGGCGGCGCCGACATCGCCGGGCGCAGCATCGGCCGTTGGCTGGAACCGCGGCTGGGCCAGCCCGTCGTGGTGGTGAACCGGCCCGGCGCCGGCGGCGCCATCGGCTTCGCCGCCACCGCCCAGGCGGCGCCGGATGGCCACACCATCGGCGTCGTCACCCTGCCCAACCTGGTCACCATCCCGATCGAGCGGCGGGCCGGCTACACGCTCGACCAGCTCGCGCTCATCGCCAATTTGGTGGACGATGTCGGCGGCGTCTTCGTCCGCGCCGACAGCCGCTTCCGCACCCTGGCCGACCTGGTGGCGGCGGCGCGCAAGGACCCCGGCGCGGTCAGCTTCGGCACCACCGGCGTCGGCACCTATGCGCATCTCGGCATGCTGGCGCTGGAACGCCAGGCCGGCATCGGGCTCACCGCGGTCGCCTATACCAGCACCGCGCCGATGCGGGCGGCGCTGCTGCAGGGCGAATTGCAGGTCGGCGGGCTCAGCATGACGGATGCGACGCAGGAAATGGCGGCGGGCACGCTGCGGCCCCTGGGCCAGATGGCGGCGGAACGCTGGGCGGGGACGCCGGACGTGCCGACGCTGCGCGAGCAGGGCTTCGACGTGGTGCTGTCCAGCCTGCGCGGCTTCGCCGCCCCGGCCGGCACGCCGCCGGCGATCGTCCGGCGGCTGGCGGAGCTGATCGGCGAGGCGGCGCGCGACCCCGGCTTCCGCGCCCTGGCCGAGAAGCAGGCCATGCCGATCGGCTACTGGGACAGCGAACGCTTCACGGCCGAGATCGCCGCCATGCAGGCGCATTACGCGCGGCAATGGCAGGCGCAGCCCTGGCGGGAACGCGAGTAAGCAGGGGGTTGCGCCGCGGGCGCAACAACGTGTTCACTTCCGCCACCTGACCGGGAGGAACCCCACCATGCGCCTGCGCCGCCTCGTGCCGATCCTCGCCCTGCCGCTGCTGCTGGCCGGTGCCGCGCTTGCCCAGCAGGCCTATGTGCCCGGGCCGCAGAACATCACCCTGCCGGCGGAGTGGGAGACGAAGTTCATCCGCTTCGCCACGCTGGACAACCCGACCCGCAAGATCGTCCGCAACTTCTACGTCAACCCGGAAGCCTTCGCCGCGGCGAAGCCGGGCGCGCCGCTGCCGGACGGCACGCTGATCATCCTGGCCGACAACAAGGCGCGGCTGGGGCCGGACGGCGCGCCGCTGCTGGACCAGCAGGGCCGCTTCATCCCGGAGCCGGGCTGGGCGGCGATCGGGGTGCAGGAGAAGCGCGCCGGCTGGGGCGTCGGCTACCCGCCGGAGAAGCGCAACGGCGACTGGGAATATGCCCGGTTCTTCGGCGACGGGAAGCGCAACGACGCCAGCGTGGAGGCCTGCTTCACCTGCCACATCCAGACCCGGCCGAACCAGGATTTCGCGTTCAACTTCTGGGACTATGTGCAGGCGCGGAAGTAGCCGCGAGATCGCGCTGCAGCCGCTTCGGCGCGACGTTGCGCCAGGCGGCGGCCAGCGCGTCCTCCAGCAGCCCGAGGTCCACCGCCGCCAGGTGCAGCCGGGTCCAGCCCTTCTGGCCCCAGCCACCCGGTACCGCGGCGAAGGCCCCGGGCCAGGCGGCGATGCGCGTCGCCTGCTGCTCGGCGAGGAATTTCAGCACCACCACGCCGTCCCCGGGCAGGGAGGCGAAGATCTTCCCGCCGGCGCGGAAATCCGCCTTGCCGCAATGCGCGCCCTCCGTCGCGCCGGGCAGCGCCAGGGCCAGGCGACGGGCATCGGACTGATCCGGCACCATCACGCCCGCATCAGCACCCGGACATGCGCCGCCGTGCTATGCGCCAGCGCCTCCAGGTCGTAGCCGCCTTCCAGCAGGCTCACCACGCGACCCTTCGCGTGCCGCTCGGCGATGGCGCAGAGCTCCGCCGTCAGCCAGGCGAAATCCGGCTCCCGCACCCGCAGCTGCGCCAGCGGGTCGCGCGCATGCGCGTCGAACCCGGCGGAGATCACCAGCAGGTCGGGGGCGAAGGCGTCGATCGCCGGCAGCAGCGTACCCGCCCAGGCGGCGCGGAAGGCGGGGCCGTCGGCGCCCGGGCTGAGCGGCGCGTTGAACACATTGCCCACGCCCGTCTCCCGCACGTCGCCGGTGCCGGGGTAGCAGGGCCATTGGTGGCTGGACGCGTAGAGGATCGCCGGGTCCTGCGCCACGCAGGCCTGGCTGCCATTGCCGTGGTGGACGTCGAAATCGACGATCGCCACGCGCGCCGCGCCATGCACCGCGATGGCATGCCGCGCCGCCACCACCGCATTGGCGAAGAAGCAGAAGCCCATCGGCCGGCTGGGCTCGGCATGGTGGCCGGGCGGGCGGGTGGCGCAGAAGGCGCGGCGGACCTCGCCCCGCATCACCGCATCCACCGCATGCACCCCGGCGCCGGCCGCCCGCAGCGCCGCCTCGGCGCTGCCCTCGCTCATCACCGTGTCGGCGTCCAGCGCCACCGTCTCCCCCGCCGGCGGGCGGATGCCGAGGATGGCGTCGACGTAGTTGCGCGGATGCACGCGGCAGAGTTGCTCGACCGTCGCCTGCGGCGCCTCGTCGCGGATGAGGTCGGCGAAATCCTCCTGGTCCAGCGCCTTCAGCACCGCGCGCAGCCGGTCCGGGCATTCCGGGTGGTAGTCGCCCGGGTCGTGCAGCAGGCAGGCCCGGTGGGTCAGCAGCAGCGTGCTCATGCAGGCTCGGCCCTTTTCTGCAACTCGAAGCGATAGAGCCCCGCTTCCTCGGAGGCGGCGAGCAGCATATGGCCCGTCTCCGTGCAGTAGGCCGGAAAATCCTTCGCCGTGGCCGGATCGGTGGCGAGCACGACCAGCCGCGCCCCGGGCGGCAGCCCACGCAGCGCCTTGTTGGCCTTGAGGACGGGGAGCGGGCAGGTCAGGCCCTGCACGTCGAGCAGCGTTTCCGACATGCGCCCGAGTCCAGCACCCGCGCCCGCCCACCGCAAGGCTTGCGACGCCGGTGGCGGCGCCGCACCTTGGCGGCATGTGGCGCATCGGCATCGACCTCGGCGGGACCAAGACGGAAATCGCCGCGCTGGATGCCGCCGGCACGGTCCGGCTGCGCCGCCGCGCCCCGACCCCGCCCGACTATGCCGGCGTCCTCGCCCTGGTCGCCGCGCTGGTCGAGGCCGCGGAGGCCGCGCTGGGCGGGGCGGCGACGGTCGGGGTGGGCATCCCCGGCAGCCTGTCGCCGGCCACCGGGCTGGTGCGCGGGGCGAATTCCACCTGGCTGAACGGCGGCAGGCTGGATGCCGACCTGGCGGCGCGGCTCGGCCGCCCGGTCCGCCTTTCGAACGATGCCAATTGCCTGGCCATGAGCGAGGCGGCGGACGGCGCCGGGGCGGGCTACGACACCGTCTTCGCCGTCATCCTCGGCACCGGCGTCGGCGCCGGGATCGTCACGCAGGGCCGCATCCTCGAAGGCCGTAACCGAATTGCCGGCGAATGGGGCCACAACCCGCTGCCCTGGATGACGGCCGCCGAATACCCCGGCCCGGCCTGCTGGTGCGGCCGGCAGGGCTGCATCGAGGCCTTCCTCTGCGGCCCCGCTTTGGCCGCCGACGCCGACGGTCCAGGCGCCCGCGACGCCACCGCGCTGCCCACCCGCGCCGCCGCCGGCGATGCCACGGCCGCCGCCGCGCTTTCCCGCCACGCCGACCGGCTGGCGCGGTCCCTCGCACATGTGGTCAACATCCTCGATCCGGACTGCATCGTCCTGGCGGGGGGAGTGTCGAACATGGAACACCTGTACCGGGAGGTCCCGGCCCGCATGGCCGCCTTCGTCTTCAGCGACGCCGTCACCACGCCGGTGCTGCGCGCCCGGCATGGCGACAGCTCCGGCGTGCTCGGCGCGGCGCGGCTGTGGGACATGCCGGCATGATGGCCGGAATCCGCCCCGGCCTGCTCTACGGCCTGCTCGGCTTCCTCGCCGGCACGGTGCTGGGGACGCTCCGCGACCTGGCGCTGGCGCCGACCATCGGTAGCCTGGCCGCCGCGGTGCTGGAAGCGGCGGTGCTGGGCGTGCTGCTCTGGCTCGCGGCGCGCTACGCGATCCGCTTCCTGCCGGCGGCGTCCATGCGCGAATCCCGCGCCGGCATGGCGCTGGCGGCCGTCGTGCTGGTCCTGCTCGGCGAGATCGCCCTCGGCGCCGCGCTGCAGGCCAGTGGCTGGGCGGCGATGCGCCCGCCGCGCGGCGGGGTGGAGGAGGCGATCGGCCTGCTGCTGCTCGCCTGGCTGGCGGCGCAGCCCTTCAGGGTGCGGCAGGAGGGCTGAATGCCTGCCCTCTGCCGCGACTGCTTCCAGGGCGTGGCGGAGGACCGGGCAACCTGCCCGCTGTGCGGGTCGCGCCGCCTGGTGCGACACCCGGAACTCAACAGCCTGGCCGTCGCCCATGTCGATTGCGACGCCTTCTATGCCAGCGTCGAGAAGCGCGACCGGCCGGAATTGCTGTCCCGCCCCGTCATCGTCGGCGGCGGCCATCGCGGCGTGGTCTCGGCCTGCTGCTACATCGCCCGCACCACCGGCGTGCGCAGTGCCATGCCGATGTTCAAGGCGCTGCGGCTCTGCCCCGATGCGGTGGTGATCAAGCCGCAGATGGCGAAATACGTCACCGCCGCCCGGCAGATCCGCGACCTGATGGAGGCGCTGACGCCGCTGGTCCAGCCGCTCTCGATCGACGAGGCGGTGCTGGACCTGGCCGGCACCGAGGCGCTGCACCGCGCCCCGCCCGCCGCCGTGCTGGCCCGCTTCGCCCGCGACGTCGAACGCCAGGTTGGCGTGACCATCTCGATCGGCCTCGCCCCCAACCGGCTGCTCGGCAAGCTGGCGGCCGAGCGCGACAAGCCGCGCGGCTTCGCCGTGATCGGCGCCGGGGAGGCCGCCGCCTGGCTGGCGCCGCAACCCGTCACGCTGCTGCCCGGCGTCGGCCCGGCGCTGGCGCGGCGGCTGGAGGCGGCGGGCTTCACCCGGCTCGGCCAGCTCGCGTCGCTCGATGCGCGGGAGGCAGCGCGGCGCTTCGGCGAGGAAGGGCCGGGCCTCGCCGCCCGCGCCCGTGGCGAGGACAACCGCCGGGTGGACCCGGCGCGGGAGACCAAAAGCGTCAGTGCCGAGACCACTTTCGATGCCGACCTCGCCGACCTCGCGGCGCTGGAGGCGCCGCTCTGGCGGCTCTGCGAAAAGCTGGCCCGCCGGCTGCGGGAGAAGGACCTGGCCGCCGCCGGCATCGTGCTGAAATTGAAGACCGCCGGCTTCGCCCAGCGGACGCGGACCACCCGTCTGCCAGGCCCGACCCTGCTGCCGGAGACGATCTTCGCCGCCGCCCGGCCGCTGCTGGCCCGCGAGGTAGACGGGACGGCCTACCGGCTGATCGGCATCGGAGCCCAGCCGCTGGCCCCGGCCGCCGGCGCCGACCGCGGCGACCTGGCCGATCCCGGCGCGCCGAGGCGGGCCGCCCGCTGGCAGGCGGTGGAGGCGCTGCGGGCGCGGTTCGGCGAGGCGGCGGTGGGGCTGGGGCGCGGCCTGCACCGCCGGCCGCCCCCTTGATCGGTCGCGCCGACAGCGTCATTCCTGTTACGCAATTCCGCCGGGACCATCGCATGCAGGACGTGCTTACCGCCCAGGATCAGGACGGCACGCCGCGCGCGCGCCTGGCTCGCCTGGTGCTGTCCCGGCCCTTCCAGCGGGCCGTCACCGGGCTGATCCTGCTGAACGCGGTGACGCTGGGGCTGGAGACCTGGGATTCGCTGATGGCGGAATACGGCGCGGTGCTGCACGCGCTGGACCAGCTGCTGCTCTGGGTCTTCACCGCCGAGCTGGTGCTGCGCTTCGCCGCCTTCCGCGGCCGCTTCCTGCGCGACCCCTGGGGGTTGTTCGACCTGTTCGTGGTCGGCATCGCCTGGCTGCCGGCGGCCGGGCCGCTGGCCGTGCTGCGCGCCCTGCGGGTGCTGCGGGTGCTGCGGCTGGTCAGCGTCGTCCCCTCCCTCCGGCTGGTGGTGGAGGCGATGCTGGCGGCGCTGCCCGGCATGGGCTCCATCATCGCGCTGATGCTGCTGCTGTTCTACGTCTTCGCGGTGATGGCGACGAAGCTCTACGCCGAGGTGCTGCCGGAGAAATTCGGCACGCTGGGCGACAGCTTCTTCACGCTGTTCCAGCTGATGACGATGGAGGACTGGACCAACGGCATCGTCCTGCCGGTGATGCAGCAGCAGCCCTGGGCCTGGCTGTTCTTCATCCCCTTCATCATCATCTCGACCTTCGTGGTGCTGAACCTGTTCATCGGCGTCATCGTCGACAGCATCCAGGGGCTGAAGGAGCAACGGGAGACCGCGCTGCGGGCCGAACGCCGGGCGGAGACCCAGGCGGATACCGCGCAGGTGCTGGCCGAATTGCGGGCGCTGCGGCAGGAAGTGGCGGCGCTGCGCCGCACCGACGCCGGCTGACACCGCGGCGCTTGCCCCGGCCGGCCCGGCCGATCCAGGCTGCGGGGCGGGAGGAACAGGGCCATGGACGCGCCGGAGCATGACGACCACGCCGCCGGCCGGATCGCCGCGCGGCCCGGCCCGCCGCGGCCCGGGCTGGCCTGGCCGCTGCCGCCCGGCCTGCATCCGCTCGGGATGGGCGGCGACCGCGACGGCCTGCTGCGGGTGCCTGCCGCCGCCGCGCCCGGACCCTTGCCGCTGATCCTGATGCTGCATGGCGCGACCGGCGACGCGACGCGCGCGCTGCGCCGCATCGCCCCGATCGCCGATGCCGCGCTGGTGCTGCTGCCGGACAGTCTCGGCACCAGCTGGGACGTGCTGGAGGGCGGCTACGGCCCCGACATCGCCCGCATCGAGGCCGCGCTGGTGCGCATCCTGGCGGCCTGGCCGGTCGATCCGCGCCGCATCGCGGTGGCGGGGTTTTCCGACGGGGCGTCCTACGCGCTGTCGCTGGCGCTGATGAATGGCGCGCTGTTCACCCATGCGCTGGCCTTCTCCCCCGGCTTCGTCGCACCGATGCGGCTGGAGGGCAGGCCGCGCCTTTTCCTCAGCCACGGCACGCAGGACGGGGTGCTCAACATCGACCTCTGCACCCGCCGCCTGCTGCCGAAGCTGCGCCAGGCCGGCTACCCGGTGATCTGCCGGGAATTCGAGGGCGGGCACGAGGTGCCGGAGGAGATCGCGGTGACGGCGCTGGCCTTCCTGATGGCGGGGTAAGCGGGGGCCTGGCGCCGCCCGCCATTGAGCCCCTGCCCCCCCGATGCCACCCTCCCCCCAACCAACCGGAGGGAACCGCACCATGGACAGCATCGCCGAAGACCTGAAGGGCAAGGTCGCCATCGTCACCGGCGCCGGCTCGCGCCCGGGGGAGGGCGTCGGCAACGGCCGCGCCGCGGCCATCCTGCTGGCCCGCGCCGGCGCGAAGCTGGTCCTGGCCGATGCCATCCTCGGCTGGGCCGAGGACACCAGGCGGATGATCGAGGCCGAGGGCGGCGAGGCGATCACCGTCGAGGCCGACGTGACCAGGCCGGAAGACTGCAAGCGCATCGTGGACGCCGCGACCGGCCGCTGGGGCCGGCTCGACGCGCTGGTCAACAATGTCGGCATCAGCGGCCCCAAGGGCACCGCGGAGGATGTCGACCCGGAGGAATGGGCGCAGGGCCTGCTGGTGAACGTGACGTCGATGATGCTGATGGCGAAGTATGCCGTCCCTGCGCTGCGCGCCGCGGGTGGCGGCGCCATCGTCAACATCGGCTCGGTCGCCGGGCTGAAGGGCGGGCATCCGTCGCTGCTCTACCCGACATCGAAGGGCGCGGTGGTGAACATGACCCGCGCCATGGCGGTGCACCATGCCAAGGACGGCATCCGGGTGAACTGCGTCTGCCCGGGGATGGTCTACACGCCGATGGTCCAGGCCAACGACATGACCCCGGCGAAGCGGGAGGCGCGGCGCAAGCGCAGCATCCTGCAGGTGGAGGGCAGCGGCTGGGACATCGGCGCCGCGGTGGCGTTCCTGTGCAGCGGCAACGCACGCTGGATGACCGGGGCGATCGTGCCGGTGGATGCCGGGGCGACGGCGATTGCCGCGCTGCCGGCGGGCCTCGGGTAGCACGCCGCGGGACCGAGCGCCGGTGGCCGTCCCGACCCGTGGCCGTCCGTGATCCAGCCGGGCGCCGCGCAGCGCGCGACGCCCGCCGGTCAGCTTGGTTTAGCTGAGCCAGAGATTGTCCAAAGCCGCGTAATCGTGGGTGGCGCCATCCGGTGAGGTCCATCCCACCGTCAGCGTGTCGATGGCGCCCCAGGCGGCGGTGACGGTCTGCCAATGTGTCTCGTCGGCATGGACGGTCAGGGTGCCGACCGTGGCGCCCCCCTTGGTCCCGGTGAAGGTAACGTCGGAGGTCCCGCTGAAGTTGCGGTTAAACGACAGTTCGGCCACGTCCACCTGGGTGAACTGGAAGTCGCCGCCGCCGTGCTTGGTGATCACCAGCGGGCTGACGCCGTTTCCTGCGCAAAGCAAGGCGATATTCCCGCTCGCAGCATGGGGGGGGCCGCCGGAGATAACCGCGTGCAAGACTTCTGGCACGTAGGCAAAGGGCGCATTGACGGTTTGTCCATTGGCGTTTTGCCAGTCGAAGCCGTGATAGGCGGTCGGCAGGTAGCCGGCGAAGTATTGGGACTGGATCTGAACGGTTAGCGGCACGTCCTCGAAGTCGAGCAGGGTTCCTACGGGCCCCGGCGCCACGGCCTGTGCGCCGACCTGGTCCAGCGTCTTCACCACGCCATCGACGCGGAGCTGCACCGTCTCGACGCCGGTCATGTCGAGCCCGAGTGTTGCGTTGACGAAATGCGCCGTCGCGTCGGCGGGGGCGGTATAGGTCTCGAAAGTGTTCAGCGCGACCAGGGCGTTGTGCACCGCCGTGGTGGCGAGTTGCGCCGAGGACATGGTGATGGTCAGGCTGTCGTGGCCGGCGCCCCCATCGATGGTGTCGCTGCGGGCCGAGCTCAGGTTGGTGAAAAACTGGTCGTCGCCGGCGCCACCATTCATGACGTTGTGGCCGTTGCCGGCATCCAGCCGGTCGGCGCCGGCGCTGCCGATCAGCGTGTCGTTGCCGGTGCTGCCGCGCATGACGGCGGTGTTCCCGGCGGTAAGTGCGGAGGCGTCGAGCGTGCCGCCGGCGGCGGTGGCCTGGTAGGTGGTCTGCGTTATCGGGTGAGGCGTCCTTGCCATGTTCTCGGTGCATCGACCGGCCGTTGGCGGCCGCCTCGGGGACGGCCGGTCGATGCGCGGCAGGATCGCGGAGGGCGGTCGTTTGCGAAACCGCGATTCGGCGCAACGCTAAACAAACGACGCCTACCCCGAATCTGCGCCGAATCTGATGACGTTGTTTGTTCGGTTATTTTAGTTTGATTTCAGCGCCTTTGAAATCGGTGAGCGAAACAACAAGGCATCGAAAATTAGTTGTTTATTTGGACAAAAACGACAAAGCAACGAACTCTCCCTCGGCTGGCCGGGCGCCGGCGGCTGCCGCGCCCGATCCCGGATACCGGCCGCGTTGCCGGGTCCGACGCCGCCGCCGTCCGGTGGGATGGGGTGGCCGCTGCCCTCCGCCGCCGCGCCTCAGTGCGGCGGCGCCGGCACCGTCGCCATGGCCAGCCGGGCCAGGCGCAGCATCGCCCCGATCGCCAGGCCGGGTGCCGCCAGGCAGGCCAGCGGGGCCAGCAACGCCACATGCAGGTCGCCGCCCTGCGCCAGGAGGGTGGCCGGCGCGGCGGCCGTGGCCATCCCCAGCAGCCACCATGGCCCGTCCGGCCAGGGCGCATGGGACGCGTCGGGCCGGCCGCGGAGCGCGGTGGCCCGATCGACGATACGGGTCATTGATGGGTGGTGTCCTTGCCGTGCAGCGGCCGGCCGCCTGGGACAGGGCCGGTCGATGCGCGGCACAATCATGGAGGATTGCTCATCAAGAAACCGTGATTCGGCGGGTCGCGGCAAAAACGACAGGGCCTGCGAATCTGCGCCCAATCTGATTATGTTACTAATTAGGGGCTTTAAGATTCATTCTGGCGTCTGAGGACTCTGCGACCGCGGCAGCGGGTCACCGAAAAGCCGTTGCTGCATCAGCTCGGCGAGGCGATCGATCACCTCCGGGTCCGCCAGCATCGCCGGCTGGCTGAGCGCGAGCTGCTTCACCGCGGTGGCGAGGCTGATGGTGAATTCCTCCAGCGCCGCCTCGTCCAGCGGGGCGGGGAGGCGGGACGGGTAGCGGGCCACCACGGCCGCCACCGGCGGCAGGCAGCGCCGCACGATGGCCGGGTTGATCCGGTGGTGGTGTTCCAGCAGGTAGCGGAACACCGACCGGCGCAGGCCCTGCGGCGCCCGGGCGAAGGGCCCGATCATCGGCAGCAGGATCGCCCGGCAGGCCGCGGCCTCGTCCAGCCCGGGCGGGATGGCCTCGATCGCCGCCACCACCCGCGGCACGCTGCGCTCGGCGAAGTGCTGCACCAGCAAGGTCAGGACGCCGCCCGGGCCATCCACGTAGCGGTAGATCCCGGTGCGGGAGAGCCCGGCCTCCTGCGCCACGGCGGCGAGCACCAGCGGGTGGCCATCCTCCGTGCGCAGGTGCCGCCGGACGGTGTCGAGGACGCGCTCGACCGTGTCGACGGCGCGCGCCTGCACCGGCGTCAGCGGCTTGCGGTTTCGGGCGGTGCGGGGCATGCAACCCGAAGTTTCGGGTTCACGGTCCGCCATGTCCAGCCCGGCGCCCCGGCATCAGCCCCGCGGGAAGCCGGCGAAGGCATAGCCGCGGTTGCGGATGGTCAGGATGCAGCCGGCCAGCCCCTCGGCCTCCAGCGTCCGGCGCAGGGCATAGGCCAGGCTGTCCAGCGCGCGCAGGTCGGCCTCGCGCCGCCGCTGGAACACCGCGCGGGCCAGCTCGGCGCGCGGCACCGGCGCGCCGGCCCGGGCGGCCAGCAGGCGGAGGAAGGCGAATTCGGCGGCGCCCAGCGGCACGGCGCCGCCATCCGGCCGCAGCAGCAGCGCTTCCGCCTCCAGCAGCCGCCAGCCTGGCATTGCCGTGGTCTCGGGCGGCGGGGCAGGGCGGCCACGCAGCCGGGCGCGCAGCCGGGCGACCAGCTCACGGCCGCCGATCGGCTTCAGCAGGAAGTCGTCGGCGCCCAATTCCAGCCCCAGGCTGCGGTCGATCTCCCGCGGGTTGCCGGTGAGGATGACGATCGGCTGCGCCACCCGCCGGCGCAGTGCCGGCAGGTGCACCAGCACATCGACCGGCCCGAGCCGCTGGTCGAGCAGCAGGATGTCGGGCGGCGGCGGCGCGGCCAGCCGGGTGAGCAGCCCGGCCCAGTCGGCCACGGCATCACAGGCCAGGCCATGGGACCGCAGCGCCTCGGTGAGTTCCGCCGTCAGCTCCGGGTCGTCCTCGGCGAGCAGGACGGTGGCAGCGGCGTCGATCTCGGGTACGTCAGGGTCCATACGCACCGTCCTCGCGGCTCGCCCCGGGCCGGGGAGGGGCGCGGGCAGGGCAGACCGCGTCGCGCTTCTGGCCCGGGCATCCGGCCCTGTCCATGCCGAACCGCCGGCCGCCCGCCGTCGCCTTCCGCTGCGGCGGCAAGGCCCGCTGGATGGTCGGGGCGATCGCCCCGGTCGATGCGGGCGCCACGGCGATCGCCGCGCTGCCCGGCGGGCAACGGCTGAGGTTCAGACCGCCGGCGCCTCCGGCCCGGCCGGCGGCACGTCGCGGGCGATGGCCAGGATCAGCCGGCGCAGCCAGGCATGGCCGGCATCGGCCTCGAACCGCCGGTGGAACACCAGCGACAGCCGCATGTGCTCGACCGCCACCGGCGGGTCGCGCAGCACCAGCCGGTGCGCCAGCGCCATCTGGCAGGCCAGCCGGGCCGACAGCGTGATCACCATGTCGGTCCGCTGCAGGATCTCCGGCACCGCCGCGAGATGCGCCACCACCGCACCCAGCCGGCGCGGATGGCCGGCCTCCCGCATCACCGCGTCCAGCGCGCCGTCGCGCGAGCCGTTCGGCGAATGCAGCAGGTGCGGCACGCCGGCGAAGCGTTCGAGCGTGAGCTCCCCCTCCGCCAAAGGGTGCCCCGGCCGCATCAGGGTGCAGAACCCCTCCGGCAGCAGCCGCAGCCGGGTGAACAGTGCCGGCGGCTCCGGCAGCACGCCGACCGCGAGGCTGGCCTCGCCGCCCTCCAGCAGCCGCTGCCAATTGGTCCGGTCGGCATGGGCGATGGCCAGCATGCAGCCCGGCGCCTCCCGCGCCATGCGGGCCAGCAGCGGCGGCGCCAGCACCGCTTCGGCATATTCGCTGAGACCGACCGCGAAGACCCGGTCGCTGGTCGCCGGATCGAAGGGCGCGCGGGCGGCCAGCGTGTCGCGCAGCCGGTCCAGCGCCTCGGCCACCGGCCCGGCCAGGGACTGCGCGAGTTCCGTCGGCTCGACGCCGCCCGGGCGGCGCAGGAACAGCTCATCCCCCAGCGCCGCGCGCAGCCGGGACAGGGCGTTGGAGACGGCGGGCTGCGACAGGTTCAGCCGTTCCGCCGCGCGGGTCACGTGGCGTTCGCGCGCCACCGCGTCGAACACCCGCAGCAGGTTCAGGTCGAGGCTGCCGAGATCGGCCACATCCGCGCTCCGCGCTCATTCACCGCGGTGATGATGGGTGTTCCGACCCTGCGTTGGAAGCGCCCGGCCGGCGCCGGTACTCTCCCGCCATCGCGGCAGCCCGCCGCACCCATGCCGGAGACCGCCGATGTTCGACGCGAAGACCACCACCCCCTATGCCGCCCTGCTGCTGCGCGTCAGCCTGGGCACGATGTTCCTGGCGCATGGCGCGCTGCTGAAGCTCGGCACCTTCGGGCTGGCCGGGACGATGGGGTATTTCGGCTCCATCGGCTATCCGCCCGAACTCGCCATCATCGTCATCGCCGCCGAGATCCTGGGCGGCGTGGCGCTGATCCTCGGCATCGGCGTGCGGCTGGTCAGCCTGGCCTTCATCCCGCTGATGCTCGGCGCGCTGGCGCAGCACGCCGGCCATGGCTGGGTGTTCAGCGGCAAGGGCGGCGGCTGGGAGTTCCCCGCCTTCTGGACCGTGGCGCTGCTGGTGCAGGCCGGCCTCGGCGCCGGCGCGCTGGCGCTGGATGCTGCCCGGCTGGTCGGGGCGCGCCGGGCGGTGGCGGCCTGACCGGGCCGCATCGCCCCGGCAGAAAATTCACGGCTAAGTGATATTTCCGCCGTGCGAGCGTTTCGCTTCACGTCAATCACATTGTCAGCGGCCGGTGAATCGTACCGGCCGCTGGCATCGCGAGGATGCAAACCAGCGGAAGAACCGGCCATTGCCGTGACCACACCCGGTTGAGGCACCCCCGGCTTTACCGCCTGCCGAAGCGCAAGGCGGCGTGCGCGATCCCAGAACAGGCAAGCCACGGCGCCAAATATCACTTCTAAGCGATGCCGCTTTCGTCTAGTGACCTGCCTGTATTGACGCGCCTCCAAGGGGCCAGTGACCATGAACACCGCGCACGGGGCCATGCCGCATCGCCCCGGCCAGGACCGCCCAGACCTTTCCGTCCTGGTCGTTGACGATGAACCGATGTTGGCGAACGAACTCGCCGACGGCCTGCGCGAGGAAGGCTTCGAGGTCGCCACCGCCAATTCCGCCGTCGCCGCCCTGGCCCTGATGCGGGAGGATACGGGCATCGGCGTGCTCGTCTCCGACATCCGCATGCCCGGCGGCACCGGCCTGTCGCTTGCCGCCCAGGTGCTGCGCGAGGAAACCGACGCCACCGCCCGCGGCGTCATCCTCATCACCGCGCATGGCTCGATGGACCAGGCGGTCGAGGCGATGCGCAGCGGCGTCTCCGACTTCCTCACCAAGCCCTTCAGCATCGACGACGCCGCCCGCGCCGTGCGCGTGGCGATGGACCGCACCCTCGACCGCCGCGCCGCCGCGGTCGACCGCAGCGCCACCGACCGCCGCCTGCAGCAGGCCGAGGCCAGCCGCTCCGACCTCGCCGGGCGGCTCTCCGCCGCGCTGGCGAAGCTGGAGGAAGCCCGCCCCGCCCTGCCCGAGGCCGGCGAGACGGAGAACCGCCTGCGCCTGCTGGCGCATGAATTGCGCACCCCGCTGGTGCCGGTGATCGGCTTCGCCGAGCTGCTGGAAGGCGGCCACGCCAAGACCCCGGAGGCGGCGCAGAGCTACGGCCAGCACCTGCGCGAGGCCGGCGAGCGCATGCTGGAGACGGTCGACAAGCTGCTGATCTGGGAGCGGCTGCGTGGCCAGACCCGCGGCCCGCGGCATCCGCTCGACGTCGGCATCCTGCTGGCCGATGCGGTGTCCCGCACCCGGCGGCTGGCGGCGGCGCGCGACATCGAGGTCGATGTCGTGGCGCCGCGTCCCGGCCGCCTGACGGTGGAGGCCGACGTGGCCGGCGCCGCGCTGGCCGCCCTGCTGGACAATGCGCTCCGCGCCACGCCCGAGCATGGGCGCATCGAACTCGCCGTGGAGCCGCTCGACGGTGCGTTGCGCCTGGTGGTGCGGGACCGTGGACCCGGCATGTCGGCCGAGCTGCTCGCCGATATCGGCCGCCCCTTCGCGGTCGATGGCTCCGCCCTGACCCGGCAGCGGGACGGCCTCGGCCTCGGCCTGGCGATCGCCCGGCTGGCCGCCGAACGGCATGGCGGCCGGCTCGACCTCAAGCCGAATCCGGGCGGTGGGATCGAGGCCGCGCTGGAGCTGCCGGTCGGATGAGGCTGCGCGCCTGGCTCAGGGCGCGGCAAGGGCTGTTGCTCGGGCTCGGCGTGGCCCTCCTGGTCTCCGGCGTGGCGCATGTCGGCGTCGAGCTGCTGCTGCGGCATGAGCGCCGCCAGGCCGAGCAGGCCGGCTTCACCGAGGCCGGGCGCGATGCCGAGGCGGCGCGGCTCACCATCTTCCGGACGCTCGACGCGGTCGATGCGCTCGGCCAGGCGATGCAGCAGCGCCAGGTGCTGATCGAGCAGGGCAACGAGCCCGGCGCGCTGGCGATGGAGACGCTCGCCCGCCAGGTGGTGGGCCGGCGCGCCTTCGGCATCCTCCAGGTGGCGATGATCGGGGTGGATGGCCGGGTCGCCTGGTCCTCCGTCCCCGGCTGGACGCCGATCGACCTGTCCGACCGGCCGCATATCCGGGCCCACCGCCCCGGCCCGGATGGCAGCCTGCCACCCGACCGGCTCTTCATCTCCGAGCCGCTGGTCGGTCGCGTCTCCAACCAGCCGACCCTGCAGGCCAGCCGCCCGGTGCGCGGCGAGACGGGGCAGTTCGCCGGCGTGTCCGTCATCTCGATCGATCCGCTCGACCTGGCGCGGCTGCTCGGCGAATTGCTGCCGGACAATCGCGGCGTCATCTCGGTGATCCGCGAGGATGGCGTCTTCCTCAGCCGCAGCCGCGACCCGGCCACCACGCTCGGCCGCCGGCTCAGGCCGGACAGCCCGAGCCTGCGGATGATCGCCGCCGGGCAGGAGGGCGACGTCCGCACCCGCGGCTCGCTCGGCGGCCGCGACATCCTCTCCGCCCTGCGCCGGCTGCCGGGGACCCCGATCTGGGTCTCCGCCAATCTCGACGCGATGCAGGTCGGGGCGGCCACCGACCGGCTGGCGACCTTCCTGCGGGCCGGCCAGGCTGCCCTGGCGCTGTTCACGCTCGGCTTGGTCGGGCTGGTCCACCAGCGGCAGCAGCGCCGGCGCAACCAGCGCGAGCTCGCCGCGGTCGAGGAGGTGCGGCGGGAGATGGCGATGGTGCTGGAAGGCCTGCCCGGCGCCGCCTACCGGGCCGAGCTCGACCCGCGGGACAATTTCCGCTTTCTCTACGGCAGCCCGACCATCACCACGCTGACCGGCTTCCGCCGGTCCGAATTGCAGCGCGTCGCCGACTGGCAGGCGCGGACCGAGGCGGTCGATCCGCCCGGCACCGTGCAGGCGGCGATCGCCGCGGCGCGCGATGGGCCGCAGAGCTTCGACCTGCTGTTCCGCCGCCAGGACGGGCAGCGGCGCTGGTTGCGCACCAGCGTGCAGCCGCTGCGCCTGCACCCGGACGGCCGCTGCGAGCTGGTCGGCTTCACCAGCGACGTCACCGAGTACCGGGAGGCGCTGTCGGCCATGGTCAACAGCGCCAAGCTGGCGACCCTGGGGGAGATGGCGACCGGCCTGGCGCATGAGCTGAACCAGCCGGTGTCGATCATGGCGCTCGCCGCCGAGAACACCGCCCGCGGCCTGCGGCGCCGCGGCGAGGCGGCGATCCCCGACGCGCTGGTGCGGATGGAGCGGGTCGGCGCGCTGGCGGTGCGCGCCAAGGCGATCATCGACCATCTGCGCGCCTTCGGCCGGACCGATCCCGGGGCGCTGGAGCCGGTGTCGCTGGCCGAGGTGATGGACGGGGCCGGCATGCTGACCGGCGCCGCCCTGCGCGAGGCGGAGATCGAGCTGGTGCTCGAACTGCCGGCCGACCTGCCGCCCGTGCTCGGCCGCAAGCTGTTGCTGGAACAGGTGCTGATCAACCTGCTGCTGAATGCCCGCGACGCGATCCGCGACGCCGCGGTCGCCGAACGGCGCTTCACCGTCGCCGCCCGGCCGGCCGGCGACCGGGTGGTGGTGACGTTGGCCGATACCGGCCCGGGCATCCCGGAGACGGTGCTGCCGCGGCTGTTCGAACCCTTCTTCACCACCAAGCCGACCGGCCAGGGCACCGGCCTGGGCCTGTCGCTCTGCCACGGGATCATGCGCTCGCTCGGCGGCGCGATCAGCGCCGGGAACGGCCAGGCCGGGGCCGAATTCCGCCTCGATCTGCAGGCCGCGCCGGTCGTTGCGGCGATGCCTGAGCCGTTGATGGGGGCGATGAGCGGAGCGTCTGGGGCATAGGACAATTTGACAAGGACATGCTAACGCGGGGGTTCATGTGTAACCGCGTTTCTATACTTTTAGTTGTGGAGGTCTGATGTCCTACCGGGTTGCGCTGGTGGATGACGAGGCCGAGTTCGCCGCCGAACTCGCCCTCTATCTTGAGGCCAATGGCTGTGAGGTCAGCGTGCATGCGACCGGCGCCGCCTTCCTCGCCTTCCTGGCATACAAGCGGCCGGAGCTGGTCATCCTCGACCTCCGGCTGAAGGGGGAGACGGGGATCGCCGTCCTCCGCCAGCTGCGCGAGCACAGCGACCTGCCCTGCATCATGCTGACCGGCGCGGCGAGCGAGGTGGACCGCATCCTCAGCCTGGAACTGGGGGCCGACGATCATGTGGCAAAGAGCGCCTCGCCGCGCGAATTGCTGGCGCGGATCGCCGCCGTGCTGCGCCGCACCGCGCCGCGCCGGCCGGCCGAGGGCAGCTGGCGACTCGACGAGGGCCGCCGCGACGTGGTCCGCCCGGACGGCCAGGGCGTCGGCCTGACCGGGGCGGAGTACCGGGTGCTGGCGACGCTGGCGATGCGCGAGGGCCAGGCGGTGCAGCGCGAGCTCATCTGCCAGGAAGCGCTGGGCCGCGACTGGCATGCCGAGGACCGCTCGGTCGACGTGCTGGTGGCCAAGCTGCGCCGCAAGCTGGAAGGCCAGGACTGCATCCGGTCCCTGCGCGGGCGCGGCTACCTGTTCGCCGGCTTCGAGGTGGCGTAGGGCGACGTGCCGACGTCGCGGTTCGGCACGGCGCCCAAGCGCGGGATGCGTTCGCGTTCGCTCACGCATCGCGCGCTGGCGTCTGTTCGGTCGGGTGATTCAGGCTTTTCGGCGATTCCGCCTCAAGCCATCATGCTCTAGTGGCTTGTTTGCAAAGCAGATTCACACCTCCAGGCGGTTCCGCCTCCTGGCGATCTGCTTTCGTCAGGCGCCTGCTCCACGCGGGGGAGGGGGCAGGGCGGCATGGCGGCTGAGGCATCCGGGCGCCGCGCACCCCTGGTCATCGGCCTCGCCGTTGCCGCGGTCGGGCTCTCCACCACCGTGCCGCTGCCGCTCTATGGCGCCTATGCGGCCGCCGGCGGGCACGGCGCCGGGGCGCTGGCGCTGGCCTTCGCCTGCTACGCCGCCACGGTCATGCTCACCGCCCCGCTGCTCGGCCCGCTGCCGGACCGCATCGGCCGGCGGCCCTGCGTGCTGCTCGGCGTCGCACTGGCCAGCCTGTCCACCCTGCTGCTGAGCCTCGCGCCCGGCCTGCCGGCGCTGGCGGCGGCCCGGCTGGCGCAGGGGCTCGCCATGGGCTGCGTCGCCGGCGCGGCGGCCGCCTGGGCGGCGGAACTGGCCGGGGGCGGGGCGGCCGGGGCGACGCGGGCGGCCCGCATCATCGCCGCGGCGACGATCGGCAGCTTCGCCATCGGCGGGCTGGCGACCATGCTGGCGCTGCTGGTGGCGCCGGCGGCCTACCCGCCGCTGCCCTTCGCCCTGCATCTCGGCCTGTCGGTCCTGCTGTTCCTGCTGGTGGCGCGGCTGCCGGAGACGCTGGCCCGCGCGCCCGGCCGGCCGCGCGGCGGCTGGCTGCGCCGGCCGGCCTTCCCGCCCGGCACCTGGGCGACCACGCTGGCGATCATCCCCGGCTGGGGCGTGACCGGCACGGTGCTGACCAGCGTGCCGGCGGTGCTGACCGCCGCCGGGCTGCCGCGGGCCGGGCCGCTGGCCGCCTGCGCCATGATGGCGGTGGGCGTACTGGCCCAGCTGGCGCTGCGCGGCGTGCCGCCGCGGCGGGCGGTGGTGATCGGGCTCGGCCTGCTGGTGGCCGGCGCGGCGGTGACCTTCGGCGGCGCGGCGGCGGGGGCGCTGGCGCCGCTGCTGCTGGGCGGCGTGGCGGTGGGCGTCGCGGTCTATGCGCTGATCTATCCCGGCGGGCTGGCGGCGGTGGCCGCGGCGGCCTCGGCCGAGGAGCGGGCGCGGGCG
>JBMOJU010000345.1:0-5382 GCA_049315625.1 Paracraurococcus sp.
GTGGGGCAGTCGGCGGACATCTCGCTGAAGGGTTTCGTCACGGCAGCCTCCCGGCATGCGGCATCGGCCATTGCGAGGGCCTTCCTACACGACGCCGGCCGCCGATGGCGCCTGGCGCATCGCCACGCCTCCGTTATCGACCTCGTTGGATTTCCGTTGATGTGAATCGCGCGAAGCGTTGAGAAAGCGTTTGGCGTTCGTTGAGCGAAACAGAGCCTACAGACCAAGGCATCCACCAATGCGGCCGGTACTTCGTACCGGTAGCGTTCCGGCGCGCCGCCAACCCTGGAGGGCGGTATCTGGATGGTAATCATGCCGGGATGGATCGGCTGGTGTGGTCGCGCCGACCGTCATGCCGTCCGAGCCTGGAAGCCTCACCCTCGGTCTCGACCAGGTTCTGCCGCATGGTCTCGTCCCGGCCTTCGGCGGCAGGTCGCGTCTTAGAAGGCCTGGACCGCTTCGCGCCGGGCACGGCCGAGGACCGGCGGGCTGAGGGTGCCCCACTCGGCGAGGTCGACCGGGACGCCGAGCAGGTCTGCCAGGTCGGCCTGCAGGCTGGCGAGGCCGGTCAGCGACACCCGGGCGGCCGGGTCGAGATCGGCGATCAGGTCGATGTCGCTGTCCAGCCGCGCGTCACCGCGGGCGACGGAGCCGAAGACCCAGAGGCCGGCGATGCCACGCTGGCGGAGATCCGCCTCGTGCTCGCGCAGGTGGGTAAGGATCGCCGGCAGGGAGGGCGGTTTGCGATCCTGCTCGGCCAGGAAGTGGGCAACGAGGCCGCCGACTAGGTCCTGCACGGTCTGGCCGCGCGCCGCTGCGGCTGCCTTGACGCGGTTGCGGACCTCCGGCGGCAGCCGGACGGAGAGGAAGGCAGCGCGATCCATGTAAGCCAGGAAAGCATAAGTGCACTTGTGCACATATGGGGGGGTGCTGAGACCTGCTTGTGCCTCTTCGCCGTCGTCCCAGGTCAACGCCAAGGCCGCTGTAGCCCGCTTCAGGGTTTCCCGGCCATCCCTCCCCTGACGGCTGTCCTGCCGCTCTGTGGCCTTCTCTGGAGCTTTACGGGCCATCCCTTGGAGGGATTGGCAGCCGGATCATCCCCCGGAGCCGATCTGCCCTCCTGCAGACTGTCGCGCGGAGTGGAAGTCAAACCCCTGCCCGCTAGGGCAGCCGCGTAGCGGCGCGGAGCCACGCGCAGCCGGAGGCGAGCATGGCGAGCGGGGTTGACGGAACGAGCACGGTGGTAGGCTGCTGAAGATCGGAGAAACCGGATAATCCTAAGTGGATATCACACCTAGTGTCCTAGGATGCTGGTAAGCTAGCGTTGCCGGACGCTCGGATACTCGGACGCCGGGGAATATGATGGCCTCGTTCCCCTTACGATGAATCGCCCACCTACTTCTTCCCGATTGGAAGCCCCGCCTGAGTGGGTTCCAGTCCCGTCAGGAGCGCTTCGGCTCCTCTCTCGGACAACTTACGCCCAAGTTTGCCGCTCTCGTTCGGCTGTCTTGCAGCCCCTCCCGAGCCCTTCAAGCGGCGCCGCACGCCGCGCGCGCTTATAGGAAGGCGTATAAGACTCTTATAGGAAGTAGGTGGGCGATTCAGCGTGGATAACCCGCCTTCTGGTGGGCGATTCATCGTACTGGCCGGATTCGCGGGTGGGCAATGCATCGTAGCGCGGTGGGCGATTCATTGGGGACAGATTGGCCGGTGGGCGATTCATCGTGGATAACTCCAAGCCTCGAACGGTGGGCGATTCATCGCCCCGAATCGCCCGCTCCCGGCTAATCTTCTGTCCGGAGGGATCGGGGGCAGTGCGACACATAGCCGGCCAATTGGAGCTTCATGGCCTGCAGGAAACGCGCCGCCGCGTGTCGGCGGAGAGCGCGACCGGCCGCGAGCGCGAAAAGCTACTGCAGCGGGTGGACATGACCCATGCGCTCATGACCGAGCTGCCGGGCGCGGATGACTTGTCGTTCCTGCACAGCGGCCTGTGCCAGACCTGCCTCCCCCACTCCCGGCCAGCCAGCAACATCGCCGTCTGGCGGCGGAGTAGCGGGCGGTTCAGCCTCATCGTCTCGCCCGGTATCGTCGACGAGGCCCCACCGGCCGCGCGGAGCAGGCAGCCGACCCCCGCCGAAATCGAGCGGATGTACGTGGGCGTGCCCTATGGGTCGAAGGCGAGGCTCATCCTGATCTACCTCCAGACCGAGGGTATGCGAAGCCGCACAGTCTCGCTCGGGCCCACCCTCTCGGCATTTCTACGCTCGCTAGGCTTGCCCGTGTCGGGCGGCCCACGGGGCTCCATCCGCGCGATCCGCGAACAATCTTTGCGCATCGCACGATGCACCTTCACCATGCAGTGGACCGACACCGACGCCAACGGTGTCGAACGGACGCTGATCGCAGACAGCAAGATCGTGGACGGACTGGAGCTCTGGCGCTCCGCGAAGGGCGAGGAGTGGACGGGCACGGTAGAGCTTGGCGCCCGGTTTCATGAGCATTTGCGCGAGCACGCTGTGCCGCTCGACAAGCGCGGCATCGCGCATCTTTCAGGAAATAGCCTCGGCCTCGACCTCTACGCCCTGTTCGCCTACCGGCTGCCACGCCTGTCTCGGGAAGTGCATCTGCGCTGGCCTCATCTCCAGGCACAACTCGGCGCAGAACTTAGGGAGGCGAAGGAGTTGGCCAGGCGCGTGCGGGAGGTAATGCCCGACGTGGCGACGGCCTACCCCCACGCGAACGTGGAGGTGACCGCCACGGGGCTGCTCCTCAAGCCATCCAGAGCCGCCGTCCCGAAGACAACGACGCGGGGCTACCGGCTAGTTTCCCCCGGCTGACCAGAGCGCGACCACCCGGCATCTGCGCCGGCGCGACGACTATACTCGTTTGGCGTCCTAGGATGCTGGGACGCTAGCCCTTTCTTGGCCGCGGTGGGCTGTATCGTTCAATCGGTGCCTCCCCGCGCTCCGCCAGCAGGCGGTCTAGGCCGGTGAGCAGCAGTTCGTGGACAGACGGGACATCAAGGTCCAATGCCAAGCGCCGAACGCGTTTGTGCTCCGTTGGCAGCAGGTAGACCGTCGTGCCGACCGTGGCGGCTTTGATGCCCCCCCCAGCCGGTACCTGCGGCACGCCCACCGCAGGCGTGGGACCACCGGGCGACGGCGCGGGGGCCGGCCGCGGCAGGTCCTCCACAGGCGTAGTGCGGGCGGGCGCGGCGCCGGGCCGCGCCAACAAGCCAGACGCCACAACGCTAGAGCGCTTGACTGCCATTGTCCTAGGACGCCGGGACGCTGGCACGCTTGTGGGCACGGGCCAGGTCACCCGCCACGAACTGCCAGAGCGCCGCTACTTCCTCGGCCGCTTTGCTCCGCGGCGCGGCCTCCGTCGCCGTCCGGCCCGTGGCAGCCGCCACTGGGAAGTCGGCGCGGATGCGAAGCGGAGGGGCGACGCGCCCTCGCTGCGCCAACACCGGCAGCGCGTCGTCGTAGAGCCGGGACTTGCCTGGGGCTGCTTGCGTGACGACGAAGACAAACGGTCGCCCGGATTCCTCGACTAAGTCGAGCACCGCCGGCAGGGCTTCCAGGTCGTCCGTGGTCGCGCGAGTTGGCAGCAGGATCAGGTCGGCGAGCCGCATGACAGTGCCAAGGAAGGGATGCACCGATGGCGGCGTGTCGATGATGCATAGATCGGTACCGGCGGCGCGGAGCTGGTCCAGCGCCTCAACAATCCGCGCCGGGGAAGGAGCGGCCAGAGCCGGGTTCGGTTGGCCCTCCATGCCCTCCGTCCGGCGGTTCCACCATCCGCGGAGCGTGCCCTGAGGATCAAGGTCCACCAGGACGACACTCTTGCCGGCGGCAGCGGCGGCTACGCCGAGTTCGCGTGCCAGCGTCGTCGCACCGACGCCACCCTTCTGTTTGGCGACCATGATGGTCTTCATGCTTTTCCCCGAAGAACCCTCAAAAGCATACTAGCGCAAAAGGACGCTGTAACACCAGCACACTGGCGTCCTAGGATACTAGGCATGGATAGCCAATGAACCAAACTACCCCAAAAAAAGGAGCCACAAGAGGTTGATTCTACTACTTAAACCATCGAACCCCTGGGATCCCGGTTTGGCCGCCTACGCACCACGAAACCCGCTTAAGCGACTGTCACACACAGCGCTGAAACTCGCAGGAGTTCTGGGGTGCCGCGTAAGGGACCCGCGCACATCGCCCTCCCGCACCGGCATCACCCCTTGTGGCGCCCGGCCAATAGCCGTACATGCCATCGCAGATCAGGACCGAAAGCAATGACCAGTTCTGAATTGACAACAAACAGTCTGCCCAGGGCGCGGGGCGAGAGGCTTGAGGCGCGCATCTCGGCCGATCAGAAGGGCCTTTTTCAGCGCGCTGCCGACCTCCAGGGTCGCACCCTGACCGACTTCGTCGTCGCCAGCGCTCACGAGGCGGCCGTCCGCACCATCGAGGAGATGCAGGCCATCCGCCTGACGGAGGCAGAGAGCCGTGCCTTCGCAGAAGCCCTACTAAACCCGCGCGAGCCCACACCCCGCCTGAGGGCGGCAGCGAACCGCTACATCGAGGCGCTGGGACGCTGAGCGCCGCATCGCGCCTGCAGGTCGAGCCACTGGCCGACCGGCACGACCGCACGGCCTTCGCAAGCGGCGTCGAGCCACTCGACCGCTATCTCCAGACCGGGGCCGGACAGGATGCCCGCCGGCGGGTCGCCTCCTGCTTCGTGCTCGTCGAAGGCGACGACCCAACGCCGCTAGGCTTCTACACCCTTGCCGCCACCTCGATCGCGCTCGCGGCGCTGCCGGAGGGCCTCGCCAAGCGGCTGCCCCGCTACCCCCTCGTTCCGGCGGTGCTGATGGGCCGGCTCGCCGTAGACAGCCGCCACCGGGGCCGCGGCCTGGGCCAGTTCTTGTTGATGGACGCGTTTGGCCGCACCCTCCGGAGCGAAATCGCCACCTACGCCTTTGTCGTGGACGCCAAGGACGAGACGGCAGCATCGTTCTACACGGCGCACGCGTTCCGGTCGCTCTCGGCCGAGGGCCGCCGCCTGTTCATCCCGATGGCCGAAGCCGCCAAGCTTTTCGCCTGAAGCGCGACATCGAGCAGCGAAATGTCGAGCGACGCATCAGCGCCATGATGATCGATGATCGGTAATTTTCAGCCCGACATGCCTACCGTGCTCAGGCGTTCCCCAATCCGCATCAAAGGGTAATCCGCTCGACTTCATCGAGCGAGATCTGCTCGCCGCGGCGGTCGTAGAGCTTCGTGGTACGCGCGCTCGCGTGCCCCGCCATCGCCTGCGCATGCTCCAGCAGGCCGCCGTTCTCCAGGTAGGCGGTGATGCCGCGCGCCCGCCAGGAATGGC
>JBMOJU010000346.1:0-5379 GCA_049315625.1 Paracraurococcus sp.
GGCCGACCATATCCAGCACGCGCTGCTCTCGACCGGCGCCTTCTATGAATCCGGGATGCTGGAGGATCTGCGCCGGCGGCTGCGGCCGGGCGGGCTGTTCGTCGATGTCGGCGCCAATATCGGCAACCATGCGCTGTTCGCCGCCGCCGTCTGCGGCGCCCGGGTCCTGGCCTTCGAGCCCGCGCCGGCGCTGGCCGACCATTGCGCCGCGACGCTGGCGGCGAACGGGGTCTCGGCGCGGCTCGACCTGCGCCGGCAGGGGGTGGGCGCGGCGGTGGGCCAGGCGCGGCTGCTGCCCGGCCCCGGCCACAATGCCGGCCGCACGCGGCTGGAGTCGGGGCCGGGGGAGGTGGCGGTGGTGCGCCTCGACGACATGCTGGCGGCGGCGCCGGACGTCATCAAGATCGATGTCGAGGGGATGGAGGCCGAGGTGCTGGCCGGCGCGCGCGGGGTGCTCGCCCGCCACCGCCCGGCGCTCTATGTCGAGACGCTGGATGCGGCCGCCTTCGCCGCCGTGGAGGCGGTGCTGCGCCCGCTCGGCTACCGCGCCGAGATGCGCTTCAACCGCGACCCGACCTGGCTGTTCCTGGCCTGAGGGTCCGCGCAAGCCGGCCCTGCCGCGCCGAACGCCGATGATTCCATCGGGCGGTGTTTCGCAAGGTCGATTGCGTCACCGGGTCTCAGCCGCCGCGCGGCTGGCCTATTCCCGCGGCGCGTCCCCGCCGGCGATCGCCGCCGCCACCGGCCCGGCGATGGCCGGCAGCATGGCACCGGGGCGCGGCGTCGGCGGGGCGGGCACCAGCACCGGCGGCCCGGGCGGCGCCGGCACCATCTGGTGCAGCACCGCCGCGGCCGCGGCGGTCGCCGGATCCTCGGCCGCGGCGGGGGTGGGCTTCGGCTCCGGCTTCTCGTCGCGCGCCGGCGGGGCCGCGTCGCGCGGCGCCGGCCGGGGGCCGGACGCCACGGTGTAGTCCGGCACCACCCGCGCCTGGGTTCCGGTGATGACCAGCACCTTCTGGCCGATCGCCAACGCCACCGTGTCCTTCTGGGTGACCGAGAGCAGCTCGTCCTTTTCGGTCCGCACCACGTATTCGAAGGCGGGGGTGTCGACCGCGGCGGATTCCGTCGCCTTGCCGATCAGCCCGCCGACCAGCGCACCGCCGACGCCGCCCAGCGCCTGGCCGATGCCGCCGCCCGGGGTCTGCGCGCCCAGCACGCCGCCGGCGGCGGCGCCGGCCGCGGCGCCGGTGCTGCCCTCGGCGCTGATCTGCACCTTGCGCACGCCGACCACGGTTCCCTGTTCCACCTTGTTCGCCTGCTGCACGGCGCGGGTGGCGTAGGTGTCGGGGGAATAGCGCTCGGCGCAGGCGGTGAGGGCGAGGAGCAGGGCGAGCGGGAGACGGCGGTGCAAGGCGGGGCCTTTCGGCAGTGGGTGGGATGCGGGTGTCTAGGGTAAGCCACGCCGCCGTGTCACCGATTAGCTGCGCGCCCGGGGGGCGCGACTCCGCGCTTGCCCCCGCCGCCCCATCCGTGCTTTACGCCCCGCTTCCCTGCCGCCCGCGATGGCATCGCGCGCGGCTATGCCCTTTCGTGTGCCCCGGCATCCTGCCGGCGCCCCGGGGCTGAGCAGCCATAGGGGGATCCATGCCACTGTACGAAAGCGTGTTCATCGCACGCAACGACGTCACGCAGGCCCAGGTCGACGCCGTCGCCGACCAGATCACCGCCATCCTGACCGAACAGGGCGGCGAGGTGAAGAAGCGGGAATACTGGGGTCTCCGCGGCCTGGCCTATCGCATCAAGAAGAACCGCAAGGGGCACTACATGCTCCTCGGCATCGACGCCCAGCCGGCGGCGATGCAGGAGGTCGAGCGCCAGCTCGGCCTGAACGAGGACGTGCTGCGCGTGCTGACGCTGCGGGTCGAAGCGATCGACGAGGCGCCGTCCGCCATCCTGTCCCGCCGGGGCGAGGAGCGCGACCGTGACCGCGGCTTCCGCGGCCCGCGCCCGCCCGGGCGCTTCACCAGCGGCCGCCGCGACCGCGGCGACGAGCGCGAGGAATTCCGCGCCCGGCCGCGCGACGAGATCGATCCCTCCATGGGCGGCGAGGAGTAAGCCAGCATGTCCGAACAGACCTCCGGCGATCTGAGCCCGGCCGGCCGCCGTCCCGCGGTTGGCGCCCGTCGCCCCTTCTACCGCCGCCGCAAGTCCTGCCCCTTCTCCGGCCCGAACGCGCCGAAGATCGACTACAAGGACGTCCGCCTGCTGAGCCGCTTCCTGTCGGAGCGCGGCAAGATCGTGCCGAGCCGGATCACGGCCGTCAGCGCGAAGAAGCAGCGCGAACTCGCCAACGCCATCAAGCGCGCCCGCTTCCTGGCCCTGCTGCCCTACGTCATCAACGACTAGGACAGCGGGGACGGGACGAGGGCACCAGGACGACGGAGCATGGGTGCCGTGACCGCGCCGCGGCCGCAGGGCCAGGGAACTTGGCAAGGACTGTTTGGCAACCCCGGCCTGCTGGCCGCGGGCGCGGCCGGATTCGTCTCGGCTGTCCTGGCGTTGTGGGCGATGCGCGGCCTGCCGCTCGGCACCGGGCTGTTCTGGCTCGCCAGCTTCCCGCTGTTTGCCGCCGGGCTCGGCTTCGGCGCGGCCAGCGCGGTGGCGGGCGGCCTGCTGGCGACGCTGCTGGTGGCCGGCTTCGGCAATGGCTACGCCGCGCTGACCTACCTCGTGCTGTTCGGTGTGCCGGCGCCGCTGCTGGTCGCCGCCGCGCTGCGCGGCGGGCAGCTGCGGCTCTCGCTGCCGCTGGCGCTGCTCGGCCTCTGGCCGTTGCTGGTGCTGTTCGGCGCCGCCGTCTTCCTCGCTGACGATGGCGGGCTGGAAGCGACGATGCGGGGCGCGATGGCGACCTCGCTCAGCCGGCTCGGGATCGCCGCGCCGGCGGAGTTCATCGACGCGCTGGTGCGGGTGAAGGCGGGGGCGATCGGCTTTTGGGCCGGCATCTCCCTGCTGGCCAATGCCGTGGCGGCGGCCGGGTTCCTGGCCAAGCGCGGCCTGCTGGCGGCGGCGAGGCCGGACTGGGCCGCGGTGCGGCTGCCCGGCTGGTACCCGCTGCTGCCGGCCGCGGCGCTCGGCCTGTTCCTGGCGGCGTCGGCGGAGGGTGACGTGCTGGCGCTCTCGGCGCTGCTGGTGCTGCTGGTGCCGCTGTTCCTGCAGGGGCTGGCCGGCGTCCATACGCGGCTGCGCGGGCGGAAGGGACGGCGGCCGATGCTGGCCGGCTTCTACCTGCTGCTGGTGCTCTTCCTCCAGGTGATCGGCCCCGGGCTGGTCGCCCTCGGCCTCTACGACCAATTCCTGCGGCGCCCGGCGCCGCGCCAAAGCTGACGACAGGTGCCACCCCAATGATCGAACTCATTCTCATGCAGCGGGTCGAGAAGCTCGGCCAGATGGGCGACCGGGTGAAGGTCCGCCCGGGCTATGCCCGCAACTTCCTGCTCCCCAAGGGCCGCGCCATCCGCGCCAATGCGGACAACCTGAAGCGGTTCGAGACCGACCGCGCCCAGCTCGAGGCGCAGAACCTGAAGCGCCGCGAGGAGGCCGAGCGGGTCGCCGAGCGGGTGGCCGGGCTGACCGTGACCGTCATCCGCCAGGCCGGCGAGTCGGGCAGCCTGTATGGCTCCGTCTCCGCCCGCGACATCGCCGATGGCTGCAAGGAAGGCGGCCTGACCGTCGCCCGCAGCCAGGTGCTGCTGGAGCAGCCGATCAAGATGCTGGGTGTCACCCCGGTGCGCGTCGAGCTGCACCCGGAGGTCCACATCAACGTCGCCGTCAACGTCGCCCGCTCCGTCGAGGAGGCCGAGCGCCAGGCCCGCGGCGAGGAGATCGTCCGCGAGGAGGAGCCGAGCCTCGAGGACGAGCTGCGCGCCGAAATCGGCGCCGCGATGGAAGACCGCTGATCGGTCCTTCCCGTCCGATCGACCGCAAGGGGCCCCGCCGGGGCCCCTTCGCAATTGCGGCACTTGCTGCCGCCGCGGCCCGGCCCAGCTTGGGGGGATGAACGCCATCTCCCCGCCGGCCGCCGCCACCATCGCGCTCGGCCCGCTGCTCGACCGCATCCCCGGCCTGCTCGGCGACCTTCGCTCCGACCATGCCGGGGAGACCGGCGCCGTGATGATCTATCGCGGCATCCTGGCCCGCGCCGCCGACCCCGCCATCCGCGCCTTCGCCACCCAGCATCTGGCGACCGAGGCCGAGCATCTGCGGCTGCTGGAGGCGATGCTGCCGCCGCCGCAGCGCAGCGTGTTGCTGCCGATCTGGCGGGTGGCCGGGTTCCTCACCGGCTTCCTGCCGGCGCTGGCCGGGCCGCGCGCGATCTACGCCACCATCGAGGCGGTGGAGACCTTCGTCGACCGCCATTACGCCGAGCAGATCGCCAAGCTCGGCCATACCGGCGAGGAGGGTGCGCTGCGCCGGCTGCTGGAGACCTGCCAGGGCGAGGAGGTGCACCACCGCGACGAGGCGGCGGCGGCGCTCGGCGCGGCCCCGCGCGGGGCGCTGCTGCGCGCCTGGGCCTTCGTGGTGGGGTCGGGCAGCGCCGCGGCGGTATCCGCGGCGCGGCGGATCTGACCATGGCGGAGGAGAAAGCCCCGCTGACCGTCTTCTACGATGGCGCCTGCCCGGTCTGCTCGCGCGAGGTCGCCTTCTACCAGGGCAAGGCGGGCACCGAGGCGCTGTGCTGGCAGGATGTCTCGCGGGAAGCCCCGGTCGGGCTGGACCAGGGCGCGGCGCTGGCCCGCATCCATGCGCGGTTGCCGGACGGGACCTTGGTTTCCGGCGCCGCGGCCTTCGCCGAGATCTGGCAGCGTGTGCCGGGCTTCGGCTGGCTTGGCCGGCTGGTCGCCTGGGGGCCAGTGGCGCCGCTGGCCGAGGCGGCGTATCGCGGCTTCCTCCGGGTGCGGCGGCTGTGGCGGTAGCCGGCTCCGCGGTGGTGCTGGGCGCCACCGGCGGCATCGGCGCGGCGCTGGTGGCGGCGCTGGAGGCCGAGGGGCGCTGGCGCCGGGTGATCGGCCTGTCCCGCCGGGGCGCGTCGGCGGTGGACATCACGGATGAGGCCAGCCTTGCCGCCGCCGCATCCTGGCTGGCGGCGGAGGCGCCCGACCTGGCGCTGGTCGTCGTCGCCACCGGCTTCCTGCACGACGGGCGCTTCCAGCCGGAAAAGGCGATGCGGCAGCTGGACCCCGAGCATCTGGCGCGATCCTTCGCGCTGAACGCGATCGGCCCGGGGTTGCTCCACATGAAGGTGGGCGTGCCGTACGGTTGGGTGGAGAGCGTGCCACCGCCGGTGCCCAGAGTAAACAGGCGATCGGTGGAGCCCGCGAC
>JBMOJU010000347.1:0-5374 GCA_049315625.1 Paracraurococcus sp.
CCCCCCCCCCCCCCCCCCCCCCCCCGCTCAGTCCTCCGCCGCCAGCGCCGCCGGCACCACGTCCCACATCCCCGCCCCACCCGGCGGCGGGGCGCAGCGGATCGGCAGCGCGTTCGGCGTCCGCACGTTGGGCTCGTGCCCGAAGGCCAGCCGCAGCGCCCGGAACAGCGCGCCATGCGCCACGATCAGCACCGGCGCCGGCCGCGCCGTCGCCCGGTTCACCGCCGCGACCGCGCGGGTCAGCAACCCGGCGAAGGTCTCGGCGCCGGCCGGGGTGTAGGTCCCGGCGATCCAGTCGTCGTACCAGTCGCCCATCGGCAGGCCTTCCTGCTCGCCGAACTGGACCTCCTGCAGCCCCTCATCCAGCGCCACCGGCAGGCCGAGCGCCTGCGCCGCGATCTCCGCCGTCACCCGAGCGCGCACCAGGGGGGAGGCGACGATGGTGGCGATGCCGCCGATCCCCGCCAGCGTCCGCGCCGCCCGCCGGGCCTGGGCCAGGCCGACGGCGTTCAGCGGGATGTCGGTGCGGCCCTGCGACCGCCCCTCGGCGTTCCAATCGGTCTCGCCATGGCGGAGAAACCAGAACGGGATCGGGTTCAGCGTCTCCGCCACGGGAAGGCTCATGCTCAGGCCAGGCCTTCGGCCGCCAGCACGCGCTGCACCGCCGGGCGGGCATTCATCCGGGCGTAGTGCGCGGCAACGTTCGGCGGCAGGGTCTTGCCCAGCCGGCCGGCCCACCAGAAGCACACGTAGTACAGCGCGCTGTCGGCGAAGGAGAAGTCGCCCAGCAGGTAGTCCTTGCCGTCCAGCGCCGTGTCGAAGATCGCCAGGCCCTTGGAGAAGATCTCCTCGCCCTTCGCCTTGACCGCGTCATGGTCGGATTCGGTCGGGGCGTAGTTGGCCGGGCGGAAGATGCGGGAGAAGCCCTGCATGTGCAGCGTGGCCACCGCGAAGTCGGTGTATTCCAGCGCGCGGGCGAGCTTGTCGGCATCGCCCGGGAGCAGCCTGGCGTCGGGGAAGCTGCTGGCCAGCCAGATCGCGATGGCGGGGTATTCGGTCAGCACCGTGCCGTCGTCGCGCGCCAGGGTGGGGACCTTGGATTTCGGGTTCACCGCGGTGAAGTCCGGCCTGAACTGGGCGCCTTCGCGCAGGTTCACCGGAACCGCCTCATACGGCGCGCCGATCTCTTCCAGCAGCACATGGATGCCGAGCGAACAGGCGCCGGGTGCAAAGTAGAGTTTCATGTCGGGGTCCTCCCTGGGGGTTCCGCGGGCGGCGGGAGCGTCGCGGAGGCGGCGGGGTCCGGCAAGGGGGAATGTTGGCGCCGGCCATCCTGGGGAGGCTGTTGGTTCCCTCCGGAAGGCCCCTTGAGTGCTTGCGGCCAAAGTCAGAGGGTGGCCGGCGCCTGCTGAACATGGACGACTATCTGCGGACCTGAATCGTATATTTTTTCATTTCGCCATCCGGAGTAGATGGCCGGTGGCGCCGACGGTCCGGCGAAGGTTGTTGGTTCCCCACGCAGGCCCGCTTCAGGCGTGCAGCCCGGAGCGGGGCGGCCATCAGCGCCACGACCACATTGGAACAATTTATCGCGAGCGTGTCCAGCACAAGTTTGCAGTGTGTTGCATCGAAATCCGTCGCCGGATCGGTTCCAGGCTGCCCCGCCCCGCCTGCCGTCAGGCGCGCCAGGGATCCAACAGATGGGCGGCGGCGCCGTCGCCGAACGCATCGGCGAAGGCGCCCCGCAGCGCCTGGTCGGCCAGCGGCGTCACCAGGACATCCGCTGTCGCCTGGGCCGAGGCGCCGGCCATGGCGGTGTTGCCGGGCGCGAAGACCCGGCGGCCGGCCGCCGCCCGGGCGCGGCTCCGCATGGCCGCGTCTCTACCGAGCCACGTCAAGGCGCTCGCACATCGTCGATCACATCATGAACTTTTTTAAATATGTCGAAGCCGCCGAATTGCGCGAAGGCGGCAGCTACGGTCCGCGACGCCCGAGCCATGTCCCGGATGTCATGCGGCATTCCGCGCGACAGCGGCCGGGCCGGCCCCGCACAGGATCCGGCCGCCGCGGCGGCTTCAGTTGAACAGCGAGGAAACCGAGCTCTCGTCGGAGATGCGCCGCATCGCCTCGGCCAGCAGCGGCGCGATGGTCACCTGGCGGATGTTGGCGGAGATGCGCACCGCCTCGGTCGCCAGGATGCTGTCGGTGACGATCATGTTCTCGATCGGCGAGGCGCCGACCCGCGCCACCGCGCCGCCCGAGAACACGCCATGCGTGACATAGACCGAAACGCCGGCCGCGCCGCCCTTGATCAGCGCCTCGGCGGCGTTCACCAGCGTGCCGCCGGAATCGACGATGTCGTCGATCAGGATGCAGTGCCGGCCCTCGACCTCGCCGATGATGTTCATGACCTCGGAGACGCCGGCGCGCGGCCGCCGCTTGTCGATGATGGCGAGGTCGGTGTGCAGCCGCGACGCCAGGGCGCGGGCGCGCACCACGCCGCCGACATCGGGCGACACCACCATCAGCTCCCGCCCCTGGTAGCGTTCCTGGATGTCGCGGGTGAACAGCGGCGCGGCAAAGAGATTGTCGACCGGGATGTCGAAGAAGCCCTGGATCTGCGCCGCGTGCAGATCCATCGTCAGCACGCGGTGGGCGCCGGCGACGGTGATCAGGTTGGCCACCAGCTTGGCCGAGATCGGCGTCCGCGACCCCGATTTCCGATCCTGCCTTGCATAGCCGAAATAGGGGATCACCGCGGTCACCCGCCGGGCGCTGGCGCGGCGCAGCGCATCCAGCGTGATCAGCAGCTCCATCAGGTTGTCGTTCGCCGGGTAGCTGGTCGACTGCACCACGAAGACATCCTCGCCGCGGACGTTCTCGTTGATCTCGACGAACACCTCCATGTCGGCGAAGCGGCGGATGGAGGCGCTGGTGAGCGGCAGGCCGAGCGAGGCGGCCACCGCTTCCGCGAGCGGACGATTGCTGTTGCAGGCGACGATCTTCATGACCGGCCGGACCCCTTCTCCACGCGACCCGAACGCCGCCGATGCACCGCTTTCCGCACGGCGCGGCGGAAATATCAAGGTGACGAAACCGTGTAAATCGCGCCTCAAGCAAAGCTGTGTCCCGCAAGGCAGGCGGCTTAACCGCTTCGCAATCGCCATCCGGCAATTCCTGCCTGCCGGCACCGCCCAGCCGTACCGCGATCCATGGCTGGGCACGCAGATTGGCGCACAGGCTTGTGAATGGCCCGCGGGGGTTGATGCGGCTGGCAGGAGATCGGGGCATGGGCGGGGTCATCGCCGGGTTGCAGGCGCTGGGGCCGAAGCGGCTGCTCGCGCTCGGCGGGGTCGGCCTGGCGCTGCTCGGCCTGCTGGCCGCGCTGGCGCTCCGGGCCGGGGATCCGCCCATGGCGCCGCTGTTCGGCGAGCTGGAGCCGCGCGACGCCGCCGCGGTGGTCGCGGCGCTCGAGCGCCAGCGCGTGCCCTACCGCATCGCCGGCGGCGGCACCCAGGTGCTGGCCCCGGCCGAGCAGGTCCCCCGCCTGCGCCTGCTGCTGGCGCGCGAAGGCCTGCCGGCCGGCGGCGGCGTCGGCTGGGAGATCTTCGACCGCGGCGAGAGCCTGACCACCACGCCCTTCCAGCAGGACGTCAACCGGCTGCGCGCGCTGGAAGGCGAGCTCGCCCGCACCATCCGCGGCCTCGCCGGCGTCCGCGCCGCCCGGGTGCACCTGGTGCTGCCGCGGCGGGAGGCCTTCGCCCGCGAGCGCGGCGAGGCCCAGGCCAGCGTGGTGCTGGCCATGCAGGGCGCCCAGCGGCTGGACCCGGAAGGCGTGCAGGCGGTGCTGCACCTGGTCGCCACCGCCGTGCCGGGGCTCAAGCCGCAGGCGATCTCCATCGTCGACAGCCGCGGCGCGCTGCTGGCGCGCGGCGGCCAGGCGCTTGCCGGCCCGGGCGTGGCGCAGAGCCAGGAGGAGATCCGCCGGGCGCAGGAACTCCGCCTCGGCCGGGCGGTGGAGGAATTGCTCGAACGCAGCCTCGGCCCCGGCCGGGTCCGCGCCGAGGCGACGCTGGAGATGGATTTCGACCGCGTCGAAACGCGCGAGGAGCGCTTCGACCCGGACAACCAGGTGGCCCGCAGCCAGCAGAGCACGACCGAGCAGAACCGCGGCGCCGAGCCCGCGCCCACCACCGTCGCCGGCAACCTGCCGGGCAACGAGGCGCCGGCCGGCGGCACGACGCAGGAAAACCGGCAGGAGGAGACGACGAATTACGAGATCGGCCGCTCCACCCGCAGCACCCTGCGGGAACACCCGGTGGTGAAGCGCCTGTCGGTCGCGGTGCTGGTGGATGGCGTGGCCGACGGCGACCCGCCGCGCTGGCGCGAACGCAGCCCGGAGGAGCTGGCCCGCATCGCCGCCCTGGTCCGCGGTGCCGTCGGCTTCGACGAGCGGCGCGGCGACAAGGTCGAAGTCGTCTCGATGCGCTTCGTCGAGGAGGCGCTGCCGGCCGAGCCGCCGGGCGGGTTCCTCGGCCTGCCGATCGCCCCGGCGCTGGCGACGCGGCTGGCCGAAAGCGCGCTGCTGGCGCTGGTGGCACTGGCCGCCATCCTGCTGGTCGGCCGCCCCATGGTCGGGCGGATCGCCGCCAGCCTGGCCCCGGTGCCGGCGCTGGCCGGCCCGGCCGGGGCGGTCGCCGGCGCGGCGCTGCCGGGGGCGGCGGAGGGCGTCGCGGCCCTGGCCGCCGGCGCGGCGGAGGGCGGCCGCGCCCTGCCGCCCGGCGCCGATCCGGCGACGCTGCCGGGCGCGGAGGAAAGCATGGTCAGCCTGGCGCATGTGCAGGGGCAGATGCGCGCCTCCTCGCTCAACGCGCTGGCGCAGATGGTGCAGCGCCACCCGGAGGAAAGCCTCACCGTGCTGCGCCGCTGGCTCGACCCGGAGGACCGGCTGTGAGCGGCACGCGTGGCATGACCGGGCCGCAGAAGGCCGCGGCGCTGATGCTGGCGATGGGGGAGGACCACGCCGCGGCGCTCTTTGCCCGGATGCATGAGGACGAGATCCGCGACCTCTCCGCCGCCATGGCCTCGCTCGGCGCCGTGCCCGCCCCGGTGATCGAGGAGCTGTGCAAGGAGTTCGGCGAGCAGCTCGGCCAGACCGGCAACCTCGTCGGCACCTATGAAAGCACCGAACGGCTGCTGTCGAAGACCCTGCCGCGCGACCGCGTCTCCCAGATCATGGAGGAGATCCGCGGCCCGGCGGGCCGCACCATGTGGGACAAGCTGGGCAACGTGAATGAGGCCGTGCTCGCCAACTACCTGAAGAACGAATACCCGCAGACCGTCGCCGTGGTGCTGACCAAGGTCCGCGCCGAGC
>JBMOJU010000039.1:0-23274 GCA_049315625.1 Paracraurococcus sp.
AATCCGCTGCAACTAAAGCGGAGACCGGGCCATGCTGCGACGCGACGTATTCCTTGGTGGCGCCGGGCTGGCGCTGGGTGGCGCGCTGGCCGCCCCGGCGCTGGCCCAGCCGGCCGGCGCGCGGGTGCTGAAATTCATCCCGCAATCGGATCTCGGCATCCTCGATCCACACATCACCACCGCCTATGTCACCCGGCATCACGGCTTCATGGTGTTCGACACGCTCTACGGCATGGATGCGCAATTCCGGATCACGCCGCAGATGGCCGAAGGCCATGTGGTGGAGGAGGACGGCCGGCGCTGGACCATCACACTCCGCCCCGGGCTGAAATTCCATGATGGCGCGACGGTCCGGGCGCAGGACTGCGTCGCCTCCATCCGCCGCTGGGCGGCGCGACACCCGCTGGGGCAGGAGCTGAACGCGCGGCTGGAAGAGATGGCGGCGGCCGATGACCGGCGCATCGTCTTCCGCCTGAAGCGTCCCTACCCGCTGCTGGCCGAGGCGCTGGGCAGCCTGGTGACGCCCTGCTGCTTCATCATGCCGGAACGCCTGGCGCAGACCGATGGGGCAAGGCAGGTGGCCGAGATGATCGGCAGCGGCCCGTTCCGGTTCAAGGCGGATGAGCGGGTGCAGGGCAGTCGCTTCGTCTACGAGCGCTTCGCCGACTACGCCCCACGGACCGACGGCACCGCGAGCTGGACCGCCGGGCCGAAACGGGTGAATCTCGACCGCGTCGAATGGATCGTCACGCCGGACGCCGCCACCGCCGGCGCCGCGCTGCAGAGCGGCGAGACCGATTGGTGGGAGGTCCCGACCTCCGATCTGCTGCCGCTGCTGCGGCGCAACCGCAATGTCACCATCGACATGCCGAACCCGACCGGGCTCGTCGGCTGGGGCCGCTTCAACCACCTGCATGCGCCCTTCGACAATCCAGCCATCCGCCGCGCCTTGATGGGGGCGGTGAGCCAGGAGGATTACATGACGGCGGTCACCGGCACCGACCGCAGCCTGTGGCGCGACAATGTCGGCTTCTTCCCGCCGGAGACGCCGCTGGCGAGCGCTTCCGGGCTCGAGGTGCTGAAGGGCCCACGCGACTACGACAAGGTGAAGCGCGACCTGGCGGCGGCCGGCTACAAGGGCGAGAAGGTCGTGTTGCTGGCGGCGACCGACTTCCCGACCTTGAACGCGCTCGGCCAGGTCGGCAACGACATGCTGCGCAAGGCTGGGATGAACGTGGAGTTCGTCGCCACCGACTGGAGCAGCGTGGTGGCCCGCCGGTCGAACCGGAACCCGCCCGAGCAGGGCGGCTGGAGCATCTTCTTCACCTTCTGGACCGGCCTCGACGTGATCAACCCCGGGGTCAACCAGCCGCTGCGCGGCAACGGCAAGGATGGCTGGTGGGGTTGGTCGACCTCCGACCGGATGGAGGCGCTGCGCCAGCGTTGGTTCGATGCGCCGGATCTGGCGACCCAGCAGACCGTGGCACGGGAGATGCAAAGTCTGGCCTTCGAGGAGGCGCCGACCCTGCCGCTCGGCCAGTATTTCCAGGCCACGGCGTATCGGCGCAGCCTCAGCGACGTGCCCAAGGGCATGCCGCTGTTCTGGAGCCTCACCAAGACCGCCTGACCGGGAGAGATGGCGATGCATCGACGGGGTTTGCTGGCCGGCGCTGCGGCGGGCGCCGTACTGCCACGATTCGCCATTGGCCAGCCGGCAGGCAGCCGCGTGCTCAAATTCGTGCCGCAGGCGAACCTCACCAGCCTCGACCCGATCTGGACCACGGCCAACGTCACGCGCAACCACGCCTGGCTGGTCTACGACGTGCTGTACGGCATGGATGCGCAGTTCCGGCCGCAGCCGCAGATGGCGGAAGGCCATACGGTCGAGGATGACGGGCGGGTCTATACCTTCACTCTGCGGCCCGGCCTGCGCTTCCATGATGGCGAGCCGGTGCGGGCGGTGGATTGCGTCGCCTCCCTCAAGCGCTGGATGAAGCGCAACTCCAACGGCCAGAAGCTGGAGCCGCTGGTCGCCGAGCTGACCGCGCTCGACGACCGGCGTCTGCGCTTCCGGCTGACCCGCGCCTTCCCGCGCCTGCTCCCCTCGCTCGCCAGCCCATCCAACCCGGCCGCCTTCATCATGCCGGAGCGGATCGCCGCGACCGACCCGTTCCAGCAGATCCGCGAGACGGTCGGCAGCGGGCCCTTCCGCTTCCGCGCGGGCGAGTACAATTCCGGCAGCTTCGTCGCCTATGAGCGCAACGCGGCGTACGAGCCGGTGCAGGCCGGCACGCCGAGCCTGACCGGCGGGCCGAAGGTGGCGCATTTCGACCGCATCGAGTGGCACATCATCACCGATGCGGCGACCGCCAGCAGCGCGCTGCAGACCGGCGAGATCGACTGGTACGAGCAGCCGCCACCGGAAATCCAGACCCTGTTCCGCCGCAACCGGCAGATCGCAGTCGAGCCGATCGACAGTCTGCAGAACCCGGCGATCCTGCGCTTCAACCATCTGCACCCGCCTTTCAACGACAAGCGGATGCGCCAGGCGCTGCTGCCGGCGGTCTCCCAGGCCGACTACATGACGGCGATCGTCGGCCCGGACCCGGCGCTGTTCTCAGCCAACATGGGCGCATTCACCCCCGGCACGCCGCTGGCAACCGATGTGGGGATGGAGGCGCTGACCAGCCCCCGCAGCATCGAACGTTCCAAGGCGCTGCTGAAGGAGGCCGGCTACACCGATCAGCTCATCCGGCTGATCGGCCCGACCGACATCCTGGCGCCGGCGGCGATGACCCAGGTGGCGGGCGACATGTTCCGTCGGCTCGGTGTCAACCTGGACTTCGTGCTGACCGATTGGGGCAGCGTGGTGCAGCGCCGGGCCAGCCGGGAGCCGCTGGAAAAGGGCGGCTGGAGCGCCTTCCTCACCGCCTTCGCCAGCTTTGAATTCGCCGACCCTTCGGGCAATTTCCCGCTGCGCGGCCATGGCAACGGCGCCTGGTTCGGCTGGCCGACCATCCCGAAGCTGGAGGAGCTGCGCGACGCCTGGTTCGAGGCGCCCGACCTCGACGCGCAGAGGCGGATCGCCCGCGAGATCCAGCTCACGATGCTGGACGAGGTGCCCTACATCCCGGTCGGCTCCTATACCTCGATGACCTCCTATCGGCGCAACCTGACGGGCCGGGTGCCCGGCTTCGCGCTGTTCTGGAACCTGCGGCGCACATGATCGCAAAGTCGGCGAAGGCGCGCGGTGTCGCGCGACGCGCGCTGCTGGCGGCGGGCGGCGCGCTGCTCGCCGCGCCCGCCTTTTCCCAGGCGCAGGCGCGGGTGCTGCGCTTCGTGCCGCAGGCTGATCTGGGCGGGCTGGATCCGATCGCCATCTCCTCCAACGTCATCCGCAACCATGGCTACATGGTGTGGGACACGCTCTATGGCGTGGACTACGCCTTCCGCCCGCATCCGCAGATGGCGGCCGGCCACCTGGTGGAGGATGACGGCCGGAGCGTGACCATCACGCTGCGCGACGGACTGCGCTTCCATGACGGCGAGGCGGTGCGGGCGGAGGATTGCGTCGTCTCGCTGCGCCGCTGGATGCGCCGCAGCCCGATGGGTCAGGTGCTGGCCGCCCGCATCGAAGACCTCGCCGCGCTGGACGACAAGCGCTTTCGTTTCCGGCTGAAGTCACGCTTCCCTTTGCTGATCGACGCGCTCGCGGTGCCGTCCAACCCGCAGCCCTTCATCATGCCGGCGCGGCTGGCCGCGACCGATGCGTTCCAGCAGATCCGCGAGCCGATCGGCAGCGGCCCCTTCCGCTTCGTAATGGACGAGTTTCGCCAGGGCAGCCGCGCGGTCTGGGCGCGCAACCCGGACTACGTGCCGAGCGCGGGCGGCGGCAGCGGCCTGACAGCTGGCCCGAAGGTCGTCCATTTCGACCGGGTCGAGTGGACCATCATCCCCGATGCCGGCACCGCCGCCGCGGCCCTGACCGCCGGCGAGGTCGACTGGCTGGAGCAGATGCCGGCCGAGATCCAGATGCTGCTCGGCCGCGACCGCCGCCTGCTGCTGGAGCCGATCGACCCGCTGCCGCTGCCGGGGCAGTTCCGCTTCAACCACCGCCAGCCGCCCTTCGACAATCCGGCGATCCGCCGCGCCTTCCTGCCGGCGATCAGCCAGGAGGATTTCATGACCGCGATCGTCGGGCCGGACCCGGCGAAATACGTCAAGGACATGGGCTTCTTCACCCCGGGCAGCCCCTTCGCCAGCGACGAGGGTCTGGAACCGCTGAAGGGGCCCCGCAGCATCGAGCGCGCGAAGCAGGCGCTGAAGGCGGCCGGCTACAAGGGCGAACTGGTGCGGCTGATCGGCACCACCGACATCGTCTCCACCACCGCCCAGGCGCAGGTCGCAGCCGACCTGCTGCGGCGGCTGGAGATCAACGCCGATGTCGTGCTGACCGATTGGGGGACGGTGGCGCAGCGACGGATGAACCGGGGGCCGCTCGACCAGGGCGGCTGGTCGATCGCCTGCTTCGCCACCTCGGGGATGGATTTCATCAACCCGGTCACGCATCTGCAACTGCGCTCGGATGGTGCCAATGCGGCGCCCGGCTGGCCCGACCTGCCGGAGGTCGAGGCCCGGCGCGCCGCCTGGCTGGAGGCACCCGACATTGCCACCCAGCAGGCCATCGCCCGCCAAATTCAGGCCGCGGCGATGGAGGGCCTGCCCTACATCCCGACGGGTGCCTACTACTCGATCACCGCGCACCGCCGGACCCTGGTGGACCGGGTGAAGGGCTTCGCCATCTTTTGGGGCATCCGAAGGAGCTGACGCATGCATCGCCGATCGCTGCTCGCCGCGCCGTTCGCCGCGGCGCTTCCCGCGCCGGCCTTCGCCCAGGGGGCGGCCGCGCGCACCCTGCGGGTGGTGCCGCAGGCCAATTTGACCAGCCTCGACCCGATCTGGACCACGGCGGTGGTGACGCGGAACCACGCCTTCCTGGTCTATGACCAGCTCTGCGCCCAGGATTCCAAGGGCGACATCCAGCCGCAGATGGCGGAGGGCTGGACCACCGAGGCCGACGGCCTCGGCTGGACCTTGACCCTGCGCCCCGGCCTGTTCTTCCATGATGGCGAGCCGGTGCTGGCGAAGGATTGCGTCGCCAGCATCCAGCGCTGGGCGAAGCGCGACCCCTTCGCGCAGGTGCTCTGGCCGAGCATCGCCGCGGTCGAGGCGCTGGACGACCGGCGCGTGCAGTTCCGCCTGCACCGCAAGGTGCCGCTGCTGTTAATGGCGCTGGGGCAGACGCAATTCCCCTGCTTCATCATGCCGGAACGCATCGCCCGCACCGATGCCTTCCAGCAGATTCGCGAAGCCATCGGCAGCGGCCCCTTCCGCTTCCTCGCCAATGAATGGAACCCCGGCCAGCGCGCCGTCTGGGCGAAGCACGAGAAGTACGCGCCGCGGCCTGAGCCGGTCGACGGCCTCGCCGGCGGCCGCGTGCCGCGCATCGACCGCGTCGAATGGACCATCATCTCCGACCCCGCGACGGCGGCCAGCAGCCTGACCACCGGTGAGCAGGATTACTGGGAATACCCGCTGCACGACCTGCTGCCGCTGCTGAAGCGCTCGCGTGAGGTGGTGGTGCAGCAGCGCCTGCTGGACGGCACCTACGGTGTGCTGCGCTTCAACGCGCTGCATCCGCCCTTCGACAACCCGGGCATCCGCCGCGCCGTCGCCGCGGCGGTCGACCAGCGCGACTACCTGCGCGCCGTCGCCGGCACCGATGCGGATGGCTGGGGCGTGTGCGAGGGCGTCTTCACCTGCGGCACGCCGCTGGCGAACGAGGCGGGAAGCGAGATCCTGAAGACCCGCAACATCGACAAGGCCCGCGCGGCGCTGAAGGAAGCCGGCTACAAGGGTGAGAAGGTGGTGCTGCTCGCCCCCGGCGATTATCCGCAGATCAACGCGCTTTCGCTGGTCACCGCCGACCTGCTGACCCGGATGGGGATGAACCTGGAACTGGTCTCGACCGATTGGGGCACGCTGGTGCAGCGCCGGGCGAGCAAGGAGCCGGTGGAGAAGGGCGGCTGGAGCATCTTCCACACCACCAGCTCCGGCCAGAGCCTGGCGCTGCCGGTGTTCAACCTGTACCTCCGCGCCAATGGTCCCGCGGCCTGGTTCGGCTGGCCTGAGGATGCGGAGATCGAGCGGCTACGCAGCGCCTGGGTGGACGTTGCCGACCCCGCCGAATCGCGCCGTATCGCCGAGGCGCTGAACCGGCGGGCCATGGAGCTGATGGCCTATGTCCCGCTCGGCTATTACTGGCAGCCCTCGGCCTGGCGTCGCAACGTGACCGGGGCCTTCCGCGCCCCTGCGACGGTGTTCTGGAACATGGGCAAGGCTTGATGGACGGCCCGCGCCGGCGCTAGGGACCAGCGCGCGGCGGCCGGGATTTCGCGGCGCTGCCGGAGAAAAAGAGCCATGCGCCGCCGCACCCTGCTGCAAGCCACCCCCGGCCTGCTGGCCGCCCCTCGTCTTGCCTCGGCACAGACCAGCGCGCGCACCCTGCGCTTCGTGCCGCAGGGCAACCTGGCCAACATCGACCCGATTTGGACCACCACCGTCATCGCGCGGAACCACGCGCTGATGATCTACGACACGCTGTTCGGGCTTGGGCGCGACTTCCAGCCGAAGCCGCAGATGGCGGCGGGGCACGAGGTCTCGGCCGATGGGCTGACCCACCGCATCGCGCTGCGCCCCGAGCTCCGCTTCCATGATGGCGAGAAGGTCACGGCGCGAGACTGCATCGCCTCCATCGCCCGCTGGTCGAAGCGGGATGTGCTCGGCCAACGGCTGGGCGCGCTGCTGGAGGAGATGCGGGCCACCGCGGATGACCGCTTCGAGATCATCCTCAAGCGGCCGTGGCCCGGCCTGGTCTGGGCGCTCGGCAAGCCCTCGGCCAATCTCTGCGCCATCATGCCGGAGCGTGTTGCGAAGACCGACCCGTTCCAGCAGATCAACGACTATACCGGCTCGGGCCCCTTCCGCTTCGCGGCGAAGGAATGGGTGCCGGGCAGCATCGCGGTCTATGAACGGCACGGCGCCTATGTGCCGCGCGACGAGCCGGCGGATTTCCTCGCTGGCGGCAAGCCGGTGCATTTCGATCGGGTCGAATGGCGCATCATGCCCGACCCCGCGACCGCCGCGGCGGCGCTGCAGAACAACGAGATCGACTGGTGGGAGACGCCGCTGGCCGACCTGCTGCCGGTGCTGCGCAAGCACAAGGATATCGCGGTGGAGGTCGTGAACACCGCCGGCGCGCTCGGCGTGCTGCGCTTCAACCACTTGCACCCGCCCTTCGACCGGCCGGAGATCCGCCGCGCGCTGTTCCAGGTGATCGACCAGAAGACCTTCATGCAGGCGGCTCTGGGCGAGGATACCGCGCTGTGGCAGGTGCCGGCCGGTGCCTTCACCCCGGGCACCCCGCTGGCGAACGAGGCAGGGTTGGAGGTGCTGAGCGGCCCCCGTGACCTGGACGCCGCGAAACGGGCGCTGCGCGCCGCCGGCTATGACGGCCGCAAGGTGGTGCTGCTGGTGCCGAGCGACTTCCCGACGCTGAATGGCCTGTCTGAGGTCGCCGCCGATACGATGCGCAAGATCGGCTTCAATGTCGACGCGCAGGTCATGGACTGGGGCACGCTGGTGCAGCGCCGCGCCAAGAAGGATGCGCCGGATCAGGGCGGCTGGAACATCTTCTGTACGACCTGGGAGGGGCTGGACGTCTCCGTTCCTGGCAGCCACCAGCCGCTGCGCGGCAACGGCGCCGATGGATGGTTCGGCTGGTCCAGCAGCCCGAAGCGGGAGGCGCTGCGCGAGGCCTGGTTCGCCGCTCCTGACCAGGCGGAGGAAAAGCGCATCGCCGAGGCGATGCAGCGTCTGGTGTGGGAGGAGGCGCCCTTCGTGCCGCTCGGCTTGCTACGGCCGCCGATGGCCTATCGCCGCAGCTTGAGCGGGATCGTCACCGGCGGGCCGGCGATGTTCTGGAACGTCCGCCGCGGCTGAACGCCCTGGCATGGCGCGTGCTAGCCCGGACGGGCGGACATTGCCGGCCCGCCTGCGGGAGCGACCTTGGCCGAGGAGCACTGGCGTGCTGCCCAAGGCTGAGGCAGGCTGGTACGAAACCGGGCGCGGCCAAGGCGCCCGGATGAGGCTGGGAGACGAGGACGCATGGAACGCAGGAATTTCCTCAAGACCGGCATGCTGGCCGGCGGCGCGGCGATGTTCGGTGGCCTGCCGGCACCGGCACTGTCGCAGGGTGCCGCCGCCCGGACGCTGCGCTTCGTGCCGCAGGCGAACCTGGCGAATTTTGATCCGATCTGGGGCACGCAATACGTCGTCCGCAACGCTGCCGCCCTGGTCTGGGATACCCTGTACGGGTTCGATGACCAGCTTCGCCCGCAGCGGCAGATGGCGGATGGCGAGTCGGTTTCGGCCGATGGCCTGACCTGGGAATTCCGCCTGCGCCCGGGCCTGAAATTCCACGACGGCACGCCGGTGCTGGCCAAGGACGTGGCCGCCAGCCTCGCCCGCTGGTCCGCCCGCGACGCGATGGGCCAGATGCTGAAGGCCATCACCGCCGAGCTGGTGGCGGTCGATGACCGCACCGTGCGTTGGGTGCTGACCAAGCCCTATCCGAAGATGCTGATGGCGCTTGGCAAGAATTCCACGCCGATGGCCTTCATCATGCCGGAGCGGATCGCCAAGACCGACCCGTTCAAGCAGATCGATGAATACGTCGGTTCCGGCCCGATGCGCTTCAAGAAGGATGAGTGGGTCCCAGGTGCCAAGGCGGTCTTCGAGAAGTTCGATGGCTATGTCCCGCGCGACGAGCCGTCCAGCTGGCTGGCTGGCGGCAAGCGCATGGGCGTCGACCGGATCGAGTGGATCATCATGCCGGACCCTGCGACGGCATCGGCCGCGTTGCAGAACGGCGAGATCGACTGGTGGGAAACCCCGCTGACCGACCTGATCCCGCAGCTCAAGCGGAACCGCAACATCCGCGTCGACATCGCCGACCCGCTCGGCAACATCGGCACCTTCCGGATGAACCACACCACCAAGCCGTTCAACAGCCTGAAGGCGCGGCAGGCGGTGATGGCGGCGCTGAGCCAGGAAGACTACATGCGCGCCCTGGTGGGCGACGACAACAACCTGTGGAAGCCGCTGCCGAGCTACTTCACCCCCGGCACGCCGCTGTACACCGAAGCGGGCGGCGAGATCCTCAAGGGTCCGCGCAACATGGACCTGGCGAAGAAGCTGCTGGCCGAAAGCGGCTATGACGGCACGCCGGTACCCTGCGTGGTCGCGCAGGACATGGCCATCACCAAGTCGCTTGGCGACGTCACCGCCGACCTGCTGAAGCGGATCGGCTTCAACGTCGATTTCGTGGCGACCGACTGGGGTACCACCGGCCAGCGCCGCGCTATGAAGAACCCGGTGGGGCAGGGCGGCTGGAGCATGTTCCACAGCTGGCATGCCGGCGCCGACTGCATCAACCCGGCCGTGTACATTGCGATTCGCGGCAATGGCGACAAAGCCTGGTTCGGTTGGCCGGACATCCCTGCAGTCGAGACCGAAGTGAACAACTGGTTCGACGCACCGAACCTTGCGGCCGAGAAAGCCGCGATCGAGCGGCTGAACAAGGCGGCGATGGAGAACGTGATCTACGCCCCGACCGGCTTCTTCCTGCAGTATCAGGCTTGGCGGTCCAACGTCTCGGGTGTCGGCAAGGGGCCGCTGCCGTTCTTCTGGGGCGTCACCAAGGCATGACGGGTCTTTTACTCAAGACGCGCGGGCCGTCCGATCGGCGGAGGGCCGCAGGGCCCGTAGCCGTGAATCGGCCGGCCGTGCCGAAGGCACCTTAAAACATGTTCGCCTATGTGATCCGCCGCGTGCTGGCGACCATCCCGGTGATGGCGCTGGTCGCGCTGTTCGTCTTCTCATTGCTGTACATCGCGCCGGGCGACCCGGCCGCGGTGATCGCCGGCGATCAGGCGACGCCGCAGGATGTCGAGCGCATCCGTGCCTCGCTCGGCCTCGACCGGCCCTTCCTGATCCGCTTCGGCGAATGGGTCTGGAACATCCTGAACGGCGACATGGGCGTCTCGATCTTCACCAACCTGCCGGTCACCACCATGATCCAGCAGCGGATCGAGCCGACGCTGTCGCTGATGATCCTGACCCTTATTCTGGCGGTCAGCATCGCCGTGCCGATGGGCGTGCTGGCGGCCTGGAAGCAGGGCACCTGGATCGACCGCGCGGTGATGGGCTTCGCGGTGCTCGGTTTCTCGGTACCGGTCTTCGTCGTCGGCTACCTGCTGGCCTATGTCTTCGCGCTGGAACTCGATTGGCTGCCGGTGCAGGGCTACACCGCCTTCAAGAACGGCTTCTTCCCCTGGCTGGAGAACCTGATCCTGCCGGCGGTGGCGCTGGGCGGTGTCTACATCGCGCTGATCGCCCGCATCACCCGCGCGACGATGCTGGAGGTCCTCCAGCAGGACTACATCCGGACCGCGAAGGCCAAGGGTGCCGGGCAGGGCAGCATCCTGTTCCTGCACGCCCTGAAGAATGCCGCGGTGCCGATCGTCACCGTCATCGGCATAGGCATCGCCCTGCTGATCGGCGGTGCCGTCGTCACGGAAAGCGTCTTCGCCATCCCCGGCCTCGGCCGGTTGACGGTGGATGCGATCCTCCGCCGCGACTACCCGGTGATCCAAGGAGTCGTGCTGCTGTTCAGCTTCGTCTACGTGCTGGTGAACCTGCTGATCGACCTCGCCTATACCCTCTTCGACCCGAGGATCCGGTACTGATGGCCTCCGCGACCGTCCTGTCCCCGATCGAGACCGTGCCGCACCAGGGCTATGCGGCGGCGGCGCCGCTGCCGGACGTGCTGCCGGCGATCAAGCCCCGCAAGGGCGTCATCGGCTTCCTGCGGCGCAACCCGACCATGGCCGTCGGCGGCTTCCTGCTGCTGCTGATGGTGTTCGTCGCCGTCTTCGCGCCCTTGCTGTGGACGGCAGACCCGACGGCGCTGGCGCCGGCGAAACGTACGCGGGAACCCTCCGCGCTGTATTGGTTCGGCACCGATATGCTGGGGCGGGACGTTTATTCCCGGGTGCTTTACGGCGCGCGGGTCTCGCTCATCGTCGGCTTCTCGGTGGCTATCCTGGCCTCGGTCATCGGCCTGACCATCGGCATGGTGTCCGGCTATATCCGCCTGCTCGACAGCATCGTCATGCGGGTGATGGACGGGCTGATGTCCATCCCGCCGATCCTGCTGGCGATCGCGCTGATGGCGCTGACGCGGGGGTCCGTGCAGAACGTGATCATCGCCATCACGGTCGCCGAGATCCCCCGCGTCTCCCGCCTGGTGCGCGGCGTGGTGCTGAGTCTGCGCGAGCAACCCTACGTCGAAGCGGCGGTCGCCGCCGGCACCCGCACGCCGATGATCATCTGGCGCCACATCCTGCCCAACACGCTGGCGCCGATCACCGTGCAGGCCACCTATATCTGCGCCGCGGCGATGATCACCGAGGCCATCCTGTCCTTCATCGGTGCCGGCACGCCGCCGATCATCCCGTCCTGGGGGAACATCATGGCGGAGGGCCGGGCGCTCTGGCAGGTGAAGCCCTACATCGTCTTCTTCCCGGCAATCTTCCTGTCCGTCACCGTGCTCGCCGTGAACCTGCTGGGTGACGGGCTGCGCGACGCGCTCGACCCGCGCATGGCAAAGAGGCTCTGACCCCATGGCGCTGCTCGAGGTCGATCAACTCCAGACCCATTTCCGTACGCCGGACGGGGTCAACCGTGCGGTGGACGGTGTCTCCTTTCACGTTGAGGCCGGCGAGACGCTGGCCATCGTCGGCGAAAGCGGCTGCGGCAAGTCCGTCACCGCCATGTCCATCCTGCGGTTGATCCCGGAGCCGCCGGGCAGGATCGCGGGTTCGATCCGCTTCCAGGGTCGTGACCTGTTGAAGCTCTCCGACCGCGAGATGCGCGACATCCGCGGCAACGAGATCAGCATGATCTTCCAGGAGCCGATGACCTCGCTGAACCCGGTGCTGACCGTGGGTCGGCAAATCGGCGAGACGCTGCGGCTGCACCAGGGCCTCTCGGCCAGCCAGGCGGAGGCCAAGGCGGTGGAGATGCTGACCCTGGTCGGTATCCCGGAGCCGGCCCGCCGCGTCCGCGAATACCCGCATCAGCTTTCGGGTGGCATGCGGCAGCGGGTGATGATCGCCATCGCGCTCGCCTGCAACCCGAAGCTGCTCATCGCCGATGAACCCACCACCGCGCTCGACGTCACCATCCAGGCGCAGATCCTGGAACTCATGCGCGACCTCAAGCACCGCGTCGGCGCCGCCATCGTGCTGATCACCCACGACCTCGGCGTGGTGGCGGAGGTCGCGGAGCGCGTCATCGTCATGTATGCCGGTCGCAAGGTCGAGGAAGCCGCCGTCGGCCCCCTGTTCCGCGACCCCAAGCACCCCTACACGCAGGGGCTGCTCGGCTCGATGCCGAAGCTCGGCTCCTCCCTGCACGGGGAGGAAACGCGGCTGGCGGAAATCCCCGGCCTGGTGCCCAGCCTGAAGCAGAAGATCCCCGGCTGCGTCTTCGCCAGCCGTTGCCCACAGGTCACCGATATGTGCCGCCAGGTTGCGCCGGCGCTGGAGGAGAAGGCCCCGGGCCACATCGCTGCCTGCCACTACTCGGCCAAGGAAGGGGCGATCGCGGCATGAGCACTCCCATCCTCGACGTCACCGACCTGAAGAAGCATTTCCCATTGCGTGGCGGCTTCCTCGGCGGCACCACCGGCTATGTCTACGCCGTCGACGGCGTCTCCTTCAGCATCGCCAAGGGCGAGACGTTGTCCCTCGTCGGCGAATCGGGCTGCGGCAAGTCCACCGTCGGTAAGGCCATCCTGCGGCTGTTCGACATCACCGCCGGGCAGGTGGTGCTGGATGGCAAGCGAATCGACGACCTCTCCGCCGCCGCGCTGCGACCGATGCGCCGGCGGGTGCAGGTGGTGTTCCAGGACCCCTTCTCATCGCTCAACCCGCGCATGCGGGTGAAGGACATCCTGGCCGAGCCGATCCGCAATTTCGGCATGGCGAAGGATTCGCAGGACCTTGACGCCCGCGTCGCCAAGCTGATGGACACCGTCCGCCTGCCGCGCGATGCGGTGAACCGCTGGCCGCATGAATTCAGTGGCGGCCAGCGCCAGCGAATCGGCATCGCCCGGGCACTGGCGGCCGAGCCCGATCTCATCGTCTGCGATGAGGCCGTCTCGGCACTCGACGTCTCGGTCAAGGCGCAGATCGTAAACCTGCTGCAGGACCTGCAGGCGGAACTCGGTCTGGCGATGCTGTTCATCAGCCACGACCTGGCGATCGTCGAGCACATGACCCACCGGGTCGCGGTCATGTACCTCGGGAAGATCGTGGAAGTGGCGCCGAAGCGCGGCCTCTTCGCCGCGCCGAAGCATCCCTACACGGAAGCCCTGCTCTCGGCCGTGCCGGTGCCGATGCCGGGGGCGGCGCGGACCCGGATCATCCTGAAAGGCGATGTCCCCAGCCCGATCAATCCGCCCAAGGGCTGTCGCTTCCACACCCGCTGCCCCTACGCGTTCGACCGCTGCCGGACGGAGGAGCCGACGCTCAACCATGTGGCGACGGCGCTGGACCCCGGGCATGTCGCCGCCTGCCACCTGCACGACCGACCAGACGCGGAGAATCCACTGGCGATCGCCAAGGGCGCGGCGCTGATCGCCGCCTGAGATGTCCCGACCGGTGCTGGTCGAGGTGCGCGAGCGCCGCGGCCCGGTCGGCCGGGCGATCAAGTCGGTATTCTGGAGCTTCCAGCTCCTCATGCTGCTGGGCGGCTTGGCGACCTGCACGGCGATCGGCCCCTTCCTGTCCGGCTCGGACCCGGAGGTCGCGGCCGGCGCCGGCATGTTCGGCGCGATGGCCCTCGGCACGATCTGGCTGTTCTGGCCGCTTGGCACGCTGGGGCTCGGCCTGCTGGTGCTGGCCACCCGCGGGCGTAAGCGGGTGGTGCCGCTGCCGGCAGGGCAGGGCTGAGCACCCCTTCGACCAATAGGTCATGCCGCGGTGCTTGACGGAAGCCAAGGGCGAGGCGACCTTTGCGGCCGATACGCGGCCTGTCCGGCCGCTGCCACCGGGGGAGACGCGGGATGCCGCAAGTCACACTGACCGTGAACGGGACCACCCACACGGCCGAGGTCGAAGGCCGCACGCTGCTGGTGGAGCTGCTGCGCGAGACGCTGCGCCTGACCGGCACCCATGTCGGCTGCGATACCAGCCAGTGTGGCGCCTGCGTGGTGCATGTGGACGGTGAGAGCGTGAAGTCATGCACCGTGCTCGCCCTGCAGGCCAATGGTGCGCAGGTCACCACCATCGAGGGGCTGGCCAAGGCCGACGGTACCCTGCATCCAATGCAGGAGGCCTTCCGCGAGTATCACGCCCTGCAATGCGGCTTCTGCACCCCGGGCATGGTGATGTCGGCCATCGACCTGGTGCAGAAGCACCCGGACGGTCTGTCGGAGAAGGAAATCCGCGAGGGGCTCGAGGGCAACCTCTGCCGCTGCACCGGCTACCACAACATCGTCAAGGCGATCGCCGCCGCGCAGGACGTGATGCACGGCCGGCGCGCCGAGCTGGCGCCTGCCGCGGAATAGGTCTGGCGGGCGCGCCGCCGGGCGCGCCCGACCCGCCTAAAAAAGAGGGGTGTCCGGGGCCGTGCGGGCTGGCCGCCCCGGCAGGGCACCCACTCGCCTGGGAGGCAACGCAATGAACGTGGTGACACCCTTCGAGGGAATCGGTGCGAGCCCGAAGCGCAAGGAAGACCTGCGCTTCCTCTCCGGCCGCGGCCAGTACACGGACGACATCAACCGCCCGAACCAGACCTATGCCTCCATCCTCCGCAGCCCGCATGCGCATGCCAGGATCAACGGCATCGACATCGCCGTGGCGAAGGCGATGCCGGGCGTGGTCGGCATCTTCACCGGCGCGGACATGCCCGATCTGGGCGGTGTTCCCTGCGGCTGGCAGATCCACAACAAGGATGGCTCGGCGATGGCCGAGCCGATGCATCCCGTCCTCGCGGTCGGCAAGGTGCGCTTCGTCGGCGATGCGGTCGCCGTCGTGGTCGCCGAGACCAAGGGCCAGGCGCGTGACGCCGCCGAGGCGATCATCGTGGACTACGACGTGCTGCCCGCCGTCGCACACCTGGAGGCCGCCATCGCCCCTGGCGCGCCGCTGGTGCATGACGAGGTCGCCGGCAACCTCTGCTACGACTGGCACATCGGCGACCCGGCGGTGAACGAAGCCGCCTTCAAGACCGCGCACAAGGTCGTCGAATTCGATCTGGTGAACAACCGGCTGGTGCCAAACGCGATGGAGCCGCGCGCTGCGATCGGCGACTTCGACCGCACCACCGATGAGTACACGCTCTACACCACCAGCCAGAACCCTCACGTCATCCGGCTGCTGATGGGTGCCTTCGTGCTGCACCTTCCGGAGCATAAGCTGCGGGTGGTGGCGCCCGATGTCGGCGGTGGCTTCGGCTCCAAGATCTTCCACTACGCCGAGGAAGCCATCGTCACCTGGGCCGCGGGCAAGGTGCATCGCCCGGTGAAGTGGACCTGCGAGCGCACCGAAAGCTTCATGACGGACGCGCATGGCCGCGACCATGTCAGCAAGGCCAAGCTGGCGCTCGACGCCGACGGCAAGTTCCTGGCGCTGCATGTGCAGACGCTGGCCAACATGGGCGCCTACCTGTCGACCTTTGCGACGAGTGTTCCGACCTACCTCTACGCCACGCTGCTGGCCGGCGTGTACACCACGCCGACCGTCTACGCCGAGGTGAAGGCGCTGTTCACCAACACCGTGCCGGTGGATGCCTATCGCGGCGCCGGACGGCCGGAGGCGACCTTCCTGCTGGAACGCCTGGTCGATGTCGCGGCGCGGGAGATGGGGATCGACAAGGTTGAGATTCGCCGGCGGAACTTCATCCCGGTCGACGCCTTCCCCTATCAGACGCCGATCGCCCTGCAGTACGACAGCGGCGATTACCAGACGACGCTCGACCAGGCGCTGATCGGGTCCGGCTATGCCGAGTTCGAGGCGCGCCGCGCCGAGGCCAAGGCGCGCGGCAAGCTGCGGGGCATCGGCATCTCGACCTATGTCGAGGCCTGCGGCATCGCGCCCTCCGCCGTCGTCGGCTCGCTCGGCGCCCGCGCCGGGCTGTATGAGGTGGGCACCATCCGCGTCCACCCGACCGGCAGCGTCACCGTCCTGACCGGCACCCACAGCCATGGCCAGGGCCACGAGACGACGCTGGCGCAACTGGTCACTGACCGGCTCGGCGTGCCGCTGGCCCAGGTCGACATCGTGCATGGCGACACCGCCAAGATCCCCTTCGGCATGGGCACCTACGGGTCCCGGTCGCTGGCGGTCGGCGGCAGCGCCATGGTCAAGGCGATGGACAAGATCGTCCTCAAGGCGCGCAAGATCGCCGCCCACCTGATGGAGGCCTCGGTCGAGGACGTCGAGTTCGACCGCGGCACCTTCCGCGTCGCCGGTACCGACAAGACCAAGTCCTGGGGCGAGATCGCGCTCACGGCCTATGTCCCGCACAACTACCCGATCGAGGAGCTGGAGCCGGGCCTCGACGAGACCGCCTTCTACGACCCGAAGAACTTCACCTACCCGGGCGGCTGCCACATCTGCGAGGTGGAGATCGAGCCGGAGACCGGCCAGGTTTCCGTCGTGAACTTCACCGCGGTGGATGATGTCGGCCGGGTGATCAACCCGATGATCGTCGAGGGCCAGGTCCAGGGTGGTGTCGCCCAGGGCATCGGCCAGGCACTGCTGGAGACGGCGGTCTATGACGAGAGCGGCCAGCTGCTCTCGGCCAGCTTCATGGATTACCAGATGCCCCGGGCGGATGACCTTCCGCCCGTCTCGGTTGCCACCCATGTCACGCTCTGCACCCACAACCCGCTCGGGGTGAAGGGGTGCGGCGAGGTCGGCGCCATCGGCTCGCCGCCCGCGGTCATCAATGCCGTGGTCGATGCGCTGAAGGATTACGGGGTGCGCCACATCGAGATGCCGGCGACGCCCGCCAAGGTCTGGAACATCATCAACGCCGGCCATAAGCTGGCGGCGGAATAGGGGGCCTGCCGTCCGATCGCTGGAGGGCGTCAGCCCGGAAGCGTGAATCGGCCGGTCAACGAGCATAGGAGTTCTTCCCATGTATGATTTCGCTTACCACAAGCCGACTTCGGTCGCCGATGCGGTCAAGATCCTCTCGGCCGATCCGGATGCCCGGCCGATCTCCGGTGGGCAGACCCTGCTGCCGGCGCTGAAGCACCGCCTGAACAAGCCGACCTCGGTGGTCGACCTGTCCGGCATCGCCGAGCTGAAGGGCATCAAGCGCAATGGCGGCACGCTCGTCATCGGCGCGCTGGCCAAGCACGTCGAGGTGGCAAACAGCGCCGAGGTGAAGGCCGCCATTCCTGCACTCGCCGCCATGGCCGGCACCATCGGCGACATTCAGGTTCGCAACCGCGGCACCATCGGCGGCAGCGTCTCCAACAACGACCCGGCTGCGGATTACCCCTCCGCCGTTCTCGGCCTGGGCGCCACCGTCGTCACCGACAAGCGCCGCATCGCGGCCGATGATTTCTTCCAGGGCATGTTCACCACGGCGCTCGAGCCGGGCGAACTGCTGGTGGCGATCGAATTCCCCGTTCCCGAGAAGGCTGGCTACGCCAAGATGCGCAACCCGGCCAGCCGCTACGTCATGGCCGGCGTCTTCGTCGCCAAGACCGCCTCCGGCGTCCGCGTTGCCGTCAACGGCGCCGGCCCGGGCGTGTTCCGCCAGGCGGAGATGGAAGCCGCCCTCTCCTCCAACTGGTCGGAAGGCGCGGTCGCCGCGGTGAAGCAGCCGGCCGATGGGCTGAACGGCGACATCCATGGCAGCGCCGAGTACCGCGCGCATCTCGTCACCGTGATGGCAAAGCGCGCCGTCGCCGCGGCGGGCTGACGCCGTTCGATCGGCGCAGGGCGCAGCCGAAGCGGAGCACCGGAGCCGTGACTCGAACGGCCAGTACGTTGCGGCCGACCCGTCGTGGATTGATCCTCGGCGGGAGCGCACTGGCTGTGCCGCGCCTGGCGCGAGCGCAGGCGGAGTGGCCGACCCGGCCGATCCGCATGGTCATCCCCTATCCGCCGGGCGGGGCGAGCGACATCATCGCCCGCCTCCTCGCGCCGCACCTGACCGAATCGCTGGGCCAGACGCTGGTGGTCGAGAATCGCCCCGGCGCCAACGGCTTCATCGCCGCCGAGTTGGTCGCCCGCGCCGCGCCTGACGGCTACACGCTGCTGATGGGCAATGCCGGGCCGAACGGCATGGGCCCCGCCCTCTATGGCCCGCGCACGCCATTCGATGCGCTGCGCGACTTCGCCCCGGTCATGGCGGTCTCCATCGTGCCGCAGATCATGGCAGTCCATCCCGCTGTGCCGGTGCGGGATTTTCCCGAGTTCCTCGCCTACGCAAAGCAGCAGGCGAGGCGGATGAGCTATGGCTCGGCCGGAGTCGGCTCGGCCGGCCACATGGCGATGGAGCTGCTGAAGAGCCTTACGGGAGTCGAGCTCACCCACGTGCCCTATCGCGGCAGCGCGCCGTCGACCGCCGACCTCATCGCCGGCGTCATCCCGGTGAATTTCGATACCGTCCCCGTGCTGCTGCCGCATGTCCGCGCCGGCCGGGTGCGCGGCGTTGCCGTGTCGTCCCTGGCGCGGGTGCCGGAGGCGCCGGAACTGGCGCCGATCGCCGACACGCTGCCGGGCTTCGAGACGGTGAGCTGGGGCGGCATCCTCGCCCCCGCCGGCACGCCCGCGGCCGTCATCGCCAGGCTGAACGCCGCGTTGCAGGCTGCCATGGCGCGGCCCGATGTCGGTGGCACTCTGGCGCGCCAGGGCATCCAGCCGCAATCCGGCCCGCCCGAGGCCTTCGGCGCCTATGTGGCGGCGGAGATCGGCAAGTGGACCCAGGTGGTCCGGCAGATGGGCCTGACGCCGGAGTGATTGCGCCGCCTACCAGGTGCCGCCTTGCATTGCCGGGCCGGCTCGCGGGGGCAGGGTGACGTGGCGCAATGCATCGGCCGGCTTGTCGCCTTCGGTCGTGGCGTCGAGGCTGACCGCCGCCGCTTCCCGGGCCGTGTCGAAATCCAACTTGGCCTGTTCGCGGGCGGGGCTGCCCTCGGCGGCTGTCATCCAGTCACGCTCCGCCTTGCGTAGTCGCTCGAGATCCTCGTTCAGCCGCCGCACCGCCTCCGGTGTGAAGGTGCGGCCGGCGACATAGACACCCTGGCTCAGCCCCATCAGATAGAGGAACTGCTCCGGCACCTCGAAGGTCGGAATGTCCACTGGTGCCACGGTCAGCAGCGCGATCAGCACATAGGCGCTGAAGCAGAGTGCCTGCAGCCGGGTGATGTCGATTTCCCCCTCGGTCCCGAACAGGTCGGTGAGCTTCGGCATCCGCGGATCGGATGAGAGCACGCCGCGGCCGACCAGCCAGGCCCGGTTGGCCGCGGCAAGCGCACCACCCGACGCGGCACGGGACAGCACGGAGCCGGCCGAGGTGATGCCGAGCAGCGCCAGGACCGTGATGGAGAAGGCCGGTAGGGTATCGGTCGCGTACCATGCCTGGGCGACGATGGCGACGACGACTCCGGTGAAGAACAGCAGCTGGATCTTCGCCAGGCTGCCGCTGCCCGCCGCGTCCTGGGCGATGAAGATCGGGTTGATCGCCCTGCCGATCCGCCAGCCGAAGGACGGTGGATCTTGCGACTCCGGGTTTCCCTGGTGCCAGAGCCGGGTCGTCAGGGTGTGGTGCAGGCGATAGGCGATCAGGACGGTGAGCATCCAGAACCCCGCCAGCACCGCGTACTTGACCACCTGGCCGAAGACGTTCGAGCGCACCTCCTGCGTGAAGGTGGCAAAGCCGAGCAGCTCGTCGGTGTCGCTGTTGCAAATGGCCACGACGTAGCGCCAACCGCGCGACAGCGTGTTCCACCAGGCGTCCCGGTCCGGCGGCGGATATTCGACGGTGCGGATCGGCGGCGTCGAGAGCCGCAGCCGCGTGGTGGAGGCGTTGGATTGGGTTGCGGTAACGAGGATGCCCTGCGCCTCCGGATGTCGGTTGTCGGCATCGGGCTCCTTCGACAGGTCCCGGCGCGGCGCGCCATCGGGATTGGCCGCGGCGATGAAGGTCAGCCGGTTGGTGTCCTTCACGCCGGGCAGCATCCGGGTCAGCAGGTCGTTGGCGAACTCCACTTCGGTGACGCTCTTCGCCGCCGCGGCCGGATGGTCGCGCCGGGCCGGGACCATGGGCAGGACAGGCGTGTCCGGCGGATTGCCCCGCCAATTCCATGTCCGCTCGAACAGGGCGGACGCGGTGAGCGTTCGCCTGGTACCGTTGCCCGCATCGACGACGCAGCTGCGTTGCACGGCAGGACCGCCGGAGGGTTCCGCCACCGCATTCGGCGCCACCAGCGCGAGCAATGGCATGATCAGGAACGCAAGGCCGGTGCGACGCATGGCGATGACCTCAGTGGTGTCGTCGCCGTCGATCATGCCTCGCACTGGTTACAGTATGCAATGCGATGGAGCACAGACCCTCAGCCGAACCCCTGCACCAGGCTGCCCGACACCAGCCGCCAGCCATCCACCAGCACGAAGAAGATCAGCTTGAAGGGCAGCGCCACCACGTTCGGCGGCAGCATCATCATGCCGAGCGACATGAGCAGGCTGGCCACCACCATGTCGAGCACCAGAAAGGGCAGGAAGAGCAGGAAGCCTATCTCGAAGGCGCGCTTCAGTTCGCTGACCAGGAAGGCGGGCAGCAGGGCGCGCCAGGGGATCTGCTCCGGCGCCGCGCCTTCCGGCACCGGCGGCAGCTTGGCCAGGTCGAGGAACAGCGAGAGGTCCGCATCGGCGACCTGCGCCGCCATGAAGCGACGGAACGGCTCCGCCGCGGCCTGCAGCCCTTCGATCTCGCCGATCCGGCCCTGCATCAGCGGATCGAGGCCCGCGGCCCAGCTCTGCTCCAGCACCGGTTGCATGACGAAGAGCGTCAGGAACATGGCGAGGCCGACCAGCGCCGGGTTGGGCGGGACGCCCTGCGCGCCGATGGCGCTGCGCAGCAGGGACAGCACAATGACGATCCGGGTGAAGGCGGTTGCCATCACCAGCAGGGAGGGCGCCAGTGACAGCACGCCGACCAGCGCCGTGAGCTGCACCAGCCGCGCGGTGGCGCCCGGCTGGCCGGCGGCGCCAAGGTCGATGCTCACGCTCTGCGCCATGACCGGCAGGGCGAGGCCGCAGAGCAGCAGGGCGGGGACGAGTGCCTTCATGGCGCCGGCCGCTCCGGCAGCCAGCCGATCACCGCATCCTGGCTGCCGCCTGTCAGCAACAGCAATTCGCGCCCGTCGCAGCGCAGAAGGACGATACGCCGCCGCGAGTCGAGCGCCACGACCTCGCCGATCGCCAACCGGCGTCCGCCGCCGCCGGAAGAGCGGCCGCTGCGCACCGCCCGCGCCGCGAGCCAGAGCGGCACCAGTACCGCCGCGAGGGCGCCCAGCGCCTTGAGCATGCCGTCCATGTCGAGGATCAAGCGTCGGCCTCCTGCCGAACCAAGGGCGTATCAGCGGGTGGAGAGGGCGGCGCCGAGGCCGTCGACCTCGTCGAGCAGGGCGACCAGAGCGGGCAGCATGGGCCGCGCGCTGTCGGGCGGCAGCATGGCGATGGCGGCACAGAGCGCCGCGGCGCCGGTATCGAGGCCGGTCAGATCGACCCGCCGTCCGGATTCGACCAGGGCGCGGGCGAAGGCGAGGGTCCCCCGCAGGGATTCGATGGCGGCGCTGGTGGGGGTCGGATCGGAACTGGCCATGCGGGGAGCCTGCGCCCGCGCGGGTTAAGGAAGCCTCGCCAGGCGGGCCGGGGCCGGCTTTACCGAATCTTCATCCTCCCCGGGCCAGGATCGGCGGCATGGACCCTTCGCAAAGCGCCCCGGTCGCCCTTGCCGAACGCCGCCTCGCCTGGGTGGACGCCAGGCAGCGTGTGCTGGCGCAAAACATCGCCCATGCCGATACGCCCGGCTACCGGCCGCGCGACCTGACGGATTTCGCCCGGGTGGTGCAGCGCCAGGGGGCCCAGGCAGTCGGCCTGGCGCGGACCGATGACCGGCATCTGGTCGTCGCCCGCGACCCGCGGGCGCGGATCGATCGCACGGCGACGGAGACGACGCCGAACGGCAACGCGGTGTCGCTCGACCGGGAAGCGATGAAGGTCGCGGACACGGACGGCGCGCATGCGCTGGCGATTGGGCTGCACCGTCGCTGGCTTGGGTTGTTCCGCACCGCGCTCGGCCGGGCGCAATAGGGGAGGGCGCATGGATCTGGAACGCGCGCTGCGCATCTCGGCCGCCGGCATGGCGGCGCAATCCACCCGGCTGCGGGTGGTGGCGGAGAATCTGGCCAACCGCGACAGCACCGGGGAGACCCCAGGGGCCGAGCCCTACCGGCGCAAGACCGTGACCTTCGGCGCCCGGCTCGACCGGGAGCTGGGTGCGGAGACGGTCGACGTGCGGCGGATCGGCGCCGCGCCAGGCGACTTCCCGGAGATGCACGACCCCGCCCACCCCGCCGCCGACGCGCGCGGCTACGTCAAGCGGCCGAATGTCGACAGCCTGGTGGAGATGATGGACATGCGGGAGGCGCAGCGCAGCTACAGCGCCAACCTCTCGGTGCTGGAAGTCACGCGCGGCATGCTGACCCGGACGATTGAGGCACTGCGCTGATGCCCGCCGCCCTCGCCCCCGTCCAGGCCGCCGCGGCCTACCGCGCCACCCAGGCCCAGGCGGCGGGCGGCGAGGGCGGCGATTTCGGCGCCACGCTGCAGCGGGCGGTGGAGGGCGCGGTCGAGCTCGGCCGCTCCGCCGATGCCGCCAGCACCCAGGCGCTGCTCGGCCAGGGCAGCGTCACGGATGTGGTGCTGGCGGTCTCGCGGGCGGAGATGGCGCTGCAGACCGCCACGACGCTGCGCGACAAGGTCGTCGCCGCCTACCAGGACGTCATGCGCATGCCGATCTAGGCCGGCTGCGAGTGACCGACGATCCGACCACGCTGGC
>JBMOJU010000348.1:0-5347 GCA_049315625.1 Paracraurococcus sp.
AAGCCGGCATGCGGCTTCATCGGCGCGTCATAGGCGCGGATCACCTCGCGGTCCGGCGGCTCGATCGCCTCCAGGTTCGCCGCATAGGTCTTGCCGGTCACCGTCATCGCTCCGCCGCGCAGCTGCCCGGCGTCCAGCAATTCCTTCATCACCGCCGGCACGCCGCCGGCGCGGTGGAAGGCCTCGCCCAGGAAGCGCCCGGCCGGCTGGCAATCGACCAGCAGCGGGATGTCGTGGCCGATCGTGTCCCAGTCCTCGATCTTCAGCGCGACGCCCATGTGCCGGGCGATGGCGATGATGTGCGGCGGGCAGTTGGTGGAAGCACCGATCGCGCTGGCGGCGAGGATCGCGTTCTCGAAGGCGGCGCGGGTCATGATGTCGGACGGGCGCAGGTTCTCATGCACCATGGCGACGATGCGCTGGCCGGTGGCATAGGCCATCTGGCCGCGTTCGCGGTACGGCCCCGGGATGGCGGCGCAGCCGGGCAGCGACATGCCCAGCGCTTCCGCCAAGCTGTTCATGGACAGCGCCGTGCCCATGGTGTTGCAGTGGCCGACGCTGGTGGCGCTTGATGCCACGAGGTCCATGAAGCGCTCGTAGTCGATCTCGCCGGCGGCCAGTTGCTTGCGCGCCGCCCAGACGATGGTGCCGCTGCCGGTGAGCTGGCCGCGGAAATGCCCGTCCAGCATCGGCCCGCCGGACAGCACGATGGCCGGGATGTTGACCGTGGCGGCGCCCATCAGCACCGCCGGCGTCGTTTTGTCGCAGCCGGCGGTCAGCACCACGCCGTCCAGCGGGTAGCCGTGCAGCACCTCGACCAGGGAAAGGTACGCCAGGTTGCGGTCCACCGCCGCGGTCGGCCGCTTGCCGGTTTCCTGGATCGGGTGGATCGGGAATTCCAGCGGGATGCCGCCGGCGCTGATGATGCCGTCGCGCACCCGCTTCGCCAGGTCCAGATGATGGCGGTTGCAGGGCGAGAGGTCGGAGCCGGTCTGGGCGATGCCGATGATCGGCTTGCCCGATTGCAGCTCGCCCCGCGTCATGCCGAAATTCAGGTAGCGCTCGGTGTAGAGCGCGGTCATGCCCGGGTCTTCCGGGTCGTTGAACCAGCGCTGGCTGCGCAGCCTGAAATGCTTCTTCGTCTGGTCCGAGCCGGCCATGGCGATCACTCCCTCGGGGCGGGAAACTGGGTCTGCCCCGCATCCGCTGTCAACGTCCCGCCGGCTTGCATCGTCCCGCCCACCGGCCGCAGGCTGCCCCGGACCGCATCAGGAAAGGCCGGCGCATGATCCAGGCAGCACAGCAGGGCGAATTGGCCGGCCGGCGCACCCTCATCGTCGGGGCGGGCTCCGGCATCGGCCTCGCCACCGCGCGGCTCGCCGCCAGCCGCGGCGCGGCGATCGCCGCCACGGTCCTGGACGACGCGCAGGCCGCCGAATTCACCGCCGAATTCCCCGGCGCCGCCGTGCTGCCGCTGGACCTGACGCAGCGCGAGGCGGTCGGCCCGGCGCTGGACCGGCTGATCGGCGATCTCGGCGGGCTGGATGCCATGGTCTATTGCGCCGGGGTGATCCTGCGCACCGATTTCGCGGCGATGTCGGACGCGCAATGGGACCGGCTGATGGAGATCAACCTGACCGGCGGCGCCCGCGTGCTGCGCGCGACCCTGCCGGCGCTGCGGCAATCGCCCAATACGCCCGGCGCGGTCATCATCTCCTCGCAGCTCGGCGTGGTCGGCTTCCGCGCCGGCGCGGCCTATTCCGCCAGCAAGCACGCGCTGAACGGCCTGGTCGCCTCGGTCGCGCTGGAATACGCGCCGCTCGGCGTGCGGGTGAACGCGGTCGGGCCCGGGCCGACGGAAACGCCGCTGACCGCCGGCAGCCGCGCCAACCCGGCGATCCTGGCCGAGATGGTCGGCGCCATCCCGATGGGCCGCTACGGCCAGCCGCCGGAGATCGCCGAGGTGATCCTGTTCCTGGCCTCGGCGCGGGCCAGCTTCGTCACCGGGCAGTGCTGGTGCGTGGATGGGGGGTACACGGCGCGGTAGGAAGGAAGACCGGGGGAAAAAGCATGTCCTCCCCCGACCCCACCTTTGTTTTTTCTCAGTCTGGCATTCGCCGCGTGGCGAGCGCCGACTCGGAAAAACAGGCCAGGGTTCGGACGCATGCGTCCACCGGGGAGGAAATGCTTTTTTCTCCCCGACCTTCCCTCACTCGATTCGATAAAATACCAACCCCCCGATCTCCGCACTCGGCACCCGCCCCACCGCCCAGCCGGGCAGCGCATCCGCATCGTGCCAGTGCGTCGCCCCCGCCGTCGGGTCCTGCAGCGCGCCGGCCACCGCGCGCCCCGCCACGCGGCGGCACATCGCCAGCACCGGATCGCCGGCCGGCGGCAGCGGGGCCTGGCTGCCCGCCGCGTCCGCCATCGCCAGCCGTGCCCGGTTCACCGCCAGCGCGGCCAGCGCCTCGATCGCCCGCAGCGGCCGGCCGCCGGCCTCGGCGCGCAAGGTCAGGGCCAGGCTCTCCGGCGCGGTCATGCCGCATCCTCCCCACGGCCGCGCGGGGCGATCAGCGTGCAGCGCTTCACCTCCTCCAGCTTCGCCTCGATCCGCAGCAGGTGCTGCGACAGCCGCTGGTCGACGTCGCGGATCAGCGACAGCGGCACATAGGCGCGGGCCACCTCCAGCTTGAACTCCGCCAGCTCGTCCCGCGTGCGGGTCACCACGTCGGTCTCCCGCTGGTCGCTGCGGTCGATGCGGTCCTGCAGGTCGCGCCGCAGGCCGTGGATCATGTAGAACAGCGCGGCGACGATCGGCGCCTCCACCGCGGTGATCCACCAGGTCGTCTCGATCTGCATGGTCGTCTCCTTGAACGGGGGGGCCGGCGCGACCACCCTTGGCGGTGCGACCGGGAACCACGAATTCCGTGACGGATTGGAACGAGCCCTATCTGGAAACCTGCTGCCGATCGGCGCTGCACCGGCTGACGCTGGTTGGCGCGCCGGGCCGGCCGGATGGGCTGAAGGACGGCCCCTGCCTGGCGCGGCTGCGCGGGATGGGGCTGGCGCGGCTGCGCGAGGATACGCGCTGGGAGATGACCGCGGATGGGGCCGCGCGGCATGCGCGGGAGGTGCTGCGGCCGGCGGGGTAAGGCCAGGGAGGGAACGCTTTTCCCTCCCCGATCCTGCGTCCTACGCCCCCCGCCACGGCACGCCGCGCACCGCCGGCGGCAGTTGCGGCAGCCGAACCGGCTCGTTCAGCAGGCAGCCCGCCACCGCATCCAGCGCATCGTCGCGGCCATTCGCCGCATCGGGCCGCCAGGCCGCCATCTCCGCCGCGAACCCCGTGCGGAAGATGCCGGCATGCGCGTGCAGCCGCCGCCCGGCCAGCGCCGGGTCGAAGGCGGACAGGATGCGCTCCGCCTTGGCGCGGCGGCTGCTGTGGTCCAGCACGGTGCAGGCGATGCTGGCGCGGGCAAGTTCCCGCCGCAGCAGCGCCGGCAGGAAGCGGCCGAGCCCGTTGGTCTCGACCCGCACCACCGGCAGCAGCAGGTCGCGCAGCACCGCGGCGACCGCCCGGCATTGCTGCGTCGCCGGGTCCGTCGCGCTGTCGGGGTCGTGCGTCAGGTAGGCGAGGCGATGCAGGTAGCTGTTGGCTTCCCCATCCACGTAGACGCAGGCCAGCACGCTGGCATCGCCGACGCCGGGCCTGCCATAGGCCGGGTCCCAGAAGCCACCGCCCGAGAGCAAGCGGCGGCCGAGCAGCGAGAGCTGCGCCCGGCCACCCGCCTCCCGATACTCCGGTTCCTCCGCGTAGCGGATCAGCAGCGCGGGATCGAGCCGCAGCGCCGATTCCGCTACCGGCTGCAGCAGCATCTGCCGGGCGAAGGCGAGCGGCCCGACGCGGCTGCGCAGCGCGGCGATGCCGGATGCGGTGAAGCGTTCCGGCCAGGCGCTGTCGCCATTCGTGTCCAGCAGCGGCAGGGTGAAGCGGCGATAGCCCTGCAGGAAGGCGCCTTCGCCCGGCGGGGCGTAGATGGTCTCCGCCGCATGCGGCGTGCCGACGAACAGCAGGGTGCCGCCGGGCACCAGGATGAACTCGCATTCGCCGAGGCGGGTGCGCAGCTCGTCGCGCTTCGCCGGCGTGTCGCAATTGTTCGCCACCTCGACGTCGTCGCAGATGATGAGGTCGGCGCGCGCCCCGGTGATGTTGCCGGTGAGGCCCTGCGCCAGCATCGAGGGGTCGCGCAGCACGGCGCGACGGGCGACGGTGAAGCGGTCCATCGCCCATTCGCCGGGGCCGTCGCGCAGCAAGGGCTTGCAGAGCGGATGGCGTTCGAGGATGCGGCGCACCTGCGCCACCATCTTCACCGCCAGCGCCTGGTCCGCGGCGAGGACGAGGATGCGCGTATCCGGCGCGCGCAGCAGGCGCCAGGCGCAGAACAGCCCGACCATGGTGGATTTGCCGCAGCCGCGGAAGGCCATCAGCAGCAGGCGCTGGTCGCCGCCATCGTGCCGCGCCTGGAGCCAGCGGGCGATGCGGCGGTGCGGCGCCGGCGTCGGCTGGTGCTGCACGTGGTTCCAGATCCAGGCGAATTCGAGGAAGTCAGGACTCGACTCCTGGGTCGGCATCCGGGTCCTCCTTTGCGTCAGGGGTCAGCGCCGCGAAGCTGCGGCGGGCATCGGCGACGATCTCGCCGACGGCGTCCTGCTGCGCCGGGGTGCCGCTGGTTTCGACGCGCTTCAGGACGTCCCCGAGATGCGCCATGGCGGCGCGGCCGGCAGCGTTCCAGGCGGTGAAGCCCTTCGGGTCGCGCCGCTCCGCCGGGTCCACCGGGCTGGTGAGGAAGTCGATGTAGGCGTCGAACACCAGCTGCGCCGCGGCCACGTAGTCGAGCTCGAGCAGCAGTCCAGGCTTGCCGGACATCCGCGTCACGCCCGCGGCTTCACCGCGCGGACCAGCAGGGTCCCCGCGGTGAGGTCCACGGCCAGCGTCGGATGCCGGTTGGTGGCGCGCGCCGTCACCGTGCCGGCGCTGCCGGTGGCGGTGACCGCGGCCGTCCATTCGATGAAGGCCGAGGCACCGCCGCTGAATCCGGCCTGCACGAAATCGCCGGCCTGGATGTTCGGCACGGTCACCACCTGCGTCGCATTGGCGCCGGCGGCGAGGCTCGGCGGATCATAGGTGAGCGTCGCCGTCAGCTCCCGGGTGCCCCAGGGGCGGCCAGCGCCGGCCAGCAGCATCGGCGCCTCGGTCGCAGCGACATACAGCCGCAGCGACTTCAACACCGCATTGGCGTTGCCGCCGCGCACGCCGATGACGGCATAGGCCGCGCCCGGCGCCAGG
>JBMOJU010000349.1:0-5343 GCA_049315625.1 Paracraurococcus sp.
TGGACCAAGGTGATGAACCTGGACCGCTTCGACCTCGCCTGATCCAGGCGTGACCGCGCCCGGGCGTCGCGGCAACGCCGCGCCCGGGCGTCGCGGCGACGCCGCGCCCGGGTGTCGCAGTAACGCCGCGCCCGGGTGTCGCGGCGACGCCGCGCCCGGGTGTCGCGGCGACGCCGCGCCCGGGTGTCGCGGCGACGCCGCGCCCGGGTGTCATGGCAACGCCGCGCCCGGGCGTTTCGGCGACCCCGCCGCGCCCGGCGCCGGGGCGGGGCGCCGGGTCGTCGACGGCCCGCTCAGGGTGTCGCCGTGAGGGCGTGACCTGGCGGCCGCATGCCCCTATCGACCCATCGATGATCCCGCTCCCCAGCCCGCAGCAGCTCCGCTACCTTCTCGCCCTGGCCGACCACGGCCATTTCGGCCGCGCCGCGACCGCCTGCGCCGTCACCCAATCCACCCTCTCGGCCGGCATCATCGCGCTCGAACGCCAGCTCGACGCCGCGCTGCTGGAACGCGGCGCGGCCAAGCGCCCGGTCTTCACCCCGCTCGGCCTCGAGGTGGTAGGCCGCGCCCGCCAGGCGCTGGCCTCGCTGGAAGCGGTGGCGGAAACCGCCGCCGCGGCGCGCGATCCGCTCTCCGGGCCGCTCCGGCTCGGCGTCATCCCGACCATCGGCCCCTTCCTGCTGCCGCGGCTGATGCCGGCGCTGCGCGCCGCCTTCCCCCGCCTCCGGCTCTGGCTGCGGGAGGACCAGACCGAGCGGCTGGTGGCGCATCTCGATGCCGGGCGGCTGGACCTTCTGCTGCTGGCGCTGCCCTGCGCCTGCGGCGATGCCGAGACCCTGGCCGTGGCCGCCGACCCCTTCCTTGCCGCGCTGCCGGCCGGCCATCGGCTGGCGACGCGGGACCGCGTGCCGGTCGGCGCCCTGGCGGCGGAGCGGCTGCTGCTGCTCGAGGACGGGCATTGCCTGCGGGAACACGCGCTGGATGCCTGCGGCCTGCCGCGCGGCACCCTGGCGGGGGAGGAGGGGTTCGCTGCCACCTCCCTGCACACGCTGGTGCAGATGGTCGCCAGCGGCCTTGGCGTGACGCTGGTCCCCCGCCTGGCGGTGGCGGGCGGCGTGCTCGCCGGCACCGCGGTGGAGGTCCGGCCGCTGGATGGCGGCGACGGGCTGGAGGCGGCGCCCGGCCGCAGCCTGGCCCTCGCCTGGCGCTCGCGCAGCCCGCGCGCCGCGGAGTTCCGCGACCTCGCCCCGGCCATTGCGGCGGCGATGAACGCCGGGTAACGGGATTCCGGGCGAGGAAGGGATACGGACATGGATGGGCTGACGCCCGAACAGGCGCGGCTGCGCGACCGGGCCCGCGAATTGGCGCAGGAGGCCGCGGCCCAGGCCGCCGAGACCGACCGCACCGAGCAATACCCCTGGCCGATGGTCCGCCGGATGACCGAGGCCGGGTTCATGGGCATGACGGTGCCGCGCGCCTGGGGTGGGCCGGGGCATTCCTACCTGGATGCCGTCCTGGTCATCGAGGAACTCGCCAAGGCCTGCGCCGTCTGCGGCCGCATCGCGGTCGAGGCCAATATGGGCGCGATCGGCGCGGTGATGGCCTATGGCACCGCGGCGCAGCAGCGGCTGGCGGCGGACCTCGTCCTGTCCGGCGACAAGCCGGCGATCTGCATCACCGAGCCCGAGGCCGGCTCGGCGGCGACCGAGATGACGACCCGGGCGGTCCGCCGCGGCGACACCTGGGTGATCGACGGGGTGAAGCACTGGATCACCGGCGGCGGCGTCTCCCGCCTTCACCTCATTTTCGCCCGCGCCTTCGAGAACGGGGTGGATCGCGGCATCGGCGGCTTCCTGGTGGTGCGCGACGCGGCCGGCAACCCGCCCGGCCTGGTCATCCATCGCCGCATCCCGTCCATGGGCCTGCGTGGCATGCCGGAGGCGGAGATCCACCTGCGTGGGCTGGAGGTGCCCGATGCCATGGTGCTGCGGCCGGCCGGCGGCAGCGGCTTCGGCCGGCTGATGGAGGCCTATAACGGCCAGCGGGTCGGCGCCGCGACCGCCGCGCTGGGCATCGCCGCCGGCGCCTACGACCACGCGCTGGACTACGCCCAGGCGCGCCGGCAATTCGGCCGGCCGATCGCCGAATTCCAGGGGCTGGCCTGGATGCTGGCCGACATGTCGATCAAGCTGGAGGCCGCCCGCGCCTTGATCTGGCGCGCCGCCCGCAGCGCCGGGCCGGGCGATGGGGTACCCGGCTTCCCCGACCGGCTGGCCGCCGCCCAGGCCAAGGTGCTGGCAGCCGACACCGCGATCGAGGTCACCAACCAGGCGCTGCAGGTCTGGGGCGCGGCCGGCTACAGCCGGGAGAATCCGCTGGAGCGGCATGTGCGGGATGCGCGGATGTTTGCCATCGCCGGCGGCACGGCGCAGGTGCTGCGGACCCAGGTGGCGGAGCGGATCCTCGGCCGCAAGCTGCCGCAGACGCGGGACGGGTTCCTTCGGCAAGCCGCTGAATAGGCCGGCTCGAGCGCGATGGGTTGAGGCGAGAGCGCCAAAAAGCCTGAATCGCGCGACCAGACGATTGCTGGAGTTTGCGGCGTGAGCGCGAACGAACGCAGCAGGCTCCAGGTTGACATGGCGACGCCGTTTCCCTAGACGCTCCGCCTCTCTTTTGCTGCCGCACGGCGTTCCAAGGTCCAGTCCGATGAAGATCCGCAACAGCCTGAAGTCCGCCAAGACGCGGGACAAGAACTGCGTCGTGGTGCGCCGCCGTGGCCGCATCTACGTGCTGAACAAGAAGAACCCCCGCCTGAAGGCCCGCCAGGGCTGACCAGGCCGGGCCGCGCCTGCGCCGCCCTAGGCGGCGGCGGGGCCGGCCGGGATGCGTCGCAGGGTTGCCGACCCCGCCGCCGGCCTGGCCGCGGCGGGTTTTTTGCGTGCGCGGTGGATTGGGCTGGACCTTATCACCGACGCACGATATAGGAATATTGTCAAATCCCCCTCATGCCGGCCTGGGCCGGGCCCGGCATGGTCGACCAGCGCCGCGGCCGGGGCGCAGCGGGGCGGTCGAGGCGGTTTTTTTCCTCAATCGCTGAGGCCGTAACCGCCGAAAGCCGCCCAGGAGGCCGGATCCCGGCGGAAATGCCCGCTCCGGCCTCAATTCGATTTATTGGATTTGGCGCGGTTTGAGCCGGCCGGTCCCGCCGGGCTCAGGCCTTGCCGATGCCCTTGTTGACCAGCGAAAGGTCGAACGCCTTCTTCCAGTCGAGCGTCGCCGGCAGCACGCCGATCTCCGCCACCGCGGCATGGAAGCGCTGCCAGCGGGCCTCGGTCATCGCGCCGATGCCCAGCGTCGCGGCGTCGCCCGAGCGGACCAGTCCCGCCTCGTTCATCATCTTCGTCCCGAAGGCGATCAGGTCGTCGCCCATTTCCGGGTTGTGCGCCTTGATCATCGCATTGGCGGGTGCCGTGTCGACGCCGCCGGCCGGGCCCTTCAGGTACTGGTCCCAGCCGGCCATGGTGGCGTCGACGAAGCGCTGGATCACCTCCCGCCGGTCGGCCAGGGTCTTGGCGCCGATGTTGATGGTGGTGCCGTAATTCTCGAAGCCGGCATCGTGCAGCAGCAGCAGGTCCGGGTTCACCCCGGCTTGGCGGATGGTGAAGGGCTCGGAGCCCAGATAGCCCTGCTGGATGATCTGCTTGTCGGCCAGGAAGGGCTGCATGTTGAAGGTGTAGGGGCGGAGCTGGTCGTCCTTCAGCCCGTACTTCTTCACCAGGAAGGGCCACCAGGTCACCCGCGCCTCGGCGCCGACCAGGATGGTGCGGCCGCGCAGCGCCTCGAACCCGGTGAAGCCGGTGTTGGGATGCGCGATCAGCACCTGCGCATCCTTCTGGAAGATCGCGCCGATGCAGAGGAAGGGGATGGATTCGCGGACGAAATTCAGTGCCGAGAGGCCGTTGCCCATGGCCATGTCGACCCGTCCGCCGAGCAGGAGCTGGGCCGGGTTGATCTGCGGCCCACCGGTGCGGAGTTCGACCTCCAGCCCCGCGTTGCGATAGAGGCCGGCGGCCTGCGCCTGGTAGAAGCCGCCATGCTCGGCCTGGGCGCGCCAGTTGGTGATGAAGCTCACCTTGTCGAGCTTCGGCTGGGCCCGGGCCGGGGAGGGGGCGGCGACCAGCAGCGGCGCCCCGGCGCCGAGCAGCCCGAGCGCCGCGCGGCGCGAGACGGTGAAGCGGTGCGTGGTCATGCGGTCGTTCTCCCTGCTCGGCAGGAAAAGTGGCACGCCCAGCCGCCGGCGCAAGCGTCAGCCGACGGCGGGCGGGAGCAGCCGGGCGACGAGGGCTTCGGGTTCGACCGCGTCGTCGAGCAACTCATCGAGGGTGAAGGGGCACGCCACCGGCAGGGGCGGCGGGGTCGCGCCGAAGCGGCGCAGCGACCGCTCGGCCTGGCGCGCCGCGCGTCGCCAGATCATCGGCAGGTCCAGCCGCTGCCGCATGCTCGGGGCGAAGGCGCGCAGCGCCGCCTGAGGGAACACGCCCATTTCGTCCAGCCAATGCGGCACGCGATCCGTGCCCGGCGCCGCCGCCGCCTTCACCGCATGGACCAGGATGTTGAAGATCTGGCTCTCCACCGCCGCGAGCTCGGACCGCCCCACCGCCTCGACCTCCTCCGCGATGTTCTCCAGGTCGAGTGCGTTGGGAGCCCGGCGCCGGGCTTCAGGCCACGTAGCAGCCCCGCCTGGTGCTCCGACCAGGCGAGGATGTCGTCGTCGTAGGACGGAACACGGTCCATCGCGGCGCCTCCGCGGCGGATTTGGTGGCCTGCGCGGACCGAATCTAGGCCCGCAGGTTCAGCGGCTTGATCAGCATCAGCGCCAGCCCGAAGCCCCAGGCGCCGTTGTACAGCAGCCCGCGCCAGGGGATGGCGCCGTTCCAGGTCGGCAAGCCCTTCAGATAGGGCACCAGGGAAACCGCCACCGCGGTCAGCGCCACCGCGCCGAAGATGGTGGCGAAGAGGATCGCCGGTGGCCGCAGCTTTGCCAGGATCAGGGTCAGCACCATGCCCCAGATCCCGCCCCAGAAGGATTGGGATCCGATCACCGGCACGCCGAGCGGCTTGGTCGGTGCCAGGTTGAAGGGCGGGTTGGTCTTGCCGAAGAACGCCACCACCGCCGGGATGTCGTTCCCGACGTGGTAGAGCAGGAAGGCGGTGCCCTGGTGGAAGACCGGGACCGCGACGAAGCCGGCAATGAAGCCGAGGATCAGGATGCGGGGCATATGTTACGCTATCGCCATCCTGGGCCGCTTGTCACCCCACCCCGATCCCTCGCTCCGGGCATCT